>CAZLGP010000277.1:0-6102 GCA_964558905.1 uncultured Thermoanaerobaculia bacterium | reverse complement strand
CGCGCTCCGCGCGTCGGCCGCTTGGACGATTTCTTCGAGCTCGGCGGGCACTCGCTGCTGGCCGTTCAGCTGGTCTCGCGGATCCGTGCGACGCTGGGGGTCGATCTCGCGCTGCGCGATGTGTTCGCCAAGCCGAGCCTGCAGGCGTTGGCCGAAGGCGTGCGGGATGCGGTTGCGAGCACGATGGGGCGGATCGAGATCGCCGATCGCGGGCGTGACCTGCCGCTCTCGCTGGCCCAACAACGCCTCTGGTTCCTCGACCGGCTCGACAAGGCGGCCAGCGCGGCGTATCACATGCCCGCCGCGCTGCGGCTGCGCGGGAAGCTCGACGTTGCGGCATTGCAGGCGACGCTCGACCGCGTCGTGGCACGACACGAGAGCCTGCGCGCGTCGTTCGTGGAGATCGACGGCCTGCCCTACCAGCGCTTCGCGCCCGAGGACCGAGGGGTTGCGCTGGCCGTGCCCGACCTCCGCGGGCTCGAAGACGAAGGCCGCGAGCGCCTCGTCGCGGAGCTGACGGCGGAAGAAGCGCGCGCGCCGTTCGACCTGAGCACCGGGCCGCTGATCCGCGGCCGGCTGCTCACGCTCGGAGCCGACGAGCACGTGCTGCTGATCACGCAGCACCACATCGTGAGCGACGGCTGGTCGCTGGGCATCCTGGTTCGCGAGGTGACGGCGTTGTACACGGCGTTCTGCCGCGGGGAAGGCGATCCGCTGCCGCCGCTGGAGATCCAGTACGCCGATTACGCGCAGTGGCAGCGGCAATGGCTGCGGGGCGAAGAGCTGGCCCGCCAGGTCGAGTTCTGGAAGAGTCACCTCGCCGGCGCGCCGACGCTGCTCGACCTGCCCCTCGACCGCCCGCGGCAGGCCCTGCACGACCATGCCGGCGACACGGTGCCGCTGGCGCTGACGCCGGAGCTGGCGGCCGGACTGCGGGCCTTCTCGCAACGTCACGGCGTGACGCTGTTCATGACGTTGCTCGCCGCGTGGGGCGTCCTGCTGTCGCGCCTTTCCGGACAGTCCGACGTCGTCATCGGCACCCCGGTGGCGAACCGGCAGCGGCGCGAGGTCGAGAACCTGATCGGGTTCTTCGTCAACACGCTGGCGCTGCGTCTGCGGTTCGACGAGCAGCCCACCGTCGCCGCGTTGCTGGAGCAGGTCAAAGAGTCGACGCTCGCCGCCTTCGCGCACCAGGAGCTGCCGTTCGAACAGGTGGTCGAAGTGGTGCAGCCTCAACGCACCCTCAGCCACAGCCCGCTGTTCCAGGTCATGCTGGCGTTCAACAACACGTCCGAAGGAGATGACCCGTTGGAGCTGCCGGACCTTCGTCTGGCGCCCGCCGCGAGCGGCGGCGAAACGGCGCTCTTCGATCTCTCACTGTCCCTGACGGATGTGGGCGACCGCCTGTCCGGCGCCTTCCGCTACGCCACCGCCCTGTTCGATCGGACGACCGTCGAGCGCTGGGCGGGCTACTACGAGCAGGTCCTGAAGGCGATGGTGGATGATGCGTCCGTTCGCGCCGACACGCTGCCGCTGCTCCCGCCGGCAGAGCGCCGGCAGGTGCTGAGCACCTTCAACGCCACCGAGGCGGCGTATCCACACGATGCCTGCATTCACGAGCTGTTCGAGCGACAGGTCGCGGCGACGCCGAAAGCGCTCGCGGTGGTCTACGAGAACGACTCGCTGACGTTCGCCGAGCTCGACGCGCGCGCGAACCGGCTGGCGCACGCGCTGATCGACGCCGGCGTGCGGCCGGACGACCGCGTGGCCCTCTGCATCGAGCGAAGCGTCGACATGGTGGTCGGGCTCCTCGGAATCCTGAAGGCCGGCGGCGCCTACGTGCCGCTCGATCCGGCGCAACCGGACCAGCGCCTGCCCTGGATGCTCGAGGATTGCGCACCGGCCGCGCTGGTCACTCAGGCGGCGTTGCGTGAACGTCTGCCGTTCGCCGGCCCGGCCCTCGTCTTGGACGGCGACGACACGCGTGCGCTGATCGCGGCTCAGCCCGCGCAGAGTCCTGCGCCGCGCCTGCGGGAGCTGAACGCCTCGCACCTGGCGTACGTCATCTACACCTCCGGCTCGACCGGCAATCCCAAAGGCGTGATGATCGAGCAGCGTTCCGTGGTCAATCTATGGAAGGCCCTCGAACGCCTCGGCTTCGTGGACGCGAAGAGCGGCGCGCGCGTGGGACTGAACGCTCCGATCGCTTTCGACGGCTCGGTGAAATCGCTCCTGCAGCTGCTCTCCGGACACTGCGTGGTCGTCTTCCCCCAGGACGTTCGCGCGGACGCGGAAGCCTTCCTCCGCTACGCCCGGACGCACGCCCTCGATACGTTCGACTGCACGCCGGCGCAGCTGGTGTTGTTGTTGAAGGCCGGCCTCGGCGACGGTGAGTCCGCCTATCGGCCGAAAGCCGTGCTGGTCGGCGGCGAGAGCATCGGGCTTCCGCTCTGGAATGCGCTGAAGGCCGTCCGCTCCACGCGTTTCTTCAACGTCTACGGGCCGACCGAATGCACCGTGGACGCAACGGCGTGCGCCGTCGACGAGGCGGGAGACCGGCCGGTCATCGGACGCCCGGTGAGCAACGCGGCGGTCTACATCCTCGACGCGCACGGGCAGCCGGTGCCGGTCGGCGTGGTAGGGGAGCTTCATGTCGGCGGCGCGGGTGTCGCGCGCGGCTACTGGAACCGCCCCGAGCTCACCTCCGAACGATTCGTGCGCGACCCGTTCAGCACCCGTCCGGATGCGCGGATGTACAAGACCGGCGACGTCGGCCGCTGGCTGCCGGACGGCACGATCGAATCCCTCGGCCGCAACGATTTCCAGGTCAAGGTCCGCGGTTTCCGCATCGAGCTGGGCGAGATCGAAGCGCAACTGGCGGCCTGCACCGGTGTGCGCGCCGCCGTAGTGGTCGCGCGCGAGGACGTGCCGGGCGACAAGCGCCTGGTCGCGTATGTGGTCGCGGATGAGGGACTCGAGCTCTCGGCGGCCGTCCTGCGCGAGACGCTGTCGCGACGGTTGCCGGAGTACATGGTTCCGTCCGCGTACGTGCAGCTCGATGCGCTGCCGCAGACCGCGAACGGCAAGCTCGATCGCAGAGCGTTGCCCGCGCCGGACGCGGCGGCGCTCGTCGTCCGCGAATACGAGCCGCCGCGTGGGGAGATCGAAGAGACCCTGGCGGAGCTGTGGCAGTCGCTGCTGAACGTACCGCGCGCCGGCCGCCGCGACGACTTCTTCGAGCTCGGCGGCCACTCGCTGCTGGCCGTGCAGTTGATCTCGCGCATCCGTGCGGCGCTGAACGTCGAGCTGCCGTTGCACGCCTTGTTCGCCGGTCCCACTCTGAGCGTCCTGGCCGAGGCCGTGCAGAACGCCGGCGCCAGCACGTTGGGGCGGATCGAGACTGCCGACCGCTCCCGCGATCTGCCGCTCTCCCTGGCCCAGCAACGCCTTTGGTTCATCGACCGGCTCGACAAGTCGGCGAGCGCGGCGTACCACATCCCCGCGGCCCTGCGGTTGCTCGGCCGCGTGGACGTCTCCGCGCTGCAGGCGGCGCTGGATCGGCTCGTCGCCCGCCACGAGATTCTCCGCACGCGTTTCGTCGAGCGCGACGGCCTTCCCTGGCAGCAGATCGCGCCCGGGGACCAGGGTTTTGCTCTGCATCGCGAAGACTTGCGGCATCGGTCCGCCGCCGAGCGGGAACTGCTCGTCGCCGCGATGATCGCGGACGAGGCGCGCGCGCCGTTCGATCTCGACGCCGGTCCGCTGATCCGCGGCCGGCTGCTCACCCTCGCGGACGGCGAGCACGTCCTGCTGATCACGCAACACCACATCATCAGCGACGGCTGGTCGATGAACCTCCTGGTGCAGGAAGTCGCGGCGCTCTATGCGGCATTCAGTCGCGGCGAAGGCGATCCGCTGCCGCCGCCGGAAATTCAGTATGCCGACTACGCGCAATGGCAGCGGAAATGGCTGCAGGGCGAGGAGCTGGCGCGCCAGCTCTCCTTCTGGAAGGAGCATCTGGCCGGCGCGCCCGCGCTGCTCACGCTGCCCCTCGATCGCCCGCGGCCGGCGCTGCAGAGCCATGCCGGCAACAGCGTGCCGGTCGAGCTGTCGCCGGAGCTGACCGCCGCCTTGCGCACGTTCTCGCAGGCGCAGGGCGCGACGCTGTTCATGACCCTGCTCTCGGCCTGGGGGCTCCTGCTCTCGCGCCTCTCCGGCCAGACGGACGTCGTCGTCGGAACGCCGGTGGCGAACCGCCAGCGGAGGGAGATCGAGAACCTGATCGGCTTCTTCGTCAACACGCTGGCCCTGCGTCTCCGTTTCGACGAACGGCCCAGCGTTGCCGGGCTGCTCGCGCAGGTGAGAGAGACGTCCCTCGCGGCGTTCGCGCACCAGGAGCTCCCGTTCGAGCAGGTCGTCGAGACCGTCCGTCCGCAGCGCAGCCTCAGTCACAGCCCGCTGTTCCAGACCATGATCGCGTTCAACAACACGCCGGCGGGGGACGGGACGCTCAGCCTGCCGGATCTCCAGCTGGCGCCGGCGGGCGCGCCGCCGGTCACCGCGCAGCACGAGCTGTCACTCCATCTGAGCGACGGCGGCCCGCGGCTGGCCGGGGCGCTCGTGTATGCCAGCGATCTGTTCGAGCGCGAGACGATCGAGCGCTGGGCCGGTCATTTCGTGCGGATCCTCGAAGCGATGGTGGCCGAGCCGTCCATGGACGTCGACGCGCTGCCCATCCTGTCGCCGGCCGAGCGACGGCACCTCGTGTACGACCTCAACGCCACGGACAGGGCGTATCCCGAAGACGCGCTGGTCCACGAGCTGTTCCAGCAGCAGGCCGCCGCGCGGCCCGATGCCGTCGCCCTGTTCGACGGGAACGAGTCGCTGACCTATGCGGAGCTGAACGCGCGTGCGAACCAACTCGCGCACTACCTACGCGGCGCCGGCGTGCGGCCGGACGATCGCGTGGCGATCTTCAGCGAGCGCAATCCCGACCTGGTCGTCGCTCTCCTCGCCATCCTGAAAGCCGGCGGTGCCTATGTGCCGCTCGACCCCGCCTATCCGTCCGAGCGCCTGCGCTATTTGCTGGAGGATGCCGATCCCAGGGTCGTTCTGACGCAGGAAGCCCTGCAGTCGAAGTTGCCCGTGCTCGATGTTCCGCCGGTCGTGCTCGACGGCGACGGGCTGCAAGCGATCCTGCACTCGCAGCCGGTGCACGACCCGGCGGTGCCGGGGCTGCACGCGCGGAATCTGGCCTATGTGATCTACACGTCGGGATCGACGGGGACGCCGAAAGGCGTGATGGTCGATCACCGTTGCATCAATCGCCTCGTCATCAACAATCCGTATTTTCACGCGGACGTCGACGACTGCTTCGCGCATTGTGCGAACCCGGCCTTCGATGCCGCGACATGGGAGATCTGGGGCGCGCTGCTCCATGGCGCGCGACTGCTGGTGGTTCCGCAGCCGGTGGTCATGGACCCGGCGCGGCTCGATGCGGCGCTCTGCGAGGGCGGCGTGACCGCGCTCTGGCTGACCGTCGGTCTGTTCAACCAGTACGTCGACCAGCTGCCCGGCGCCTTCGGCCGTCTGCGCCATCTCCTGGTCGGCGGCGACTCGCTCGATCCGAAGACGATCCGGCAACTCCTCCGCGGCGACCGCCGGCCCCTGCACGTCATCAACGGGTACGGTCCCACCGAGACGACGACCTTCGCCATCACCCACGACATCCGCGAGGTTGCCGGCGACGCGCAGTCGATTCCGCTGGGCCGGCCGATCGCGAACACGCGGATCTACATCCTCGATGCCCATGGCGAGCCCGTACCGATCGGCGTGGCCGGGGAGATCCACATCGGCGGCGCCGGTGTGGCGCGCGGGTACTTGAACCGTCCGGAGCTGACCGCCGAGCGCTTCCTGCGCGACCCGTTCCGCGGCGAGCCGGATGCGCGGATGTACAAGACGGGCGACCTCGGTCGCTGGCTGCCGGACGGCACGATCGAATTCCTCGGCCGCAACGACTACCAGGTCAAGATCCGCGGCTTCCGGATCGAGCTCGGCGAGATCGAGGCGAAGCTCGGCCAGTGCGCGGGTGTGCGCGAGGCC
>CAZLGP010000276.1:0-62609 GCA_964558905.1 uncultured Thermoanaerobaculia bacterium | reverse complement strand
TGACGGCTGGGAGGTGGGGCGTTCAGTAGAGTTTCCGGGTCTGACCCTACTTAACTACAATCCGCGCGGCATGAAAGTCCTCATCGCGAACCGCGGCGAGATCGCGGTGCGAATCATCCGGGCGTGCCGTGAGATGGGCTACCCGACGGTTGCCGTTTACTCCGAGCCCGATCGTGCGGCCCTGCACGTCGTCTACGCCGATCAGGCGTTTCCGGTCGGTCCCGCGCCGTCGCGCGAGAGCTACCTTCGGATCGACCGCATCCTCGAAGCCGCCAAGAAGAGCGGCGCGGAAGCGATCCATCCCGGCTACGGATTCCTCGCGGAGAATGCCGACTTCGCTCGCGCGTGCCGCGACGCCGGGCTGTTGTTCGTGGGGCCCTCTCCGGAATCGATCGAGGCGATGGGCTCGAAGACCGAGGCGCGCGCGCGGATGCAGGCGGCGGGAGTGCCGGTGGTGCCGGGGCTCATCGATCCGGTGAAATCGTTCGACGAGATCGCGGTCTTCGCGAGAGAAGCCGGGTTCCCGATCATGATCAAGGCCGCGGCGGGCGGCGGAGGCAAGGGTCTCCGCCGCATCGACCGCGAGGAGGACCTCTTCCCCGCTTTCGAGCGCGTCACGAGCGAGGCCGAGTCGTTTTTCGGCGATGGCTCGGTGTACGCGGAGAAGTTCGTCGAATCGCCGCGGCACATCGAGGTGCAGATCGTCGGCGATCAACACGGCAACATCGTCCACGTCGGCGAGCGCGAATGCACGCTGCAGCGCCGCCATCAGAAAGTCATCGAGGAATGCCCTTCCCCCGTCGTCGACGACGAACTGCGCGAGCGCCTGGGGGCGATGGCCGTCAAAGCGGCGGCAGCCGTGAACTACCACTCCACCGGGACGATCGAATGCCTCATGGGTCCGGACAAGCAGTTCTATTTCCTCGAGATGAACACCCGGCTCCAGGTCGAGCACCCGGTGACGGAGATGGTCTGGGGCGTGGACCTGGTGAAGGAACAGCTCCGCATCGCCCGCGGCGGGAAGCTCTCGTTCACGCAGAAGGACCTCCGCCGCCTGGGCCATGCGATCGAGTGCCGCATCTATGCCGAGGACCCGGCTCGGAAGTTCGCGCCGTCGCCGGGTGTCATCCGATACATCAACCTTCCCCAGGGGCCGGGCGTGCGCAACGACCAGGGCGTCTACGCCGGCTACACCGTGCCGGTGTTCTACGACCCGATGCTCTCGAAGCTCATCGTCCATGGTGAGAATCGCGCGGAGGCGATTGCGCGCATGCGTCGTGCTCTCTCGGAATACCGCGTCGAAGGGATCATGACCACCATCCCGTTCTTCACCTTCATCATGAACGACCCCGAGTTCCAGGCGGCGACGTTCGATACCGGCTTCATCGACCGGATCCTGCCGGAGATCGACTTCGCGCATCGACCGGCGAACGAGGGTCACGTCGACGCGGCGATCGCCGCCGCGGCGATCATGGCCTTCGAGGAATCGCAGAGCGTGCAGTTGCCGGCGGACACCGCGTCGGGATGGCGAAACGCCGCGCGGGCGGAAGCGGTGCGGGGGCGGCTGTGAAGTTCATCGCCCGGGAAGGTGACCAGGAGCTCGAGGTCGAAGTGCTTCGCTCCGGAGGTGGCTACCGCGTGCGCATCGGCGACCGGTGGCTGGAAGCGGATTTCGTCAACGTCGGCCGCTACGTCCGCTCCCTGCGGCTCGAGGACGGGACGCAGTTCTCGTTCGTCCACCACCGCGAGGGCACGACCCACGAGATCTCCCTCGGCGGCGCCACCGTTCATGTCGACATGATCGATCCAGCCGCGGCCAAACGCAGGCGCCGCGAGGATGAAATGGGCACGAGCGGTCTGATCAAGGCGCTCATGCCCGGCCGCGTCGTGCGCGTGCTCGTAGGGAAAGGCGACTCGGTCCGCAAAGGCATGGGCCTGCTGATTCTCGAGGCCATGAAGATGGAGAACGAGATCCAGGCGCCCGCCGACGGCACGATCGAAGAGCTGTTCGTGACGCCGGGACAGACCGTCGAGGCGGGCGCGGAGCTGCTGCAGATCTCGTAGGGGGTCGGCTCGCCAGTTTATCCCGCGCGTAGACGCGGGATCTCTCCGTGCACCGGGATCGTCTTGGCCACATGCGCCGCGGGGGCACCGGAGATCCCGCGTCTGCGCGCGGGATAAACTGAAGAGCCCCGGCGCCCTATAATCGAGCCATGTCGTCCAGTCAGTCCCTCGGCCCCTATGCCATCGGCGAGCGGGTGGGCTCCTCGGTTTGGCTCGCGGAGGATACGCGCAACGGCAGGAAGGTCGCCGTCAAGCTGCTCACGCGTCAGCTTCCGAAGGAGGCCGCCAGGCGGGACGCGCTGATCCGGGACGTCCGTGTCTCCGCCGCGCTGTACCACACGTTTCTCGTGCCGGTCAGCGAGATCGTTCCGCAGGGCGACAACCTGCTGATGATCATGGACGTCGTCGATGCGCAGCCGATCGCGCGAAGAGTCCACGGCGCTCCTCTCGATCGCGCGGAGCTCTTGCGCATCGCCTACCAGCTCGCGGCGGTGGTGAAGTACCTCCACATGAAGAACATCCTGCACGGCAACGTCGCCGGCGACTCGGTGCTCGTCACGGGTGACGGACAGGTGAAGTTGGCGGGGTTGAACATCGGAAACCTCCTGCGGCGCGAGCATGCCTCGAGCGCGTACCAGCAGAAGGGGAGCGACCCTCGTGCGGTGGTGTATCTCGCGCCGGAGCAGATCGCGACGGCGACGATCGAAGAGCGCACGGACATCTTCTCGATGGGCGTCGTCTTCTACGAGATGGCCACTGGGAAGCTGCCGTTCCAGGGCGCGACCGCGCCGGACATCGCCCGCGCGATCGTCGAGGGAGCCCCGATGTCGCCGCGCGCGGCGAATCCGAACATCGACGCCGCGGTGATGAGCGTCCTCGGCGCGTGCCTGTTCAAGGATCCGTTCAAGCGGGCCAAGGACGCCCGTTTCCTCGTGGAGATGCTCGAGAAGCTCGATCCCGATGCGGTGAGCTTCGCTCAGCGGCTCGAGAAGAAAGTCTCGGCACCCTCGGCTGCTCACCTGGAGTTGCGACGCTCCATCCTGTTCGTGGCCGAAGTCGCGAACTATGAGGCCCTCGCGGCCGACAGTCCGGAGCGCGCCACGAAGGCGGTCGCGCGCATGCAGCAGATCCTCGGTGAGTCGGTGTATCTGTTCGACGGACAGGTCGTGGATCCCTTCGGCCTGCGCATGATCGCGGAACTGCCCACGGTCGACGCGGCGCTCGAAGCGGGACGCAAAGGCGAATTCGATTTCTCCGCCGGTCAGCAGGAAGACGAGCCGGTGGATGTCCGCATGCTCCTGCACGCCGGCGAGCTGCAGATGCGCGACGGAGCCCCGGTCGGGGCAGCGGTCGAGAAAGCCGTCGCGACGCTCGAACACCTCCCGCCGAACACCCTCTTCATCTCCGAGGACTTCGTGAAAGAGGGGAGGGGGAACGTGCGGCTGCGCGATGCCGGCGCGAGGGCTGGAATGAAGCTCTACGCGATCGTCGCACCCGAGCCGGCGGGGGCGACGGCCGTCGAAGAGGACTCTCCGTCGACGGCGGAGCTCGAGGATGAGGCCGCCGCGGAAGCGGAGGCCCACGCGATCATCGCCAAAGCGAAAAAACGACAGCGCGTGCTCGCCATCGCCGCTGCCGCGGTCGTCGTCCTCCTTCTCGCGACGGTTGCCGTCGCCGTGATGTGGATGCGCCGCGGTTCGCGCGACGCCGCGCCCGTGGCCACGAAGACCGCGCCACCGATCCCCGTCGGGGCCACGGCCCAGAATCCGAAAAACGTGTACGTTGCGCCGTTCATCATCGACGGCGACGATCCCGAGCTGACCGAGCGCGCGAATACCATCCGGCGCGGTGCGATCGAGATCCTGCGCAGCATCCCCGAGCTGCGCCTCGTCGACACCGTCACCCCCGAGACCGCGACGATCGCCGCGACCGTACGCACTTCGCCTGCGGGAGCCGAGCTGATCACGACCGCGGGAGGCGTTCCGTCCGCCCCGGTCGCACTTCTCGACTCGGCCAGCGGGATTCGCGCGGTGGTGGAGCAGACCCTCAGCGCGGCGCGTGCGAAGCCGCGCAGCTTTGCGGTTGCGGATGCGCTGAACTCCTTTGCGGACGCGGTGGCGGCGCAGTCGGCGAACGACGCCGCGCGCACCGAGGCGTCGCTGCGCGCGGCGCTCGCGTCCGATCCCAACTTCCTTCCCGCGCAGCTCATGGCCATGCAGTTCTACGCGCGTGCAGGGAAGAACGAGGAGGCGATGGCCGCTGCGAAGCGGGTGGCGACGCTCGATCCGACGAACCTCGATGCCGCCCGCCGCGTGGCGCGCGCGAGCCTCATCAGCGGCGACCTGCAGCAGGCCTTCGCGTTCTACGATCTCGTGCTCGACCGCGAGCCCAACGATGCCGAGTCGCTGAACCTCGTCGCGCGCTACGCGGTCTCCGCGAACGATCCGGCGATGTTCAAGGCGACTCTGGCGCGGCTCGAGCGCGTTCCGCCCATGCAGGTCGCGGCGCACGAGCCCGACCTCCTCGCCGCCGCCGGCCGCCTGGGCGTGGCCGCCGACCGCTACTACGACGTCTCCGCGAACGGGAAGGGCGGTCCCGCCGTGTCCCTGAAGATGGGGCGGCTTTACGTGCTCCGGCATACGCTCACCCTGGCCGAGGACGAGTTGAAGAAGCTGGCGCAGTCGGACCCGCTGTATGGCTATCACTTGCTCAAGGCCTACGTGGCCGCCGAGCAACGCAACGCGGCGGAAGCGAAGTCGGAGCTCGAGATCGCGCTCGCGGCCGCGAGCCCCGGCGACGACTCCTGGACATGCGCCGCGGAGGTGTACGCAATCCTTGCCGACACCGGAAGCGTCCTGACGTCGCTCGAGAAAGCGGTACAGCGGAAGGAGCCGACGGCCGCGTACGTTCTCGCGAACCCGCTGTTCCGCTACCTCGAGAGCGAGCCGAGATTCGCGAAGATTCGCGCGGACTTCACCGCCCAGCAGGACGAAGCGCGACGCGCGCTGGCTCAAGTTAAGTAGGGTCAGACCTGGAAACTCTACTGAACGCTCCACCGCCCACCCGTTCAGTAGAGTTTCCAGGTCTGACCCTACTCAACTCACGGCCATCACGCGCAGCGAATCGTGGTAGTTCACGATGGCGAGCTTCTTCGCTCCACGGAACATCGGCGCGCGGAAGCGGCCGCTGAGGACGCGGCGCCGTCCGCCTTCGATGCGCATCGTGGCGATCGTCAGAACCTCGTTGTCCTGCCTCAGGTAGACGAATCCGTTCGTGATCAGCGCCCGGAGCGCCTTGCAGACGCTTTCGGGCAGAATGAACACGCCGTTGCGGCAGATCATGTAGGGCGACTCGTTTGCATCCATAATTGCGCGAATGATCGTGACGGCTCGATTGACCTTCTCGGCTGCCCATCGTCTGCACAATCCGAACCGGGATGCGGCCTGGAACCGTGAGACGTACGACAAGTGTGACAACCCGAAGGGCCACGGCCACAATTACGCGCTGGAAGTGAGCGTGAAGGGCCGCATCGATCCCGAGACGGGGATGGTGATCGACCTGAAACGACTCAAGGACATCATGCGCGAGCGTGTGGTCGACCGTGTCGACCATACGAATCTGAACGAGGACGTCGACTTCCTTCGCGGCATCATCCCGACCGCGGAGAACCTCGCCCGCTCCTTCTGGCAGCAACTGGCGCCGGCGATCCCCGACGGGGAGCTGTACGAGGTCGCCCTGCAGGAGACGGAACGGAACTCGGTTCGCTATCGCGGAGAGGATGAGTAGTTGCGAGTTGCGAGGGACTCCTCGCGAGACAGCTCTCGCAACTCCCAACTCGCAACCCGCAATTCGCCAACTAAACTGACCCCATGAACTACGACCTCGCTCTGATGGCTCTCGAAGGAATGATGCGCGCGCCGCTGCGGGTGACCAGCACGGACGGCGAGATCGTGATCGAAGGCAGCGGCGCCACGTTCAAGGAGCTGGCGCGCCTGTGCCTCCTCCTCGGCGGCACGCAGACGGCCGAGGATGCGTTCGAACTGATGCCGGGGACGCACGTGACGAGCGACTCGCCGAGGGTCGCGCTGCGATTGACGACGGAGTAGCGTTGCCCGTTGCCCGTTGCCCGTTGCCCGTTGCCCGTTGCCCGTTGCCCGTGCATTTGCGTCCGGCGCCACAGGCATGTTTGCCTGTCACGGGTCACGGGTCACGGGTCACGGGTCACGATTCGTAGTCCGGCGAGTACGTCACCAGCTCTCCGAGAAACGTGGCCTTCGCCCTCTGCGCGGCGTCGTCGACTTCCAGCAGGTCGCGGATGGAGATCATCCCGACGAGCTTTCCGTTCTGAACGACGGGAAGGTGGCGCGAGCCGATGGAGTGCATCTTCTTCAGCGCGGCGTCGACCTTATCCCCCGGATCCGCGACGACGATCTCTTTCGTCATGACGGAGTCGACGGCGGTGCCGTCCGGGTCGAGGCCTTTGGCCACGACGCGCGACATGATGTCGCGCTCCGAGAACACGCCCGCCAGGGCGCCATTCTTGACGACCGCGACCGCGCCGATGTTGCGCTCGGTCATTCGCTCGGCTGCCGAGCGCACGGTCCAGCCGGGCTCGATCACCGTGAGAACCTGTCCTTCGATGAGCTCTCCAATCTGCTTCATGTCGGCCTCTCAGTAGCGCAGAAGTGAATGCAACGGGACGTGGGAGCCGAGGTTGCGGCGCCCGCCGAGGAACTCCAGCTCGACGACCGTGCTCGCGCCCACGAGGGTCGCATCGAATCCGCGGACGAGTTGGGTCGCCGCTGCAAGCGTGCCGCCAGTGGCGAGCACGTCGTCGATGACGAGCACGCGGTCGTCGACGGTCAGCGCGTCGTCGTGAATCTCGAGCGTACCGCTGCCGTACTCGAGGACGTACTCGTGCCTGCGCGTCGTCCACGGCAGCTTTCCCGGCTTGCGGATGGGGACGAAGCCCGCGCCGAGGCGTTGGGCGACGATGCTGCCGAAGATGAAGCCGCGCGACTCGATGGCCGCGACGACCGTGACGCCGTCGTTGCGGAACGGCTCCGCAAGCAGCTCGCACGCGCTCGCCAGAGCCTCCGGTGAGCGGAGCAGTGGTGTGATGTCTTTGAACAGGATTCCCGGCTTGGGGAAGTCGGGCACGTCGCGGAGGAAATCGCGCAGCTGTTGAACGTCCATCAGAATTTCACGTCGAAATCGGGCAGTTTGCCCGAAAACTCCTTCGATTCCTGGTCGATTTTCGTGACTTCGGCGTAGCGCGGGCCCTCGCGGATCTCCTCGATCCACTCGTCGATCGATTTCTTCTCCCCTTCGACGAGCGCCTCGACCGATCCATCGCGATTGTTCTGAATCCACCCCTTCAGGCTCATTCGTCGCGCCACGCGCGTTGCGTAGAAGCGGTAGCCCACTCCCTGGACCTTTCCGTGGATGCGCAGGTGCCGCTGTTCCTTCATGGTGCGGGATTGTAGCGTGGTGCGAGTACTGAGTGGGGGGGTGAGTGCTGAGTGCTGAGTGGGGAGTGCTGAGTGAGTGCTCAGTGGCGAATAGGGTTTACCCAGCACCCAGCACCCAGCACCCAGCACCCCACGGTCACCCTCTGCGTTTCTTCTTCGTGGTGGTCTTCTTCTTCGGCGTGACTTTCTTCGAGGTGGGTCGAGGGGCGGGCGCCGCGACGGCGGGTGCCGGCGGCGGTGCGGTGCGGATCGCGGTCACGCTCTTCTGCAGGTCGGCGATGAGGCGCGACTGTTCGACGTTCTGCGCGCGAAGCAGGGCCACGGCGCGGGCCAGGTCGTCGCGCTGCTTTTTCTCCAGCGACGCCAGCGCGACGGTTGCCGCGGCCGCGGCGTCGGTTCGCGGGTACTGCTGCACGACCTTGCCCAGGGACTCGCGCGCTTTCTCGTGATCCCCGTCCGTGATCTCCTGGCGCGCGGTCTTCATCAGCGCATCCGCGCGCAGGTCGTTCGGCACGGAGAGCACGAGATAGACGACGGTCGCACCGAGAATGGCGGAGGCGGTCGCCGTGAAAAACAGGAGCGGCCGCACTCTCATGGCGCGCCTCCGGCGGAGTGCTGAGTGTCGCGCTGGACGAAGTGCTGAGTGCTGAGTGCTGAGTGCTGAGTCCCGCCCGCCCTGGGGAGAAGGTTGTGTCTTACGGAGCACCACTCAGCACCTAGTACTCCATTCGCCAAGTTCGAGCACAGATCGCGTGGCGGCGTGACGCCGTCTGCTTCGTTGCCGCTCCTCGCCGATGTCCCCGCATCGCCTCGTCGCGGCGCCTCGCATCCGACGCCACGGCGCTCACGCGCTCTGTGCTCGAACTTGGCGAATGGAGCACTCAGCACCCAGCACCCGGCACCCGCGCGAAGCGCTACTCTTTCCAGCCGAACTTTCCCACCAGAGGCACGAACTCGGCGGTGCCGCAGTCTTCGATCTTGATGCCCGTGCCGACGCGGATCACACGCGCCAGACGCTGGTTGCCGGGCGGGCCGATGGGCATCACCAGCCGACCCGTGCGCGCGAGCTGCTGGACGAGCGGCTCCGGCACCTCCGGCCCCGCCGCCGCGACGATGATCCGGTCGAAGGGAGCCTGATCGGACCAGCCGTACGTGCCATCGAACACCTTCACCGAGGCGTTGTGGACCTTCAGCTCGCGGAACAGCTCCGCGGCGCGGAGTGCCAGCTCGTTCACCCTCTCGATCGTGAAGATTTTCGCGCACAGCTTCGCCAGTACCGTGGCCTGATATCCCGTTCCCGTGCCAATCTCGAGCACCTTCTCGTTTCCGCGCAGCTCGAGCAACTCGATCATCCGCGCGACGATGTACGGCTGAGAGATGGTTTGCTTCGCGCCGATCGGAAGCGCGCCGGGACCGTACGCCTTCGACGCCACGACCTGAGGGACGAAGCGGTGCCGCGGTACGTCGCGCATGGCCTGGAGGATCCGCTCGTCGCGGATGCCGCGCGCGGCCACGTGACGGTCGACCATCAGCGCGCGCTGGTGGGCGAGCTCGCGCTCCCGGTCATCGTTTCGCGGTGAAGTGGCCAAGCGTCTCCTCGAGAGGTTTGAGGCGCGGGATGGACTCATGATGAGTGAGGTCGAGGTGCAGGGGGGTGATGGAGACGTATCCGTTCTGGACGGCGTCGAAGTCCGTGCCGGAGCCGGGATGCCACACCGGCGGCTCGCCGCCGATCCAGAAGTAGCTCCGTCCTCGCGGGTCTTTCCGCTCGATCACACCCTCGGAGTAGATACGCCGGCCGAGGGCGGTGATCTTCACCCCCGCGAACTCGCCCACCGGGAAGTTGACGTTCAGAATCACGCGCGGGTCGCGGTGATCGGTGAGCCCGATGCGCGTCAGCTCGCCCGCGAGCTCCGCGCAGCGGTCGAACGAGAAACCCTCGCCGACGAGCGCGGAGAACGCGATCGAGGGGATGTTCAGCAGCGCTCCTTCGAAGGCGGCGGAGATCGTTCCGGAGTAGGTTACGTCGTCGCCTAGGTTCGGACCGAAGTTGATGCCCGAGACGACGAGGTCGGGTCGGGCATTCTTGAAGAGCTTCAGGACGGCGAGGTTGACGCAGTCGGTGGGCGTTCCGTCGACGATCCACTCGTCGTCCTGGATCTGCAGGAGGCGCAGTGGTCGGTTGAGCGTCAGGGCGTGCGAGGCCGCGCTCTGCTCACGGTCCGGCGCGACGATGGTCACGCGCCCGTGGGCTTTGCAGGCCTCGGCCAGCTTGCGGATGCCTTCGCTGTAGATGCCGTCGTCGTTCGTGACGAGTATGTGGGGCATGGACGGGCGCATCATAGCCGCTCCGCCAGCCGGCCCCAACCATGCAGACGATCCCATCCATTGCGAGTCCATTGAATGGAGATCCATGCACTGTTAGGCTCTCGGGTTGCATCACTGGAAAGCTCCATGGAGGACTCACTTTCTGGATAGGTTGACCCATCTCTCCCTCGCAGCCGGACGTGCTGTCAGCCCGGGCCGGGAGCGCCTGCGGCAGATCGCCGACCAACTCGACGCGCCTTTTGTGGTTGTGGCGAACCGTGAGCCCTACGTGCACGAGCGGACCGATGCCGGAGTCGTCGTACAGCGCCCGCCGAGCGGGCTCGTCACCGGGATCGAGCCGTTGCTCCGTGCCTGCGGGGGCACGTGGGTCGCGCACGGCTCCGGGAGCGCGGACTTCGAGACGGCCGGCCCGGACGGCGTGATCGCCGTTCCGCCGGAAGAGCCGGAGTACGGGCTTCGCCGGATTTTCCTCACGCCGGACGAGATCGAGCGCTACTACGTCGGTTTCGCGAACGAGGCGCTCTGGCCGCTCTGCCACCGGGCCTGGGCGCAGCCGGTCTTCCGCCACGAGGACTGGGAGGCCTACCAGCGGGTGAATCGCCGTTTCGCGCGCGCCGCATGGGAGGCGGAGGGCAGCCTGGTGCTGGTCCAGGATTATCACTTCGCCCTCGTGCCCCGCATGGTTCGGGAGGCGCGACGGGATGCGGTGGTCGGGATCTTCTGGCACATCCCATGGCCGGACGCCGGTACCTTCGCGATCTGTCCTCAGACTGAAGCGATTCTCGACGGTCTCCTCGGTGCCGACATCGTCGGCTTCCACACGCCCGAGTACTGCGCGAACTTCCTGGACTCCGTCGCACGCGCGCTGCCGCGGGCACACATCCGCCGGGACGACATGACCATCGATGTCGGCGGACGTCGGGTACGGGTCCGTCCCTATCCGATCAGCATCGAGTGGCCTTATCCCGCGGCCTCGCCCGGCGAAGGCACGACGTTGCGTGAGGAGCTCGGCATCGCCCGCGACGTTCACGTCAGCATCGGCGTGGATCGCTGCGACTACACGAAGGGGCTCATCGAGCGCATCGGCGCCGTCGAGCGCTTCCTGGAGGAGCGCATGGAGCTTCGCGGGCGCTATGTGTACGTGCAGGTTGCGGCACCGACGCGGACGCAGATCGGCCGGTATCGCGATCTCAGCGAGGAGCTGGCGGCGGCAGTGGCGCGCGTGAACGAGCGCTTCGGGAGGGAGGCGTATACGCCGATCGTCTTGCGGCTCGAGGCGATGTCGCCCGCGGAGGTGCGGCGCCATTACGCCATGGCTGACAGCGCCATCGTCACGCCGCTGCACGACGGGATGAACCTCGTCGCGAAGGAGTACGCCGCGTCGTGCGGCGAAACGCGAGGTGTGCTCGTGCTGAGCCAATTCACCGGCGCGGCAGCGGAACTGGACGGAGCGCTGCTCGTGAATCCGTATGATCTGCGTGAGGTCGCGGACGCGATCGGGCGCGCGGTGCGGATGCCCGCCGGCGAGCGCGCTGCACGCCTGCAGCGGATGCGCCGCGCCCTGGAGCGGAACACGGTGGATGACTGGGCTGTGAATCAGCTCGCGGATCTCGCGCGCGTTCGTGAGGAGCGCCGCGTACAGCGGAGAACGAAGGACGATGACCGATCGATCGAGACCCGAGCGTGACGATGTGGGCGTGACCGTGCTCCTTGCGACCGACTTCGACGGCACCATCGCCCCCATCGTGCACGATCCGGCCCGGGCGGAGATCCATCCGGCGGCGAAGTCGTTCTTCGATCGGATTGACCACACGGACGTGGCCGTTGCCATCATCAGCGGCCGCGACATCGAGGACGTCCGGGCGCGCACGGGCGGGGTGCGGGCGATCGTGGCAGGCGCGCACGGACTGGAATGCGAAGACGCCGACGGGCGCGTGCTCTGGACGTGCCGCCGTCCGTTCCCTGAGCCTGGCGCGGACCTGCTGGACCTGCTGGAACGTGCGGGGACGCGCATCGAACGGAAGAAGTATTCGATGGCCGTGCACTTCCGCGGGATCGACCCTCGCGCGATCACCGACTCCCTCAGCCCGTTCATCTGGTGGGCTCGCGAGGAGGGGCTGGACGTGATTCCGGGAAGGATGGTCCTGGAGGCCCGCGTCTCGGGCGGAGGGAAGCGCGCCGCCCTGCGGGCGATCGCCGCGTACGTGGATGCGCAAAGGGTCGTCTACGCAGGCGACGACACGACCGACTTCGACGCGCTCGCCTTCGCCGCGGCCCGCGGTCGGGCGGCGTTCGTCACCAGCAGCGAGCGGGTCGCACCCGACCTCGACGGGATCGAGCGGGTGGAGGGAGTCGAGGACCTCTGCACGTTCTTCGAGAACGAGCTGGCAAGGTAGGCGGTTGGCGGGGGATCGGCTGGGCGGTGGCCTCCTGTCAACTGCCAACCGCCAACCGTCAACCGCCAACCACCCGCCTCACATGCTCGGCCGCCCATTGGATTGCGTACTTCATCGGACCCGCGTCGGCGATGTCTTTGCCGGCGATGTCGAACGCGGTGCCATGGTCGACGGAGACGCGGAGCCAGGGCAGGCCGAGAGTCACGTTGACCGACTCATGAAACGCGAGCGTCTTCACCGGGATCAATCCCTGATCGTGATACATCGCCATGACCACATCGAACTTCCCTGCGGTTGCGGCGAGGAAGACAGTGTCGGGCGGGTGGGGTCCGGTCACCGAGAGGTTTTCACGCCGCGCGAGCTCGACGCCGCGCGCGATCTCCCTCTCTTCGTCCCCGAATCGCCCCCCCTCTCCCGCGTGCGGATTGACGCCCGCCACGGCGATGCGGGGCGATGCGCCGTGGAGGCTCGCGTACTCGCGTGACGTCAGCCGCGCGAGTGCGGCGATGTCCTCCGCATGGATGGAATCGATCGCCGTGCGCAGCGGCACGTGTACGGTCAGCAGCACCGTGCGCAGGCGCGGGGAGTCGAAGTACATCGCGTAGTCGTGTGCGTAGCGGCGCAGACCGGCGCGCGCGGCGAGGAGCTCGGTGTGTCCCGGAAACGGCGATCCGGCCAATGCAATCGATTGCTTGTGAATCGGCGCGGTGACCAGAGCGGAGCATTCCCCTCGCTCGATGGCCGTGATCGCGGCGTCGATGGCCTCGAGCGCGACGCGCCCGTACTCCGCCGCGATCTCGCCATGTCGGATTCCGGCCGGCACGTTGCCGAACACACGCGCCGGCACGTCCAAGTCCGCGAGGGCTTTCCGGACGATCTCGGGACCGATGCCCGCGGGGTCGCCGAGGGTGATCGCGAGGGGTTTCACGTCGCGGATGGTATTCGTTGCCGGTAGCCAGTAGCCAGTAGCCGGTTGCCAATGGCCGAGGAACTTCGCGTCAGCCTCAACGGCCCTCGGCTACAGGCTACTGGCCACTGGCACTCAGTCCGCGAGCTCTTCCTGCTTGAACAGATACTTGATCCAGTGCTTCTGGATCAGCAGGTTCGGGGCTCCTTCGCGATTCACCTTCAGGCAGCTCTTGTCGTACCACTCGATCCAGCCGCGGATCTCTTCGCCGTCGGTCATGACGATGACCATCGGCGTCTTCGAGTTCATCTGCTTGAGGTAGTAGAAATTCTCGGCGTTCGTCTGCTCGGGCGGTGCAGGCCTGTTGTTGCCGTTGCCGTTGCGGCCGTTGCCGTTTCCGTTGTACGGACCCTTGGCCCTTTTGGTCTCCGGAAAGGCGCGGAACGGCTTGCGCCCATACGTATTGCCATCCTCTTCACGCGGCCTCACCATCGACATCGCCGTCCCTCCGTCTCTCCTGCCTTGTCAGGGATTCCCTGTCTGGGTCGGAGGCGTTTGCGATTTGCGTGCCTCAACTCATAGAATGCGCCCCCGGCCGGCCCGGCCGAACCCCACTGGAGGTCGCGCGCTTGAACTCCGTCGTCTGCATCTCCCACGTTCCCGATACAGAATCCCGCATCAAGGTCACCGGCAACAAGATCGACGAGACAGGACTGAAGTTCATCGTCTCGCCGTATGACGAATTCGCGCTCGAAGAGGCCATCCGTCTCAAGGAGAAATCGGGCGGCGACGTCACGGTCGTCACCTTCGGCCCCGACCGCGCGCAACAGGGTCTTCGCGAGGCGCTCGCCCGCGGTGCGACCAAAGCGCTGCACGTGAAGGGCGACCCGAGCGACGCCGACTCCCTCGGCATCGCGAAGGTGCTCGCCGCCGCCATCAAGTCCGTCCCGCACGACGTCGTCTTCCTCGGGAAGCAGAGCGTCGGCACCGACAACGGTCTGGTCGGGCCCATGGTCGCCGAGCTTCTCGGCTATCCGCAGGTCAACGTCGTGACCCACCTCGAAGTCGGCGACGCCAAACTCACCGCGCACCGTGAGATCGAAGGCGCGGCAGAGGTGCTCGAAGCGCCGACGCCGGCCGTGGTCACGGCGCAGAAGGGCCTCAACGAGCCGCGGTATGCATCGCTGAAGGGCATCATGGCGGCGAAGAAGATCGCCATCGACGTCAAATCCCTCGCCGACCTCGGACTCGACGAAGGGGACGTCTTCAAGCAGCGCCTCGTCGTCCTCTCGATGGAGATGCCCGCCGAGAAGAGCGGCGGCCGCAAGATCGATGGCTCGGATCCGAATGCCGCGGCCGCTGAAATCCTCAAATACATCAAAGAAGAAGTGAAGGCGCTTTAGGAGACCTCATGCCTGGTGTTCTCGTTTTCACGGAGATCAAAGACGGGAAGCTGAAGAAGGCTTCCCGCGAAGCACTCTCGATCGGCCGCAAGCTGGCCGAGGCCGCGGGCGGCGACCTCGTCGCCTTTGCGAGCGATGCCGCTGCGGCGGAAGAAGCAGGCCGCTACGGCGCGAAGAAATTGTTCGTCGCGGCCATCCCCGCTTACACGACCGAGGCGTATACGGCCGCGGTGGCGCAGGTGGTGAAGGACGTGCAGCCCGCGGTGCTGCTGCTCGCCGGCTCGTCGAACGGGCGCGATCTCGCGCCGCGCGTTGGTGCGCGCGTGAACGCTGGGGTGGCCTCCGACGTCGACCGGCTCGAGTGGGTCGACGGCAAGCTGCGCGCACGACGGCCGATCTATTCCGGAAAGGTCTTCGCCACCGTCGAGGTGACGAGCAGTCCCGCGATTGCCACGACCCGTCCGAACGCGTTTCCGGCGGAGGAAGCCGGCGGCGGCGCGGCGGAAGTCGTCGCCGTGAGTGCGGACACGACCGATCGTGTGAAAGTCCTCGAGACGAAAATGCCCGAGGCGGGCGAGATGTCGATCGCCGAGGCGGAAATCATCGTCTCCGGCGGTCGCGGCCTGAAGGAAGCGGAGAACTTCTCTTACATCCGCGATCTCGCGCACGCGATCGGCGGCGCGGTCGGCGCATCGCGCGCCACCGTGGACGCGGGCTGGATCGATCACCAGCACCAGGTCGGCCAGACCGGCCGCGTCGTGAGCCCCAACCTCTACATCGCCGCCGGCGTGTCCGGCGCGATCCAGCATCTCGCCGGCATGTCGTCGTCGAAGCACATCGTCGCGATCAACAAGGACCCCGAGGCGCCGATCTTCCGCGTCGCGGACCTCGGCGTGGTGGGCGACCTATTTCAGATCCTGCCGGCTTTGACCGAGGAAGTGAAGAAGGCCAAGGCGCACTAGGCCGGCAGCGCTGGTTGCTCCGCCTTGCGGCACGTTCACGGATGCATTCAACGTCGCGGCTTCGGGCGGCGCAACGCGCCTGACGTTTCTACCGCGTAGCTCGGCACGGCCGGCGGGCGAAGTTTGGCCCCTTCCGAGGTCTGCGCCGACCGGCACAGCATCACCGCCGCCCCACGCGGAGCGGCAGCCAGAGGGTAGAGGGGATGGGAGGGATGACCCCCCATCATCAGGAATTGAGGGCGACCCGCGCCTCATTTTCTGCCGACCAGCTCGGTTCCCGAGCGGGTCGCCCCTCCATATCAGCCGGGGGTGCGAGCGCGCAAAGCGAGCAACCCCCGGAAGCAGAGTGCCAGGGGGTGTGCCGCGTCAGCGGCACCGGATGTCTGGATCGTCGAAACCCACCCTCGGCTTTAAGGTTGCACATTCGCATCGTCCCGCCCACCCGGCGCGAGTGTTCAAACCCTCCAGCGCGCAGGCGAGGCTCCGGGCGCGGCAGCTGTCCGTTTGCCACCTTCAGCTACTGTCCCGTCGTCGCCGCGAGCGGCTCGTCGGGTGAGATCTGCGGCGGGTTGCCACGGATGATCCTGTCGCCGAGCAGGTAACCTGCGCCGAGGGATGACGGGATGGCCTGTGCGTCATCGCCGCAGTTCATCGTCAGGCGGATCAGGTGGCGAGCGGAAGGGCTCTCGCATTCAGCGGTCACACGGGTGCGGTAGATCCGCGGGCTGCGACCAACGACGCGGACGCCGTCGATGAGCACGAAAAAGTACTCGATCTCGTCGCCATTCTCGAACTTCGGCAGGACGACCCGCGAGAGCGGGCCTTCGTTCGTCCCCTCGACCGAGCACCAGTCCGTGGTGTTGATGCGCCGGAAGTAACCACGTAGCTCGCCGTCGCCGGTCGTCTGGACCTGCAGAAGCGGCAGCTCGCCGGCGCGGATGCAGCTTAGGGGGTTGTGATCGATGCCGTTCCTGACCTGGGCGCTGGCTGACAGGGCGCCAAAGGCGAGGGCGACGGCAACGGCGGCAAACAGGTGGCTTTTCATGGTGACCTCGGTTCTCGATTGTACGGCCGCTAGCGTACGAGAAACGAGCGCAGGCGCGTGAAAAATCCGCCTCGGGTCTCGGGAACGGGCTCCGGGTCGTAGTCCAGGCGTCGGTTTTCGACGACCGCCAGCGGATTCCGCCGCATCAGCGCGTCGGCCACGTCGGCTCCGACACGCTCTTCCAACACGATCTTCGCCTCGCGTACCCGCGGAGGTCGCTTCGTCATGTTGTGCGCGTCGGTCGCCAGGAAATGAACGAAGTTGCGGCGGAGGAACGTCTCCGCGGCGCGTCGTGCCTGCACGCCGAACTCGCCCGTGAGGCTCCCGGCTGTGATCTGGGTCTTCACGCCATGGTCCAGCAATTGCGCGAGGACGTCCGGTTTCATCTGAAAGACGAGGTTACGCTCCGGGTGCGCGAGGATGGGGACCCAGCCCTCGAGCTGCATGCGATACAGCGGCTGCTCGATCAGCGGCGGGACGCTGTTCGCCGCGAGCTCGACGAGCACGTAACGGCTTCCCGCAAGAGGCACGATCGCGGTGCCGCTGCTCAGCACCTCGACGACGTCGTGAGCGAAGAAGTACTCCGAGCCGAGGAGGAGGCGGGGTGTGTCACCGACCCGCGTCCGCAGCTCCGCGAGGCGCGCCTCGAGCTCGGGGATCCTGAACGAGGGCCATCGCCCGCGAAGGACATGGGGCGTGGCGACGATCGTCTCGATCCCTTCCTCGGCGGCCGCGCGACACATCGCTACCGCCTCGTCCCACTGGCGCGGGCCGTCGTCGACGTCGGGCAGGCAGTGGTGGTGGAGGTCGATCATGGCGGTTGGCGGTTGGCGGTTGGCGGTTGACGGGAAAGACCAAGAGACCGGGGGCGGTGGGTCTCCCGCCACCCGCCAACCGTAAACCGCCAACCGCCAACCGAACGACTAGACACTTTTGCGGGTCCGCTGCGCCTCATCGTCGGTGCTCTCGTAGTAGTCGTAGTAGCTCTTGCGGTACGTGTAGCCGTACTGGTGGAGATCGAGGTTGTTCAGGATCGCACCGAGCACAGGGATGTTCGACTGGCGGAGGCGCTCGGCCGAGCGCAGCACCAGCTCGCGAGGCGTCTTGCCTCCGTGGACGCAGAGCACGACGCCGTCGGCGCTGGCCGCGAGAACGATCGCGTCGGTCACGGCGAGGACGGGAGGCGAGTCGAAGATCACGTATGCGAAACTGCCCCGCACCTCCTCGATGAGATGCTTCATGCGGTCGGAGGCGAGGAGCTCCGAAGGGTTCGGCGGATTGGGGCCTGAGAGCACAACCGAGAGATTGGGGACCTCGGTGGGCTGGATGATGTCGCCGAGGGGAATGCTCGCGGCGAGATAGTTCACCAGGCCCAGGTTCATCTTCCCCTGGAACACCTTCTGGAGCCGGGGCCGGCGGAGGTCGGCATCGAGCAGCAGCACCGGCTTGCCCATCTGGGCCAGCACGGTGGCGAGATTGATCGAGGTCGTGGTCTTTCCCTCGCGTGCGAACGACGAGGTGATGACGATGACCTTCGGGGAGCTCGCCGATGCGAGCAGCAGAGACGTGCGCAGGGCGCGGTAGGCCTCGGAGATCGGCGAGCGAGTGTCGGTGTGCGGGATGAGCTCTACGCCCGGGCTCTTCTCGCCGGCATCGACGGCGCGCAGACGCGGCGACGACGAGCGCCGCCCGTAGGCGTTGCCGTAGCCGTAGCCGTACTGTCGCGAGATTGTGCCGGCGGCGGGGATGACACCGAGCGATGCGAACTGGGTCACGCGCTCGAGATCCTCGGGAGTCTTCACGGAGCGGTCCATGTACTCGAGGAAGAAGATCGCGGCGAGGCCGAGGATCAGACCCAGCGGGAAGGCCCGCTGGAGGTTCTTCTTCATGGTCAGGTTGTGACGTCCGCCCGGAAGCTGGGCGTGGTCGATGATGTGGATGTTCGTCGTGCCGCTGCCGCTCAGTCGCGCGGCGACCTGCGTTTCATTGAGCTGCTTCTGGAGCGCCGCGAGCATCGTCTGCTTGCTCTCGACCGCCATCCTGAGGTCCATGTATTTCGCGGCGTCGATGTTGAGACGCTGGACTTCGCCGCGCTGCCGGGCATACGCCTCGCGTAACGACGCTACTCTCGCCGACGCGGCGCTCACTTCGGCGCGCGCGGCCTCGACGGCCTTGCCGTAGGCCGCGGTGATGGCCGAGGCTCGTTCGACCCGCATCTTGGCGATCTGGTCTGCGAGTGCCTTCATCTGCGGATGCCCTTCGCGGTAGGTCGCGAGCTGCTGGCTGTACTGGCGTTGCAGGCGTGCGAGATCGTCCGTGAGTCGCAGGACCAGCGAATCGGTCGAGGCCACGGTTTCGCCCGCGGTCCGTTGGATCGTGTTCAGGCGGGCTTCTCGCTCGTAGAGAACGTTCTGCGCCTCCTGCAGATCCGCGTTGATCTGTGTGAATGTCGACACGACGACGCTTCCTCCTTCGTCGTTCCGGTCGAGAGACAGGATGCCATGCTGCCGGCCGTAGTCCGTCAGTTCCTTCCGGCTCATCTCCAGATCGACCTGCACGGTCGCGATCTGTGTGCTGAGGAACTCGTTGGCATCCTGCACGGACTTCAGCTTCTTGGCGATGTTCATGCGGATGTACGACTCGCCCCATGCCTCCGCGATCTTCTGTGCGAGACGAGGCGAGACGCCGACGTATGAGATATCGACGAGCGCCGTGCCGCGCACCGGTGTCACTTCGATGCCGCCGAGGAGTCCGCCGGCGATGCCTTCTTTGACGTGCTGGATCTCGGCGGGCGTTTTTCCCGCGACACCCGACGGATAGAGCTCGGGATCGTTGTAGAGCTTGTGGTCGTCGACGACGCGCAGCGCGAGGCCGCGACTGCGGAGCAGCACGTACTGGGTCTGGAGGAACTCTTGGTCCGAGGCCGCGATGCCGAAGAGGTCTTCGATCGT
The DNA here is from genome assembly GCA_964558905.1 of uncultured Thermoanaerobaculia bacterium. GTDB lineage: Bacteria > Acidobacteriota > Thermoanaerobaculia > Gp7-AA8 > Gp7-AA8 > QHVT01. The sequence goes on along the minus strand of CAZLGP010000276.1, from coordinate 43,082 downwards.
CGGTGCGCTCGACTCACGCTCGATCTGGAGGCGGATCAGCGAGCGGAACAGCGGCTTGGAGAACCAGCTCGCGAGGAACGTCCCGCTCATCACCACGAGAAGGATCGAGGCCGCGATCTTCCATCGCTTCCGGATCACGTTCCAGTAGTGCGAGAGGTGGACTTCCTGCTGAGTGTTGAGATCCATGGCGGTTCAGAATGCAGAGAACAGAGCGCAGGGCAGAAGCTCGACCCTGCGCCCCCTGCGCTCTGCTCACTGCACTCCGCAGTCCTAGAATAGGGCTTCTTCGAGGTAGACGGTATCGTTATCGTGCAGGATCTGGTCGGGCTTCTTGCCGCTGAGGATCTCGCGATAGTTGATCTTGATGGTCAGCTCTTTGCCATTGAGCATCCGCTTGATCACGACGCGCTTCGAGGCGCGGTCGGTCGGCCCGCCCGCGGCCGCGATCGTCTGCAGCAGCGTCGGCGTCTGCGAGCTGCGGAAGTCGATCCTGCCGGGACGCATCACTTCGCCCATGACGTAGATCGCGAGAGGCATGTCGAGCGGGACGTTGACGAGATCGTTCGGGGCGAGCGGAATGTTCAGCTCGGGTCTGCCCTGCACCATGAGCTGGTCGATGTCGATTGCCACCTGCTCGGACAACCCGTTGCGGCCGGTACGGAGCACGTAGAGCTCGCGGCCGTGTCCGGCGACGAGACCTCCGGCCTGGGTGATCGCCTGGATCAGCGTCGTGTTCCCCGAGGCGCCAATGCGTCCCGGACGCACGACCGCGCCCACGACGGAGATGGGCTTGCTGGCGAACTCGACCACCTGCACCGACACGGTGGCCTTCGTGAGGATGTCCGCCTCGAGCAGGGTCCTCAGTTTTGCCTCGATCTGTGTGGACGTCAGGCCGGCGACCTGAAGCTTGCCGATGACGTTCAGCGGAATGTGGCCATCGTCGTTGACCGTGATGCGGCCGCTGATGTTGGCGTCCTCGAGCACCCGGATGTCGAGCACGTCGCGAGGACCGACGGGAGCGTCCGCAGACAGGATCGGCAACTCCTGCGCAAAGGCGCCGGCGGCGATCATGATCAGCAGTGATACCAGCACTCCCTTTGACTTCATCATCTCTCCAGAGGCAATACTGCATCGGCCCGATCACGTCGGAGCGGGGCCGCACGCCTCAACTACTGGACCGATGGAGGCGACGGTACCGTTCTCGACGTGACGTGCTCGTTGCTGCGGCCGTCACGGGCGCGTGAAACTCTCACACGCCACACGAAGTTCACATCTCACAATAACCGACAGGCTACGGAACGAAGGACAATCGCACGACGTACCGTATTCCTGATGACACGTCGCCGAAGGCCGTGGTGTCGCGTTCGTACCAGCCCACGTCGCCTCCGGCGGAGAACCGGCGGAAGGCCCACGTGAGCCCGACGGACGTGTACGACACGTCATCGATCCTGAGTTGCCCGTCCACCGGCGTTTCGAATTCGTCGCGCTCGTAGGCGGTGCGGGCATGCAGCGTCAGGCGGCGCGTGGCGGTGTAATCGACGCCGATTCCTCCCTGGGTTGCGACGAAGTACGCGTTGTCGAGGAAGATGCTGAACCCGATGTCGCGATTCGCGTTCAGCGAGTAAGTCCAGCGGCCGGACGTGCGCTTCGTCTCGAAGCGCGCGATGATGCCTTCGTAGTCCTGGAGCGAGTCGTCCTCGAAATCGAGCTTCATCGGACCCGCTTCGACGACCACGGTGGTGCGGCCGGCCGCGTACTGCAGGCCACCGCCCGCGTACGTCCGGCGGCTCGCGTATGCGGCCTTGTTGTCGAACTCGTATTCGCTCCCCTCCGCGGTGACGAAGAGCGACGTCCGCGGGAAGGTCTTGTGGAGTATCGACAGGCGGGCGTTTTTCTCACGACGGTCGAGGACCTGCACGGCGAGGAGATCGGGCTGAAAGCGATCCTCGGGATACTCGGTGTCCCGGATGCGCACGTTGAAGAGACCGCTTGTGCGGCTCGAGTACTTCACCTCACCGGCGATGCCATATTCGTCTTCGCGCGCGGTAACGAGGCGATTGATGTCCGCCACCTGTGCGCGAAGCTGATCCGACCGAAGTCCATAAAGATCGAGATACAGATGGTTCAGCAGGAAATGTGCGTCGCCGCGAACGAGATAGTCGAACTGTCCCTCCCGCGTTCCCTCGCGGAAGAAGCTGTATCCCGGCACGACCTCGAGGCTGTACACGGTCTTTTTGCGCGGGACGAAATAGAGCCGCTGCGGGGCGTCGACTTTCAGCGAGATGCCTCCCCCGCTGTCGCCGGTCGGCATGTAGCCGCTTTCGCCGTAGCCGGCATCGGCAATGCGAAAGCGCGACATGAGGTACCACGGCCCGTTGTGGAAATTGGCTTGCTGTAGATCGGCCGCGATCTTCTTGGAGGCCGTCAGATCGGGATCTCGGTCGCGGAGCGTCTGGCTCTGCGCGGACGCAGTTGTAGGCAGACCGATCGCGATGGTAATTATGCAGAAAAGGCGCTTAATCACGCACACACCACCCTTATCAAAAGCGCTGGACCGGCCGAAGTGTAGCACGCAATGCTTTATAGGGGCATGGTCTTACAATGAGATTACACGATGCCGCAGGCCAGCCGGATGTCGCGACTCGCAGAGTACGGTTGCCTGACGATCCTGTTCGCCTGGCTGATCTGGGTTCCGATGCCATTCGGATCCGTCATCGAGCGCGCGCGGTTGCCTCTGATCGTGGCCCCGCTGGCGTTGTGTCTCATCGCGTCCTCACTGCGTCTGCATGCGACGCGCGATCGGACCGACACCGCTCAGGCGACCCGCGCATGGCAGACGTGGGGAATCGGGATGCTCGCGTTTCTCGGCGTCACCGCCGTGCAGTTGGTAGCGCTGCCTCCGGAGGCTCTGCGCGCCGTTTCGCCGGAATCGCATGCGATCTGGAGCGGCGCGTCGCAGGTGACGACGCTCTCCGGCGCCGCGGCGCGCCGCACGTGGACGATCAGCGTCGATCCACGCGCGTCGCTCGCCGAGTGGCTGCGCATCGTCGCCCTGTTCGCCACGTTCACGACCTCGGCGCTCCTGGTGCGTACGCAGTCGCGCCGCAAGGCATTCGCGGTGTCGCTCTGCCTCGCCGCGGTATTCGAGGCGCTGTACGGGATGCGCGAGGCGGCGCTGCACCGGTACGAGATCTGGGGCTGGGTCAATCGACTGGTCTTCGATCGCGTCACGGGGACGTTCGTGAACCCGAACCACTTCGCCCACTACCTCGCGATCGTGCTGCCGATGACCTTCTTCCTCGGCGCGTCGTTATGGCACAGGACGGGACGGGGGGAGGAGCAGTGGCCGCGTCGCATGATGATGCTGCTCGAGCGCCACGCGCTCTCCGCCGGATTCGCGCTGCTGGCGGCGCTGGCGTGTGTCGCGGCCTTGCTGCTGTCGCAATCGCGTGCCGGCCTGCTCAGCCTCGGCGTGGGATGCCTCGTCGTGTCGGCGATGCTGCCGGGACGTCGCGCGATCCGCATCCTTGCCGCGGCGGCCGCGGGCCTGATCCTCATCGTTGCCCTCGCGTTGTTCCTCGGGTCCGAGCGCACTCTCACGCGCTTTTCCCCGTCGACTCTCGGCGAGCAGTCGGTCAGCCGCGGCCAGGCCTTGATCACGACGCTTCAGATCTGGAAGCGGTTCTCGATCTTCGGCAGCGGTCTCGGGACGTTCTCGAGTGTGGTGTCGATGGAGCAGGACCACGACGTCGAGCGGATCTACCACCACGCGCACAACGACTACGCCGAGCTGGCCGCGACGTCCGGCACGCTCGGGCTCATGACCGCGATCGTCGCGCTCCTCGGCGGGTACGTCTGGCTCGTTCGGCAGACCTTCGGCGCGCACGCGAACGAGCTCTCGTTCGGGCGCCGTGCGTATCAGACGGCCGCGTTGCTCAGCCTCACGGTCGCGATGCTCCATGCGCTTTTCGACTTCAACTTCTTCATACCCGCGAATCCTGCGACGCTCGCGGCGATCCTCGGGACGGCCGTGGCGTCGGTGGACCACGATCGCGCAAATCGGACGCAGGGGACGAATCGGACGCAGGGAACGAATCGGATCCCTAGGACGAGCAGGGCGGAGCCGGCGGACAGGTAGATCCGTCTATTGGGCCTGTCGTTCGATTCTCACGCGGCGTTGGAATCCGTTGCGCGTGTGTGGGTTCACGAGGCGCAACTCCACCAGGTGCAAGCCGGGTTGCACCGGCACCTCGAAGACTCGCGTGTCCTGCACGGGGCCCTCGGCGCGCAAGGCCTCATCGACGTAGACCTCGACATACGGAGGGGTCTCGTCGCTCTGTGTCGTCGTCAGCTCGATCCGGAGGACGCCGGAGTCGATGTACTGATTCCGGCTCGTCACCCGGCAAAGCTCTGTCGAGCTGCAGAGATGGGCCCACGGCTCCTCGACGCGAGCCAGGATCTGCCGGTAGTCAGCCGCGGCCTTGTCCTGACCGAGGATGGCGGCGACGCGCTCGCGCGCGGCCAGCGACGCCACCGACTGCGTCGCCACGCGCGCGAGGTAGGCCTCGGCCGCCTTTCCATCTCCTCGGCGTGCCTCGAAGATCGCGCGATCGAGAAAGTACGCGTCCCACTCCGGCTTTCCGGGCACAGCTCTGGAGATCTCGATGCGCGACGCGGTGTCCGCGTCGTCGAGATCGAGGGCGGCGCTCGCGCGCGTGACGTCGCCGAGCGGACTCGGTGTATCCAGCAGCGGGAGGATTCCGGTGAGCGGTTGAATGTCGTGCCGCGTCGCATAGTCGACGAGCCTGTCCGCGCGGTAGTTGAACTTCTCGGGATGGAAGACCCTGCGATCGAGCTCTTCGAGGATGGCACGTACCAGAGGGTCGTCCTCGGCGGTCAGCCGTTCGGGAAGGAGCGCAAGCAGGGCGGCGGGGTCCGCATGGCCGCTTTGCGCCGCGACCTCTTTCATCCGGAGTGTGCGCACCTCCGCGCGCAGCACGCGGTATTCGCCGAATAGCCCTCCCGCGATGGCGAGATCGCGCAGCCCGGCGCGCGAGTTGATCGTCTCGGGTGTGTTCGCGTGGAGCCACGCGAAGTTGCGGGTGAGCTGCCACAGCGGTTCGAGCATCCGCCCGAAGAACGTCGGATCGCGGAGGAGCGGCTCGGCGGCGCGCAGCACCCGTGCGCGATCCGCGGCGTCGAGTTCGTACCAGTGGAACAAGCCTGCCCGCACGAAGCCGGCGTCGGCGTTGGGACGGTAGGGCGCGAGTCGTTTCGCGTGCGCGTAGGCCGCGCGCCACAGCTCGAAGCGCCGCGGCATCTCGGCGTCGAGTGCCGCATCCGCGATCGTGCTCGCCGCGACGACATCCGCCGGATGTTCTGCGAGCCACGCCGCAGCGCCTTCCAGCGTTTCCGGCGCGGTGGCGTCGCGGAAGAGATCGCGATTCAGCAGGACGATGGCGAGGCAGGCCGCGCAGAGCGTCATGACCAGCGACAGCCACGCCCTGCGCACGACGCGGCTCATGCGGCTGCGTCTCCCAGGACCCGCTCCCAGGCCGCGAAGGCGTGGGGCGGTGCGAAGCGCTGCGTGTAGAGCTCCCGGCCACGCAGACCCATCTGCGCGGCGGCCTCACGGTCGCGTGCGAGCGTCTCGATCGCACGGACCAGCCCCTCCACGTCCCCCGGCTCGATCACGATGCCGCAACGATACGCCTCGATGAGCCGCCCTAGTTCGCCGTCGTGCGCTCCGATGAAGAGCACCGGCCGTGCCACCGCGAGGATCCCGTAGAACTTGCTTGGCACGATCAAGCCTTCGAGCTCGGGCTTGAGTGAGACCAGGTGCGCATCGACGGACGAAAGGCTCTCGCTCAGTTGCTCGCGGACAACGTACGGCCGGAACTCGGCGTTCGCGGGTGCGGCGCGCTTCACGTCCTCGAGTTGAGCCCCGCCCCCGGTGAAGACGAACTGTACGCCCCCAAGGCGCTTCATCGCTCCGAGGATCGTATCGAAATCATGCGCGCGACCGAGGTTGCCGGAATAGCCGATCGTGAGCTCACCGGCTGGCTTGTCCCTCGGGATGAGCGCGGCATCGGCCCAGTTGTGGATCACCACCGCCTTCGGGACGCGCGCGGCCATGAGATCGCCAAGCACGACGTTCGCCTTCGCATGGCGCAGCGACCAGTCGCGCAGCCGCTTCACCACCGGCACACGGATGCCCAGCGCCTCGGCGACCTCAGGGAAGAGATCCTGCACCCAGTTGACCACGCGCTTCGAAGCGAGCGTGGCGACGACCGACAGGAGTGGCGGATCGGTCATCGCGACGACGATGGCGTCGCGTTCTCGACGGACTGCGAAGAACGCGCTCGCGTAGAACGTGAGGTAGTCCATCGCCCGCCCGACCAGGCCGGCGCGGCCGAACCGTGTCGACCAGACCCGGACGATGTGCACGCCATTCGCAACTTCGCGATGCGGCAGCCGCGCGCGCGGATCGTCATAGCGCTGGCGGCTGGTGACGGCCACGACCTCGTATCCGTGCGACGCGAGGTGAACCGCGAGGTCGGAGGCCATCTGACTCGTCGCGGAGTGATCGGGATGGAAATAGCGATTGACGAACGCCACGCGCACGAAGATAGAGTCTCATAGTCACCGGTTGGCGGTTGACGGTTGGCGGTTGGCGGGGCACGATGCTCCGGTCTCCCGCCAACCGCCAACCGCCAACCGCCAACCGAAAGCATGATCATCCTTGGCCTGAACGCCCACCACGCCGACGCCTCCGCCTGCATCGTGGTCGACGGAAAGCTCGTCGCCGCCGCCGAGGAGGAACGCTTCCGCCGCGTCAAACACTGGGCCGGGTTCCCGAGCGCGGCCATCAAATTCTGCCTCGACGAGGCCGGCGTCTCGATCAACGAGGTCGACCACATCGCCGTCAACCGCGATCCGAACGCGCGCCTGCTGCAGCGGATGAAGTTCATCCTCGCGAAGCGACCCTCCGTCGCGGCGATCCGGCGCCGGCTCGAGAACCGCTCCAAGATCAAGGACCTGCGCACCGAGATCGTCGAGGCCTTCAAGCTCGACTCGGTTGAGGCCAAGCTCCATCACGTCGAGCACCACCGTGCCCATCTGGCGTCGGCGTTCTTCGTCGCACCGTTCGAGGAGGCCGCCGTTCTGTCCATCGACGGCTTCGGCGACTTCGTCAGCTCGATGTGGGGTGTGGCTCGCGGCAACCACATCGAAGTCCTCGGTGAGATCGGCTTCCCCCACTCCCTCGGCATCTTCTACACCGCCATGACCCAATACCTCGGCTTTCCGCACTACGGCGACGAGTACAAGGTCATGGGCCTCGCGCCATACGGCAGGCCGCTCTTCATGGACGCGATGCGCGACATTCTTCACGTCAACGATGGGCACGTGAAGGACGGCCGCTTCGCGCTGAACCTCGACTACTTCACCCACCACACCGTCGGCCTGGACATGGTCTGGCAGGGCGGTTCACCGGTGATCGGTCCCGTGTTCTCCGAGAAGCTCGTGGAGAAACTCGGACCCGCGCGCGCGGCCAGCGATCCGATGGAGCAGCGGCACAAGGATCTCGCCGCGTCGATGCAGGCGATGTTCGAGGAGGCGTACTTCGCGCTGGCGAATTCGCTGTACGAGAAGACCAAGATTTCAAACCTCTGCCTCGCCGGCGGCTGCGGCTATAACAGCGTGGCGAACGGACTCGTATTCGACCGATCGCAGTATCGCGAGCAGTACATCCAGGCCGCGGCCGGCGACGCCGGCGGCGCGATCGGCGCGGCGTACTGGGTGTGGAACGAGGAGCTACACAATCCCCGCTCGTTCGTCATGGATCACGCCTACTGGGGTCCGGAGTACGACGCCGCCGCGGTCGACAAGGCGGTGCTCGCGCGGCGCGCGGATCTCGACGAAGCCCACTGCGTCCTGCACCGCGTGAAAGACGAGCGCGACCTCTGCAGCATGACCGCCGAGCAGATCGCGAAAGGCAACGTCGTCGGCTGGTTCCAGGGACGCATGGAGTGGGGCCCGCGCGCCCTCGGCAACCGGTCCATCGTCTGCGATCCGCGCCGCGCGGACATGAAGGACATCCTCAACCACAAGATCAAGCGCCGCGAGTCGTTCCGTCCCTTCGCGCCGTCCGTGATCCGCGAAGCCGTCGGCGAGTGGTTCGAGACCGACTACGACGTCCCCTTCATGCTCCAGGTCTACCAGATCCGCGAGGAGAAGCGCCCGCTGATCCCCGCCGTGACGCACGTCAATGGCTCCGGGCGATTGCAGTCCGTCACCGAGGCCCAGAACGCGCGCTACTACCACCTCATCGAGGCATTCCGCGACCTCACCGGCGTGCCTCTCGTCCTGAACACTTCGTTCAACGAGAACGAGCCGGTCGTGAACACGCCGGCCGAGGCGCTGGACTGTTTCCTCAGGACGAAGATGGACCTGCTGGTGATGGGGGACCTGATGATCCAGAGGGTGTAGCGCCGGAAATCCTGAGCGAAAGCGAAGGATCAAGGGAGCCCTCACGCTGCGTGTGCAATGGACGCTTCTCGAGAGGGCTCCCTTGATCCTTCGCCGTCTCCGCGGCTCAGGATGACCTGAGGAGACGCCGCAACAACTCGCGCGACAGGATCAGTTCCGCCACAAACCTCTCCCACGCGTAGCGCCACCCGGCAACGCCGTCGAGGATCAGGCCCTTCACGAACAGGGTCTGCAGGAGCACCGCGAGCGGCGCAACGACGATCAGTTTGCGGACGCGTCCCACGACGCCGAGCGAGCGCGGGTCGCGCACGCGGAGCTTCTCGGCCTCGGCGACCATGTAGCGCTTCTGGCGGGCGACGAACGCGCGGAAGTCTTTGCGGTCGTCGTGGATGATGGGTTCGCGGAGATCACCGCTCTCGCCATCGACGCTGATGCGCTGGGTATGGCCGTCCTGCCAGAACGTTGCGTGGGGCGTCGCGGCGAGGACGATGCGCGGCGGGTAGAGCGACGCGCGCAGGGGCTTCCCTCCCACGGCGTAGCGGAACGACGCGCGGAAGCCGCGGATGCTTCCCGGTTCGAACGTCTCGAGCTCTCGCACGAACGCCTCGGGGATGAAGTAGTCGGCATCGAGGGCGAGGAACCACGGCGTGTGTACCTGCTGCTGCGCGAATGTCCACTGCGACGCGTGATCGTCGAAGACGCGCTGGAACACGCGCACGTTCGGGAAGCGCCGCGCAATCTCCGGCGTCGCGTCGGTCGAGAAGCTGTCGACGACGACGACATCGTGAGCCCACGCGAGCTGGCCCAGCGTGCGACCGATGTTCGGCTCTTCGTCGCGGGTGAGGATCACCGGCGTGATCTGATCGAGCAATACGCATCCTCCATTGCCGCGGCCACATGGGGCCATGCGAAACACGATTCCACGAGAGCTCGCCCCCGGCGTCCCATCTCTGCGCGCGCGGCTGCGTCGTCGAGGAGCGACGGCACGGCGTCGAAGCCGATGACGCCCGCATCCGCGTTTACGACGTCTTCCGCGAGCCCGACGCCGTTCGACAGCACCGCCGGGGTCTCCATCGCCAGCGCCTCGAGCACCGCGTTGCCGAAGTTCTCCGAGTCCGACATCAGGACGAACAACGTTGCGCGTGCCAGCAGCTCGTCCTTCGCGGCGCCGTAAACCGGCCCGGCGAATTCGACATCGGCGTTCAGGGACTGGGCGAGTGCGCGCAACCGTGGCGTGAGGTTCTCCTCGTCGTTCCCCGCGACGATCAACCGGGCGTTCAGCTCGGGCAACTCGGCAATGACGCGCTCCAATCCCTTCTTCCAGTTCACACGGCCGAGGAAGAGGAGCGTACGCTCTTCGCGCTTCACGTTCGGGCGTGCGTGAATCTCGACACCGTTCGGCACGACGAATGGCACAGGCAGCGGGATCCCGACGCGTTTCGCATCTGCCCACTCGAGCTGCGACGTGAAATGGATCGCGGATGCGTGTGTGAACCCGCGGCGCTCCATGAGCTGCAGCCAGAGCGTTTTCACCACGCGGCTTTTCTGGCGGATCAACTCGGGGACGAGCATGCCCCGCGGCGAGATCACGTACGGAACGCCCGCGGACCGCGCGGCGCGCGCCGCGGCTACGCCGGGCCAGAGGTAGACCGCGTGAATCTGCACGATGTCGTAGTCGCGCACGCCGCGCAAGGCGCGCCGCATCTCCGGCGACCAGTAAAGCCGTGGGAACGGCGAGGGAAAGTAGCGCACCCGGACGCCGTCGAGGTCGACCGCGCGATCGGTGGGAACGTCGAGCGTCGCGTCCCCGTCGACGTTCGTCGTCATCACGTGCACTTCGTGTCCGCGGGCGACGAGCGACTTGCAGAGGCCATGAACGGAGACGATCGGACCTCCGTATCGCCGCGCCGGGAGATAGGTCGGGACGACGTGGAGGATCTTCACGCGCGTTGCGGGGCGAGTGTGGCGGGTGCGGGGGGGGCGGCGGCGGCCAATCGCTCATCCAGCGCTGCCGTCGCGAACAAACATCCGACGAAGAACGCCGTCATCAACGTCAGGACGGGATCGGAATACGCCTGCGCCGATGCGAGGAAGTTCCCGATATTCGCGACGACGAGCCCGAACAGGCCCACGCGGAAGACCTGCGACGTGCCGGGGATGTCTCCGACCGCGGTGATGCGCAGCATCATCCGCAGCAGCGTCCAGCCGACGAGCGCGACCACCAGCAGCCCGGGGAGTCCAAGCTCCGCGGCGAGCTTTGCCAGACCGCCCTCCTGCCAACCGAAATCGCTCTCGCGTCCCGAGACGTGACGGATGCCCTGTGTCGCGGCGCCGAGGCCGGCGCCGAGGAGCGATTGTTGCTCGAGCGTGCTGAGGACTCCCCCCTCGAGGCGCTGCAGCACCTCCTCCGTGGTCGTTTTCGTCCCCCGCGTATACACCTCGGAATGCTCGCGTGCGCCGACCTCGCGCATCACCAGCCCCACAGCCAGACCGAGTGTGAGGACCAGCACGACCTGCGTCGTGGTCATGCGTCGCATGTACCGCCAGACGAACGCCAGCCCGAAAATCGCTACCATGTAGACCGCCTTGCGCCGGCCACTGATGAGGCAGTTGAGGAAGCCCCACGCCGCGACGGCGATCCATGGCCAGGCCCGAGTGAAGACCCGCGTGCGTACGGCCATGACGGCCCCGATCGCGGTGAGAGTCGCCGCGTGCCAGGCCATGATGTCCGGTGCCCGATAGATGCCCGACAGCATCCGGATCTGGAGACCTGGAAGGTGACGGATGTAGCCGCCCGGCATGGCCACGACGCCCAGGACCGGCGATTCGAAGACGCGAAAATACTCGAGAGGCGTCCCCACCAAGGCGATCGACGTCACGATCGCGTAGAAGACGAAGAACCGTACCAGTTGTTCCTCGCGCTGCAGCCATGCATAGCCGAGAAGCACCGCGGGGATGGGAAGCATGTAGATCAGCAGGCTCAGCGCCGGCACCATCCACGAGCCGAGCCCGAACGTCGCCAGTCCGTTCAGTGCGGCGAACACGAGCATGACCAGGAAGAGGACGATGGTGGAGTAGAGATTCGGGAAGCGTTTCGAGAAGTCGATGCGGTTGCTCTGGAGCGAAGCCAGGGCGGCGAACAGGATGACGCCGTAGACCGCGACGATGCTCATCGACAATGCGGCGGGCGTTCCGGGCGTCAATTTGCGGACCGGGTCCTGGAGGATGCCGCACACGATGGCCGCCATCCAGCCGTGGCGCCAGTTCGTGAAGGCGACGGCCATGGACGTGAGCAGGATGCCTCCGAAGAGTAGAAGGATCATGAGGGTTTTCCCGGCGAAACACTGCGCAGGCGGCGTCCCTTCCTGTGGAGCTTGCGGGCGAGGAGGAGCCCGCGCGTTTCGCCGATGAGTTTGGCCGGGATGAGCCACGGATGGGTCGCGAGGTAGAGGGTGGCGACGTTCTGCACCAGGCGGCGCGCCACGTAGCGCCAGAAGCCCGGCCGGTGGTGCAGCGCGAAGTAGTAGTCGCCCGCGGAGTGTGCAGGCACCGCGGCGCTGCGATGGTCGCCGTAGCTCCGAAGGCCGCCGGTCGAGAGCTGGAGATGGCGGATCGATGCCTTCGGCTCGAACCAGATCCTGCCGCCGGAGGCGGCGATTCGCATCGCAAAGTCGGTCTCGAATCGGTACGCGGCGCCGACGAAGTTCTCATCGAAGCCGCCGATCGCCAGCGCACGCTCGCGCTTGACGGACAGGTTTCCGGCCATGACGTTGGTGATGAACGTACCGTCCGTCGAGTTAAACCTGAAATCCAGGGCGGTTGGCGGTTGGCGGTTGGCGGTTGGCGGTTCGGGGCTTTCGCCGGGTTGGAGAACTTGTCCCGCGACGGCCCAGATCTCGTCGTCTCGATGCGCGCTCACATGTGCTTCGACGATGTTCGCCCCGGGGATCAGATCGTCGTCGAAGAACAAGACGAGATCCGTTCTTGCCGCGACGAGCGCGTCGTTCATCGCTTTCGGGATCGACGGTTCATCGAGGCGCATCCAGCGGATGGCCCCTCGGGCGTGCCATGCGCGCAGCAACTGCTCGACGTCGGACGGATGTCGTTTGGTCTGGTCGGCGATGAGAATGGCGTCCGGGGCCGGCGTCAGGGCGAAGAGACGCTCGATCGTCTCGACGAGGATCGCACCCCGGTTGTACGTGGGGATTGCGATCGTGATCATCGCAGGGCTTCCTTCACGCCTTGCACACCGTGTGCGTAATCCCACGTCGCGATGATCTCGCGCGAGCGTCGTGCCATGCGTGCCCGCAGATCATCGTCCATCATTGCGTCGAGCGAGCGCGCGAGCGCGTCGGCGTCGCCGGCCGGATAGACGAACGCATTGTCGTTCTCCAGCACGATGTCGCCGAGCGACCCGCAGCGATCGGTGACGATGACGGGCAGCCCGCAGGCCATGGCTTCGTTGATCACGGCGCCGCGAGGCTCGTACGTCGACGGCAGCACGAAGACGTCGCACATCGCGTAGTGCCTGGGCAGATCGCCCTGATTCACGAAGCCGGGGAGCTTCACGTCGAGACGATGCTCGTGAGCGAACGCGGCGAGCTGCTCGCGGAGCTCACCGTGTCCGAGGAAGACGACGACGGCGCGGTCGCTGTGCTGCATGCGCGCGACGGCGCGGAGGAGCGTCATCGGGTCTTTGCGCGGAACGAGCTTGGCGGAGAACACGAACGCGAGGTGGTCCGGCGCGATCCCGAACCGCGCCCGCATCGCCTCGCGCTCGCCCGGCGCGAAGCGGCTCGCGCTCGCGAATCGCTCGTTGTCGATCGCCCACGGCAGGAGAAAGAACCGCCGCGGATCGCCGCCGTAGTGCCGGTAGTACTCGGCGTTCAATGTTCCCGAGGCCATGAACCCGCTCGCGAGCGCGAAGACGGCGCGAATGAGCACCGCCCGCACCTTCGCCCGCCACGAGCTTTCCGGCGGCGGGAAGCTGCTGTCGCCGTAGAGAAAGAAAGGCGTGCCGGTGACGCGGCACGCGGCGATCCCGAGAAGCGACGTGATCGTGCCCCAGCCCAGAAAAAAAAGGACCGCGTCGAAGTGCCCGCGCGCGATGGCTGCGCCCACGCCCGGGTTGATGAGGCGCGTGTAGGCGTCGCCGCGCCCGAAGTTGCGCAGGAAGACGTGCCGATAGCCCTGCAACAGCTCGATGTCCCACTTGAGCGACGTCTGCATGTCGGCATCGCGATACACCTCGGCGCCGGCGCGCGAGCAGTAGAAGACCGTCACGTCGATCTCCGGGTCGGCCGCGAGCAGACGGAAGAACGGGTCCTGGTACTGGATGACGTGCGAGGCGACGATGGCGAGGCGCTTCGTCATGGACGCGTTCCGATCAACTTTGCCGGCACGCCGGCCGCGATCGCGCGCGGCGGGACGTCTTTCGTGACGACCGCTCCCGCGCCCACGATCGCGCCGTCGCCGATCGTGACGCCCGACAGGATCACGGCCCGCGTACCGATCCATGCGTCGCTGCCGATCGTGACGGGGGCCGCGCGATTGCCCTGTTCGTCGAGGCGCAGGCCCGCCGCGATGTTGTGCGTGTGATCGGTGATGAAGACGTTCGGTGCCAGCAGCGTGTGGGCCCCGATCGTGATCGACTGCGCGACGTCGATCTCCGTGCCCGTGCCGATGAACGTGTAGTCGCCGACTGCAAGACGAGCGTGATCGGCGACGATCTTCAGAAATACGTTGTGCTCGATCTCGACGCACGCCCCGATCTCGATGCACCACGGTCTCCGCGCGCGGACCATGGCGCCGATGCGCGTCTTGTTGCCGATCCGCGCGCCGCGAAGTCGCAACAAAGTGGCGGTCACGCGTCCGCTCGCGACGAGCGCGAGTGCGTGCACGCGATCGAGGACTCTCACGCGGGCGGCCTCACGATCATGGAGAGCGGATGCGCCGGCTCGTACGGCGCGATGCGGAGAGCGAGCCGGTCGGTATCGCGCGAATTCGCTCTGGAGCGGGAGGTCGGAATGGCGATCGTCATGGCCGCGGCGGTCCTCGCCATCTTGCCACATCGATCCGTCGCCGGAGGTGGGTGATGGTCGTGAAAGAATCTCCGCATGACGTTCGGGACGCGCCTCTTTGTTTGTGCCGGCCGTGTTTCGCGGGTACTGCCTCCGTTTCGCGGCCGCACGCGGGTCTTTCTGATCCTTTACGGGCTGTTGCGCCTCGATCGCCGGCGCTGCGTCACCCGCGTTCGTCTCAAACGGCCCGTACCCTACGATGCCGAGCTGGATCTGCACTCCTGGCTGCAACGGATCGCGTTTCTCACGGGAGGCTATGAACCGGACACGACCCGGTTCCTGAGCGATCTTTCCGCACGTCTCGGCTCCTCGGGATACATGCTCGATGTCGGCGCGAACGTGGGTCTGATCGCGATCCCGTACGCGAAGATGGGTCCGCACGACAGCTTACGCGTCCTGGCGGTGGAGGCCGTTCCGGACAACGCGGCCGCGCTGCGGCGAAACGTGGCGAGCAACGGCCTCGAGAAGGCGATTGCTGTTCTCCCTCTGGCTCTGGGTGCTGAGCGAAAGATCGTCGACATCCAGGTCGAGGGAGATCTTCGTGGCGGCGAAGGCACCGGCACGGCGAACATCCTGCCTGACGGGAGTACGTATGAGTGCGTGCGCCAGCAGATTGAGGTAGAGACGCTGGATGCACTTGCCGCTGCGGGCCGGGCACCCGACGGGTGCAACGTGATGAAGATCGATACGGACGGCTACGATTTGATGGTTCTGCAGGGCGCCGGAGAATTCATCAGTCGAAACCGCCCCGTGATCTTCGGGGAGCTCGCGAAGCACTGTCTCGGCTGGCACGGGCAGTCGATTTCGGACGTCGTCGCCTGGGCCGCGAAGCGCCGCTACGAGGTGTGGCGGAGGGTGCTGCCGGCCTGGCGTTGGTCACGCGACCTCGACGTGGAGACGTACGAGCAGGACCTCTTGCTCGTACCCGCCGAGCGAAGTGCGTTGCTCGTAGGCATGCTCGGTTGAGGCTTTCGCCTGGAACACAGCTCACTAGGTTGCGTGCGAGCGTTCGTTACTGGTGCGCCTCGCGATCATGCAGAGCTGATGCGCCAGCTTGCGCGGCGCGACGCGAAGTGCCGCGCGGTCGGCCGCGCGCAGAATACCCACGGGGAGCCAGTGCAGATAGCGCACGAGGAAGTGGCCGGAGATCGCGGGCGTCTCGAAGTAGATCATCTCCACCACGTCCAGCCCCGCTTCCGCCGCCGCCGCGCGCAGTTCCTCCTCGGTATAGGCGAAGAAGTGATCGCCGCCTCCCGCGGAAAACTGCCGGTGCTCATGCTCGCGCGGGTCGCCGAGCTCGGTGTAGCTCGGCAGCGACGAGCGAAAGTAGTCGTAATTGGGCGTCGACACGACCAGCACGCCGCCCGGACGGGCGTACGACGCGAGCGTCCGCAGAAACTCCGCGGGATAGACGAGATGCTCGATGATCTGGTTGCCGAAGACGAGATCGAACGTGCCGAGATCCGGACGATCGAAGATGTTGGCGGCGCGAAAACGTACGTCGCCGCGCTCCCATCGCGTCCGCGCGTACTCCAGAAACGGCTCGCGGATGTCGACCGCGGCGACGCGATGTCCGCGCTCGCCGAGGAGGATGGCCAGCGTTCCCTGCGCGCAGCCCACGTCGAGGATCGAGTGCGCGGCGTGGCGCTCGACCAGCTCGAGATAGAGGTCGAGTTGGTTGTGGTACTGGTTGTAGACCTGACGCTCGATGCGCGGGTCCCACATCTCCCGCATGTCGTTTTTCCAGATCTCGACGACCTCGGGTGGCCAGGAGGGATCGAGCTCGGGCGGCTTCATCGTTCCGCCCTCACGAAGAGCAGCCAGGCGCGGAGCAGCAGGGGATTGCGCCGCAGTGCGCGGCGTGCGTACGACCGCCACCCCGGATTGCGGTCGCGGAGAAGGCAGCTCGCGATGAAGTAGAGGGCGCGCGCGTCGGAGCGCCGGGTGCTCCTGCGACCGGTCGAGCCGGTCGACTCTGCCTGCGCGAGGAGCTGCCGGTGCCGTTCTTCGGATTGGTCATCGCGGAGGCGAAGAATGATCCGCGCGAGCGCGAGCTGATCCGTCCGGTTGTTCGCACTGATTGCGCCAGGGTCGACCTGCGCCTCGTACAGGACCTCGGGAACGAACACGACGCGCCCGAGCGGGGCCATGCGGACCCAGAGGTCGAGATCCTGCGCGAAACGGAACTGCGAACGATATCCCCCGGCGGCGAGGTAGGCGTCGCGCCGGAACATCGCCGAGCCATGATGGCTGGGGCCACGGACCTTCGAGACATCTCCGTGCAGGAGGCTCTCGCGTACGGCGTCACCCTCGCTTCGGACGATGTACAGCCTCTCGCCGCACGGCGCGTGAAAGCTGGTGAAACAGGAGACGAGCACGACGTCGCCTTCGCGATCGAGCACCTCGAGTTGCCGGCGAAATCGTTCGGGATGGGAGCGGTCGCCGCAATCGTGCCGCGCAATGAACGGCGAGCCTGCCTCGGCGCAGCCGCGGATGAGCGCGCGCGTGAGCCCGGCGTTTGGTTGTGTGAGGACCCGGACGCGATCGTCCCGCCGCGCGATCTCGGCAAGCAGCCCGGGCGTGTCATCCGTCGAGCCGTCATCGACCACGATGACCTCGAGGTCGGTCTCGGTTTGCTCGAGGATCGAGCTCATCGTCGCCGAGAGAGTCTCAGCGCCGTTGAGCACGCTCATCACCACTGCGATCTTCGCCACCTGCAGCACATCGTAAAGCAGCGGACGCGCACCATAAAACCGGTGGCCATGCGGACAGGAGGTAGCGGTGCACGTTCCAGTTGAGCACCGCGCCCACGAACAGCGTGCGGAACACGGCGTACAAAAGCAGCAGGACGAAGAGGAGATCGTACGCACTGGCCCTACCGCGTGCGAACGCACGCACGCAGCGTACGACGGCAGCGCCCGCGAGCATGAAGATGACGAGACGCAGCAGGACGAGTGCGCCGTAGAACGGACGCCGCGCCTCGCGTGGCACGGCGGCGAGTGCGGTCAGGAGTGGACTGTTGTTCTCGATGTTGAACCACATGTTGACCGCGTGCCATCCTCGCAGAAGCTGTGTGCGGACGGGATGGGCGCGTCTCCTCTCCGCGGCCAGGCGTGCGAAGAAAGCATCGTCTTCCTGAAGGTAACGTCCCCGGGCCTGGATCCGCGCGACGATAGCAAGCACCTCGGCTCGCTCGCGCTCGTCGTCGAACGCGCGGTCCGGCAGCGAAGCCGGACGCGCCTCGGTAATCGCGTACACGAAGTCGTAGGCCTCTTTCTCGGTGCCCGGCCACGTCTTCACCCACTCGAACGCTCCGGCGTTCACGATGTGCAATCCGCCGAAGATCCCGGGAATGCCCGTGTGCCAAGTGTGGTACGCCGCCTGGGCCCCGACCAGCGCGCACCAGAGCAGGGAAGCGGCGGCGAAATGAACGATGCGGACGCGCCGGCGAAGCCACTGCAGCGCGAACGCGACCGCGACCAGGAACGGCGCGGTCACGATCATCTCGGGGCGAAAGAAGAGCGCGGAGCCGGCGACGAGCGTCGCAGCCAGCAGTGGCCATGCGCGCGGCTCGCGGGCGGTGACGTACACCCAAACCAGCAGAAGCGACGCGCCCACGATCGGAACTGTCAGTGCATCGGGCCCGAGGTCGTTGACGAAGGCGAAGGTCCATGGCGGCGTGGCGATGAGAACGGCGGCGAGGTAGCGCCACGCTCCGCGGACACCGGAGCGCAGTGTGATCGCGAACAGCGCGATGAGCGTCGCCGCCACGCCGAGGAACTGCACCACGGTGGCGCGAAGCCGCAGCCCCTTGGCGGGATGGTCGAAATCGCCGAGGCTGATCGCGGCCAGGAAGAGCGGGTATCCCGGCGGCCGCCAGTCCGACGTGCCGTAGGCGCGCCCCTCCTCCACGGCGACCGCGTGCGGCTCGGCGGGCGCGAAGCGGCCGTGCTCCGCGATGTGTCTACCCTTCGCAACGTAGTAGTGCTCGTCGGTCACGAGTGGGTGCTCGTAGTGCGAGAGCACGACGACGAAGTGCGCCAGGAGCAGCGAGAGCAACAGCAGGAACGGTCCGCGATTGCCGGAGTGTGCGAGCGTCACCATCTCAGTGAGTCCGACAGGCGGGCGAGTCTGCCGGCGAGCGGCCAGCCGAGGATCCGCGCCAGGGCGGCGTAGGCGCGAAACTGCAGGCGGTTGCCTCTGGCGCCGGACGCCTCGCGTGCGACTTGAAAGAGCATTTCCGACTCCTGCGCCAGGCCGGCCGCGCCGCATTGCCGTGCCAGAAGAAACAGCTCGCGCGCGAAGTGCAGCATCTCGGGCGCGTCGTCCCCAATCCCCGCACGACGCGCGTGTCCGTAGATCGATGCGTGAGCGCGGGCGCGCGATCGCCAGACGTCGGGGCCAGTCTGCTTCGACGCGCGACCGGGGTCGAGCTGTCGCGTCTCGGAGACCCATGCCTGGCAGTAGTGCAGACGTGTCCCGAGGCTGGCCACCCGGGCGTCGTACTCCCAGTCCTCCTCGACGCGAAGCTCGAGCCATGGACCGGCGGCGTCGATCACTACACGACGAAAGAGGGGCGTCGACGTGTCCCACCATCGCGATTGCAGAAACGCGGGGAACATTGCGTCGATCCTCTCCCCCGTGCGTTTGATGGGCCTCGTGTCGACACTGCCGTCCGGCCGCCGAAGGCGCGTCCATCCGTACGACGCACCGCACTCGGGATGCTCGTCGAGTGCTCGCACCTGTATGGCGAATTTTTCCGGCTCGAGCAGGTCGTCGCTGTCGAGATACTGAATGAGCTCGCCTCCGGCGCGCAGACGTCCCGTCTCCCGCGCCGCGCCGGGGCCGCGGTTCTGCTGATGGATGACCGTGATCTCGGAATGCGCGGCGGCGAGCGCGTCCGCGGCGGCCGCGGTTCCGTCCGTCGATCCGTCGTCGACGATG
Organism: uncultured Thermoanaerobaculia bacterium; assembly: GCA_964558905.1. GTDB lineage: Bacteria > Acidobacteriota > Thermoanaerobaculia > Gp7-AA8 > Gp7-AA8 > QHVT01. The sequence goes on along the minus strand of CAZLGP010000276.1, from coordinate 23,568 downwards.
AGGATCTCGATCGGACGGTACGTCTGGCGCAGGACGCTCGCGACCGCGTCGCGCAGCATCGCTTCCCGATTGAAGACCGGAATGATCGTAGAGACGAGCCCGCGCCGCACGGAGGCGATTATAGGAGGCGGTGCTATTCTGCGGCGGTGAGCGTGGCCCTTCATCCCTTGGCGCAAGAGCTCCATCGGACGCGCCGGAGCGTTCTGCCCGATGGCAGCGAGGTCGAGGCGGATTCGTTCATTCCGGCCGAGGAATGCGCGCTGATCTACGCGTCGATCGCCGCTTCGGGAGCCGTGCGCGCGGTGGAGACGGGGATGGCGTTCGGCATGTCATCGCTCTGTATCGCCGACGCCCTGCGGCGCAACAGTCACTCATACGAGCTCGTGTCGATCGATCCATGCCAGACCGACGACTGGAAAAGCGCGGGATTGCACCTGTTGGCGCGCGCCGGTCTCTCCGCGACACTCCTCGAAGAATCCTCGCAACTCGCGCTGCCCCGCCTGGCCGCCGAGGGGCAGACGTTCGATTTCGGGTTCATCGACGGGTGGCACACGTTCGACCATACGTTGATCGACTTTTTCTATATCGACACGATGCTTCGGGAGGGCGGCCTCATCGTCTTCGATGACGTCGGGTATCCAGCGATCAATGCCGTGGTGCGGTTCGTTCTGACGAATCGCGACTACGAGCTGGTGAAGGCGCTGACGTACGACGTTCCGCGAGCGATGCAGCTCCGCCGTGCGGTCAAGCGCCGCCTGCGACCGCTCGCGCGGACCGACCGCGACCCCAGCTCCGCACACGAGTCGTTACTGCACTGCATCGAGAACGCCTCATCGGTAGCGGTCCGCAAGCGGGGAAGCGACACGCGGCGGTTCGATCACTTCGAGCGGTTCTGAAGGGACGCATGAGCGCTGACTCCGATTCGGTCATCGTCATCGAGCCGACCTCCTCCTGGCGGGGGATCGACTTTCGCGAGCTGTGGCGCTACCGGGAGTTGCTGTACTTCTTCGTCTGGCGCGACGTGAAGGTGCGCTACAAGCAGACCGTCCTCGGCGTCGCCTGGGCCGTGATCCAGCCGCTGTTCGCGATGATGATCTTCGCGTTCTTTTTCGGCCGCATCGCGCGCCTTCCGTCGGACGGCGTTCCGTATCCGCTGTTCACGTTCGCGGGACTGCTGCCCTGGACGTTCTTTGCCAACGCCCTCACGAGCGGCAGCCAATCGCTCCTCGGCAGCGCGCAACTCGTGTCGAAGGTGTTTTTCCCGCGCATCCTCGTCCCCATCTCCGCGGTGACGACGACCCTCGTCGACTTCGGCTTCGCACTGTTGATGCTCGGGCCGCTGCTGCTGTGGCATCGTGCGATTCCGTCGAGCGCCGCGCTGATTGGCATCCCCCTGGCGATGCTCGTCGCGTATCTGCTGGTGCTCGGCCTTTCGATCTGGCTGAGTGCGCTCGTGGTCGCCTACCGCGATCTGCGGCACGTGATTCCGTTCGTGACGCAGATCTGGATGTTCGCGACGCCGATCGTGTACTCGTTGAGCCTCGTGCCCGAGCAGTGGCGCGGGCTGGTGATGCTGAACCCGATGGTGTCGGTGGTCGAGACGTTTCGGAACGCACTGTTCGGGCGGCCGATGCCGCTGGGCGCACTGGCGTGGAGCGCGGTGCTCGCGGTCGTGTTGATTGCGACGGGCAGTATCTATTTCCGCCGCCTCGAGCGGTCGTTTGTGGATGTGATGTGATTCCGACCACGATGGGGCCGGCCGACATCGCAGTTCGGATCGAGAACGTTGCGAAGCGCTACCGCATCGGCGCGGCGCGCTCCCAGAAGACGTTCCGGGAGGCGCTGACGGACCGGCTGAACTTCCGCCGCGGGGCGCGCGAGGCGGAGCGCGATCTCTGGGCGTTGCGCGACGTCTCCTTCGACGTCCGCCGCGGCGAGGCGATCGGGATCATCGGACAGAATGGCGCCGGCAAGTCGACGCTGCTCAAGATCCTCAGCCGCATCACCGAGCCGACGTCAGGGCGCATCGAGATCCGTGGACGCGTGTCCAGCCTCCTGGAGGTCGGGACGGGCTTTCACCCCGAGCTGACGGGGCGGGAGAACATCGCCCTCAACGGCGCGATCCTCGGCATGACGCGTGCGGAGATCCGCGCGCGCTTCGACGAGATCGTGGCGTTTGCGGAGGTCGAACGGTTCATGGACACGCCGGTGAAGTACTACTCGAGCGGCATGTACATGCGTCTCGCATTCGCCGTCGCCGCGCACCTCGAGCCGGAGATCCTGATCGTCGACGAGGTGCTCGCCGTCGGCGATGCGGCGTTCCAGTCGAAGTGCCTGCGCAAGATGAACGACGTCGCGACGCACGGGCGCACAGTGCTCTTCGTCAGTCACAACATGCCCGCGGTCAAGTCGCTGTGCCAGACGGCGGTGTGGCTGCGGCAGGGAAAGGTCGTCGACCGCGGCGACAGCTCCTCAGTCGTGACGCGTTACCTGCAACACTCGGTCAGCCACGCCGGTCGCGAGGGTGTGGCCGAGCTCATCGCCGCGCTGCCGCCTGATCCGGCGTTTCGCCTCGAGGCGGTGCGCCTCCTGCAGAACGGTGCGGAGACGACGAATGTCCTGAACGGCGTTCCGATGGAGATCGAGATCGCATTCGCAGTCTTCACGACGACGCTCGGCCTGCACGTGTACTTCCAGCTCCTCGACCTCGAGGAGACCGTGATTCTCGAATCGATCCACAACGGCAGCCTCGACGAGGCGCCTCGGGTCGAGGCCGGCCGCTGGCGGGCCTCCGCGACGATTCCGGCGAACTTCCTCGCGGCGCGGCCGTACCAGGTGCTCGTCTTCGCCGGCATCTCGGACGTACGCGCGCTGTTGCCCGACCCGATTCGCATCCCCTTCGACGTGCAGCAGTCGGGAGTGGTGAACCGCGCGTTTCCTGGCTATCAGTCGCCGGGCAGAGTCGCGCCGCTGCTCGACTGGCAGGTGACGAGGAGCGACGGGTGATCCGCCGGCGCAGCAGACCCGCGCCCGTTCTCGACCATGAGGCACTGCTGTTCGTGCAGCGCCATGCGATGACGCCGCACGTGGTCGACTCAGGCGGCGCGAAGACGTACGCGACGGCGCAGGTGAACCACTTCGCGAAGGGATCGATCGCGGGTGAGCCCTCGCCCGGTCGCGTCGCACCTCGAGCGGAAGGGTCGGAGGATCGGGAATGACGCTGGTCCTCGAGTCGGTCCCCTGCCCCCGCTGCGGCGGTCACGAGATCGAGCCGCGGTTTGCCGGGCGCGACTTTCTGCATCAGTTGGAGGGCTCGTTCACCGCATCGCGATGCATGACCTGCGGTCTTTGGCATCAGAATCCGCGGCCCACACCCGCCACGATCGGCGACGCGTATCCGGAGGACTATGCGCCTCACGCGTCGGGAGAAGCGTTCGTCGATCCTCCGCTCGAGCCCCGGCTCGGGAGGTACCTTCGCGAAGTGCTGGCGTATCCCGCGATCGAGGGGCTCGACGGAGATGCGTCTCGCCGGTGGCAACGCTGGCGCGCGGGAGTCGATCTCATTCCGTCCTTCGTGGCCGGCGGTTCCGTGCTCGAGATCGGCGCCGCCACCGGTGCGCGACTCGCGGCGTTGCACTCGCTCGGCTGGCGCAATCTGACGGGAATCGAGATGGTGCCGACGGCGGCTGCCGCCGCGCGGAAACGTGGGTTCGACGTGCGGACCGGAGCCGCAACGGAGATCCTCGCCGGCATGGCCACCGCGACGTTCGACGTGGTGGTCGCGAGCTTCGTCCTCGAGCACCTGTTCGATCCCTTCGCCGTCCTGAGAGAGGTTGCGCGCGTGCTGCGGCCGGCAGGTCAACTGCTGCTTTCGACCATTACGCGCGACAGCCTGGACGCGCGTATATGGGGCGCGTACTGGGCGGGCTTCGATTTCCCCCGGCACATGGTGTACTTTCGGACGCGCGACCTCCGGCAGGCTCTGGAGCCGGACTTCGTCTGGCAGGGTGAGCATCGTCACGACGCGCCGCAGGACTTTGTGCGCCAAGCGTGGTGGCGGCTCATGGACCATCGGAATCTGACCGATCGCGTGGTCGGGCGCATCATCAAGACGAGCGGTGGAGTTGCGGCCGCCCGCCTGCTCGCTTACGCGGGGCAGACCTGCCGCATCTCCATTCGGTGCACGCGACGATGAAGCCGTTCTGGAAGAAACGCGCCCCCCCGATGTTTCGCGGCGTCCATCGCCGTTTCGACGAAGTTCGGCGAGCGGCCGGGATCTTCGACGGTGCTGCATGGAGGGAGGCCCTTGCCCATGATGTCCGCTCGATTCGTGAAGGGACCCTATGGGACGAGCTCGACCTCGAGCACGAAGCGCTTCAACTGATCGTCCGCGTCACGATGGGGGGGAGCGGCGTGAGAATCCTCGACTTCGGAGGAGGAGCCGGGATCTCCTACGCCTGGCTGCGGCGGCGCCTGCCGGACGCTCCGATTCAATACCACGTGGTGGAGTTGCCCGCGGCCATCGAGGTGGGGGAGCAGGTTTTCGCGGAGGATCGTGGGATTTCGTTCTCCCGGACGATCGACGACCGCTTCGCCTGGGACATCGTTTTCGTGAGGAGTGCGCTGCAGTACGTTGCCCAGTGGCGCGAGACCGCCCGCGGGTTGTTCGGGACCGGTGCGCAATATGTGATCCTCGAGAAGTTCTCGGGCGTGACGTGCGCCTCGTATGCGACCGAACAGCTCAACGTCGCCGGCTACTCGGCGCCCTACTGGTTCATCGCGTTCGACGAGCTCTTCGACGTCGCCTCGCGGGCGGGATACCGTCGCGTGCTCTGGCGCCGTCTGCCACGCATCTACGACCAGTCGAGCTTCCCGCCGGCACTGCGGATGGGACAGGCGAGCACGATCGTGTTTGCGAAGGAAGGATGATCGCCGCGGATGTCGAGAAAGCGAGTCATGCTGCTCATGGACACCGCGCGGATGCCGAGCTCGTACTCGGCCGCGCTTCAGTACCGTGAGAGCTTCCGCGCGGCGGGTTACGACGCGATGTTCGTCGCGCGCGACGACCCGCAGGGCTTCGAGCAGCGCGACCGGGTCGCGAACTGGGCGTGGCGTCTGCGCATGCCGCGGCGCTCACACGCGATGAAGGCAGACATCCGCCGGCGATGGGACGACCGCATCGTCGAGCTCGCGAAGGAATGCGACGTCGTGTACGCGCTGAAGATCCCGTCGCTCGCGCTGCACGAACGGATTCTCGCCTTGCGCGGACCGCGCCTTCTGGTGCTGTTTGCGGACGCGTTCTGGCTCCCTCATGCGCAGGATCACGGCTGGCGGGATCTCGAGCAGATCCTGCGCATCGCGCACGGCGTCGTCTGCGTCAACGAGATGACGGCTGCGTACGTCCGACCGTTCAACGAACGCGTGTTCATCGTCCTCGACAGTCCGCAGACGGAGGACTTCGACGCGGTGCGTGGCAGCGTCCGGCGCGATCCGTCGCGGACGACGCTCGGCTGGATCGGATCGCCGCTCACCGCGGGGTCGCTCTACCGGATCTGGGAGCCGCTCGAAGATCTCTTCCGCGAGCTCCCTCGTCTCCATCTCCGCCTCGTCGGGACCGGCGCGACGTCGCTGCTCAACATTCCGCGCTTCGAGCGCGTCGTCTGGTCCGCGCTTCCCGACTACGATCACGACACCATGATCCGGGAGGTTCTGGCAATGGACATCGGCCTCTTCCCACTGTTCCGGGGCGACGATGCGCTCGCGCGCGGCTCGCTGAAGGCGAGCATCTACATGAGCGGCGAGGCGGCGGTGGTCGCGCAGCGGTACGGCGAGAACGTCGAAGCCATCGAAGACGGCGAGACCGGATTCCTCGCCGCGAATGACCGGGAGTGGCAGGAGAAGATCGCCCACCTCATCCGCAATCCCGAGGAGCGGTTGCGGATCGCCGCGAACGGTTTGCGCAGCGTGCGGGAGAGAGTTTCGCGGCCCCTCACCTTCGAGCAACTGCGTCACGCGATCGAGTCGGTGTGAGATGCCGCGCGTCCTCTTCCTCACGCAAGCGCACAACGCCTGGGGCGGCATGGAGCAGTGGGTCCACAACTTCACGCTCTGGCTGCAGGCACAACCGGGCTGGGAAGTGCGCTTCGCCCTGCCCAAGGGGAGGGAGCTCAACGATCCCGAGTCGTACGCGCGCGCGCATCCGCACATCCAATGGACCGGGCTCGACGTGCGCGTCGGAACGGAGAGTGCGCGCATCCGCGCGGTCGTCGATGCGATCGCAAACGACGATCCCGACATCCTGATCCCGATCGGCAGCGGGGTCGCATTTCCAGCCGTCGCCGAGGCGAAGCGGCGCGGGTCGCGCGTACGGTTTCTTCCGGCGGTGCGTGGACTCGTGCCGGGGCTGATCGCGAACATCGCGGAATTCTGGCCGTCGATCGACGGCGTCGTTTCGATCAGCCGCCTGTTCCACTCGTACTTCGAAGAAGCGCTGCCTCCGCAGGACTCCGAGCGCGTTCACTACGTCCGACACGGTGCCCGGCCCGCGTTCGTAGCTCATGTCGATGCGCCGAAGCTCCGCGCGGGGTACGTCGGACGGATCACGCACGAGCACAAGCGCATCGGCGATCTCGTGCAGTTTTCGGAAGCGATCGGCGATCGGGTCGAGATCCACATCTTCGGCACAGGGCCGGCGGAAGCGGAAGTGCGGGAGCGAATGCCGCACGCGGTGTTTCACGGCGTCGTTTCGCAGGATGAGCTGTATCGCACAGGCTATCCCAACCTCGACGTCCTGCTGCTCTTCTCCGATCTCGAGGGCACCCCGAACGCGATCGTCGAGGCGATGCATCATGGTGTCGTTCCCGTCATCGCGCGCTATTTCGGGGCCGCGGGAGAAGGGTTCGTGGTGGACGGCCGGACGGGGTTCACGTTCGCGGTCGGCGACGTGCCGCGCGCGGTCGAGCTCGTGTCGATGCTCGCGCGCGATCGTGCGGTGCTGCTCGCGTCGAGCGAACAGGCCCGGCGCTCGATGGCGGGCGACTCGGATGTGCGGATGCATCGCGACTGGATCGCGATCTTCGAGAAAACGCTGCGGATGCCGCCGCGTGCCGGGGGCGTGCCGCGTGTTGCCCCGGCGGGACGTCTCGACCGTCTCGTGTCTCCCGGCGTGGCGGACCGCATCCGCTCGTGGACGGGGCGGTATTTCCCTCACCCCGACGGTTGGGCGGAGTGGCCGGGAAGCATGCCCGTGAGCGCGGAGCGCGAGGCGGCGGTCATGGAAGCGCTCGTGCGGATCGACGGGCCACGCGGTTAGAATCCCAGCCGATGCCCGCCTGCCTCATCTGCGAATCCCCGATCGAACCGTTTCTCGACTTCGGCCGCATGCCGATCGCCAATGGCTTCCTCACGCCCGATCAGTTCGACGACGAATTCTTCTTCGACCTGCGCGTCGCACACTGTCCGCGCTGCTCGATGGTCCAACTGACCGAGCTCGTCGACCGGGAGAAGATGTTCCACGAGAACTACGCGTTCTTCTCGTCCACCTCCGCGTGGATGCAGCGCCACTTCGACTCGTTTGCCGCCTTCGTCCTCGAGCGCTATGCGAACGGTCCCGATCCGTTCGTGTGCGAGATCGGCAGCAACGACGGGATCATGCTCCGGAGCTTCGCCTCGCGCGGCATCCGTCACCTCGGCATCGAGCCGTCGGCCAACGTCGCCGAGGTCGCGCGCTCGAAGGGCGTGAGCACCATCTGCGAGTTCTTCGACGAGAACCTCGCTCGCCGCATCCACGACGAGCACGGCCCGGCTGACGCCTTCCTCGGCGCAAACGTGATGTGCCACATCCCGTACCTCCACTCCGTCGTTGAAGGCATCCGGCTGCTGCTCAAACCCAAAGGCGTGCTGATCTTCGAGGACCCGTTTCTCGGCGACATCGTGGAGAAGACGTCGTACGACCAGATCTACGACGAGCATGCGTTCTACTTCTGCGCCGGCTCGCTGAGCCGCCTCTTCGCGATGCACGGCATGGAGATCGTGGAGGCACTTCCGCAGAACGTGCACGGCGGCTCGATGCGCTACGTCGTCGCGCACCAGGGCGCCCGGCCGGTGGGCGAATCCGTGCGGAAGGTCGAGGCGCTGGAGTCTCGGCTCGGCCTCGATACCGCCGAGTGCTACGCGCGCCTGCGGCAGAACGTCGAGCGCTCGCGCGACGAGTTGCACGCCCTGCTGAAGAACGTTCGAGCGGAAGGAAAGCGGGTGGTTGGCTACGCCGCTACGTCGAAGAGCACGACCGTGACGAACTACTGCCGCATCACTCCGGATCTGGTCGAGCTCATCAGCGACACGACGCCCATCAAGCAGGGGAAGCTCAGCCCGGGCGTACACATCCCGGTGCGCCCGCACGACGAATTCGCGGCGCGGTATCCCGACTACGCGCTGCTCTTCGGATGGAATCACCGCGACGAGATCATGGAGAAGGAACAGGCGTTCCGCGCGGCGGGGGGGAAATGGATCGTCTACGTCCCGCGTGTGGAGGTCGTGGAGTGATCCTCTGCTCAAACCCGAAGGCGCAGACCGTGGCGCATCGACGGGAGATCGACGAGGCGATCGCCCGGGTGCTCGACGGCGGCCGTTACATCCTCGGCGCCGAGGTGGAGGCGTTCGAGAGCGAGCTCGCGGAGTATTGTGGCGTCGGGCATGCGGTCGGGGTCGGGTCGGGCACGGAGGCGTTGCACATCGCGCTCGCGGCGCTCGGCATCGGACCGGGCGACGAGGTGATCACCACGGCGCACACCGCGGTGGCGACGGCGACGGCAATCCGCCTCTGCGGTGCAACTCCCGTCTTCGCCGACATCGACGAGCGCGCGTTCACGATCGACCCGAGCGCCATCGCCGCGGTCATCACGGACAAGACCCGCGCCATCGTCCCCGTCCACCTCTACGGCCACCCGGCAAGCCTCGCGCCGATCCTTGCACTCGGATTGCCGGTGGTCGAGGATTGCGCGCAGGCGCACGGCGCGCGGTACCGCGGTCAGCGCGTCGGCTCGATGGGCATCGCGGGCGCCTTCAGCTTCTATCCGACCAAGAACCTCGGCGCGATCGGTGACGGCGGCGCGGTCGTCACGAACGACGCCGATCTCGCCCGGCGCATGCGCCTCCTCCGCCAGTACGGATGGGCGGAGCGCTACGTGAGCAGCACGGACGGCTGGAGCTCGCGTCTTGACGAGTTGCAGGCGGCGATTCTTCGCGTGAAGCTGCGCCATCTCGAAGCGGACAACGCACGCCGGCGCGCGCTTGCGAAGCGATACGACGAAGCGCTCGCCGACAGCGTGGTGGCGGTGCCGTTGGTGCACGATGGCGCCGAGCCCGTCTATCACCTGTACGTCGTGACCTGCGGCAACCGCGACGCGCTTCAGTTGCATCTCCGGGAACGCGGGATCGGTGCGCTCGTGCACTATCCCGTGCCGGTGCATCGCCAGCCCGCGTACGCTTCGTCCGCGGCGTTGCCACGAACGGAGCGGGCGGCGGTGACGGTGTTGTCGCTGCCGATGTATCCCGAGCTGACCGACGACGAGCAGCGGCGCGTGATCGACGCGATTCTCTCGTTCGAGTCCGAGCCATGAGAGTCGTGTTCTGGGGCGGCACGGGTCAGGCGAAAGTCATCCGTCCGATCGTCGAGAGTCAGGGCGCGCAGCTCGTCGCGGTCTTCGACGACACGGACGGTCTCGAACCGCCCTTTCCCGACGTGCCGCTGATTCACGGCTCGAAGCTCGACGACTGGCGCCGCGAGCTGGCGGGTGAGACGGCGGGGTTCTGCGTCACCATCGGCAATCCGCACGGACACGTCAGGCTGCGGATCGCCGATCGGCTCGAGGCGGCGGGACTCGTGCCGGTGAGTGCCGTGCATCCGACCGCATGGATCGCGCGCAGCGCGGAGATCGGTTCCGGTGCGCAGATCCACGCGGGCGTGGTCATCGAAGTACACACCCTCGTCGGCAGACAATGCATCGTCAACACGCGAGCGGGTGTGGATCACGAATGCGTGCTCGCGGACGGCAGCGAGATCGGCCCAGGGGCGACGCTCACCGGTCTCGTGCACGTCGAGAAGGGCGCCTGGGTCGGGGCCGGGGCAACGGTGTTGCCGCGGCGCCGGATCGGTGCGGATGCGATCGTCGGCGCGGGGGCGGTGGTCACGCGCGACGTCGCGCCGCGCACCGTCGTCGCCGGCGTGCCCGCGCGCGTGCTGAGGTCTCTTTGAAAGGAACGGAAATGGAGCCCATCTACATGGCAGGCCCTTGGATCACGGAAAAGGAAGTCGCCACCGTGATGGACGCGATGACCACGGGCTGGTACGAGAAGCCGTATTGGTACGTCGAGAACTTTCAGCGCGAGTTCGCGGCGTGGCACGGACGCAAGCACGCGCTGATGACGCCGAACTGCACGACCTCCATCCATCTGCTGCTCACCGCACTCGGCGTCGGCGAAGGCGACGAGGTGATCAGCCCCGAATGCACGTGGATCGCGTCGGCCGCGCCGATCACCTACCTGCGCGCGACCCCGGTCTTCGCCGACATCGACCCGAAGCACTGGTGCCTCGATCCGGAGTCGGTGGAGGCGCGGATCACGTCGAAGACGAAGGCAATCATCGCCGTCGACCTCTTCGGCAACATGCCGCTGATGGACGAGCTGGAAGCTGTCGCGGCACGCCACGGAATTCCTCTCGTGGAGGATGCGGCCGAAGCGTTGGGCTCGACGTACAAGGGTCGCAAGGCAGGCACGTTCGGCGTGGGATCGACGTTCAGTTTTCACCGCACGAAGACGCTCTGCACGGGCGAAGGCGGGATGCTCATCCTCGATGACGATCAGCTCTTCGAGCGGTGCACGATCCTGCGCGATCACGGACGAAGACCGGGCGGCAAGATGTATTTCAACGAGGAAGTCACGTACAAATACATGCCCTTCAATCTGCAGGCGGCGCTCGGCTACGCGCAGTTCCAGCGCCTCGACGAGCTCGTCGGACGAAAGCGCGAGATATTCGAGTGGTACAGGGAAGGGCTCGCCGATGTCGCCGACATCGAGCTCAATGCCGAGCCGGAAGGCGGGTTCAACAGCGTGTGGATCACGGCGGTCGTCTTCGGCAGGAGTCACGGTTTGTCGAAAGCGCAGGCGATGGAGAAGCTGCTCGCGCTGGGCGTTCCGTCGCGCCCGTTCTTCTATCCGCTCTCGTCGCTCCCGGCCTATCCGGGGCGTGAAGAGGAAGGCCGCGGAAACAATCCTCGCGCGTACGACATCTCCGAGCGCGGCATAAATCTGCCGGGCGCGATGAATCTGAGCCGCGAGCAGACGGACGCGGTCTGCAACGGGATCCGCAGGATGCTCGGATATCCGGAGCTCGGATGACGGATCTGCGCGGGCGCAAGGTGCTGATCACCGGAGGCCTCGGCTTCATCGGCAGCAACGTCGCGCGCCGGTGCGTGGAGCTGGGCGCATCCGTGACGATCTACGACGTGCTCGATCCACGGTCGGGCGGCAACATGTACAACGTCCGCGAGCTCGAGCGGGACGTCGAGATCGTACTGAACGACATCCGCGCGTTCGAGGGCGTGAGCGCCGTCATCCGCGGACAGGACGTCCTCTTCAATTGCGCGGCCTACACCTCACATCCGAACTCGATGAAGGAGCCGCTCACCGACATCGACGTGAACTGCAAGGGCGTCATCAATGTGCTCGAGGCGGTGCGACGCTTCAATCGCGACTGCAAGGTCGTCCACGTCGGCACGAGCACGCAGATCGGACGCATGGCGTTTTCGCCGATCACCGAGGAGCATCCGGAGTTTCCGGTCGACATCTACTCGGCGAACAAATCGGCATCCGAGAAGTACGTGCTCGTGTACGGCGGCGCCTACCGCCTGCGCACGACGTCGGTGCGGCTGGCGAATGTCTTCGGGCCGCGCTCGAACATCCGCAGCGCCGAATTCGGATTCATGAACTACTTCATCGGCCTCGGCCTGCAGGGGAAGACCATCACGGTCTTCGGCGAGGGGAAGCAGTTGCGGACGATCACGTATGTCGACGACGTGGTCGAGGCGCTTCTCGCCGCCGCGTTGTCGGACGAGGCGAACGGGCAGGCATTCTTCGCCGTCGGCGATCGCCAGTACACGGTCGAGGAGATCGCGCGGGAGATCGTCGAAGTGATCGGAGGCAGGGTCAAGCACGTCGAGTGGCCGCGCGACCGCGAGGCGATCGAGATCGGCGACGCCATCATTTCGAACGAAAAGATCCGTACCCGCCTCGGCTGGACCGCGAAGGTCGGTCTGCGCGAAGGCCTGGAGCGCACGGGCGACTATTTCCGCCCGCTGCTGAGTCATTATCTCGAGTCATGAAGATCGTCATCACCGGCGCCCTCGGCCACATCGGTTCCCGTCTCATCCGCGAGCTTCCACGCGTCTTCGACGGATGTGAGCTCGTGCTCGTCGACGACCTCTCGACGCAGCGGTATGCATCGCTGTTCAACCTCCCGGATCAGGCACGCTTCCGTTTCCTCGAGGCCGACGTACAGAAGGTGGAGCTGGCGCCGATCATCGAAGGGGCCGACGCGCTCGTCCATCTCGCGGCGATCACGGACGCGGCCTCGAGCTTCGACAAAGCGGAACAGGTCGAACAGGTGAACTTCGCGGCGACGGTCCGCGTGGCCGAGGCGTGTGCGGTGTCGGGGGTGCCGCTGGTGTTTCTGTCGACGACGAGTGTGTACGGTTCGCAGAGCGAAGTCGTGGACGAAGAGTGTCCCGAGTCCGACCTCCAGCCGCAGAGCCCGTACGCGGCGTCGAAGCTGCGCGCGGAGAAGGCGCTGGCAGCGATGCACGGCCTGCGCTTCGTGACCTGCCGGTTCGGCACGATCTTCGGCGTTTCGCCCGGCATGCGCTTCCACACGGCGGTGAACAAATTCATCTGGCAGGCGTGTCAGGGATTGCCGATCACGGTGTGGCGCTCCGCGCTCGATCAGCGCCGCCCGTATCTCGATCTCGAAGACGGCGTCCGCGCGATTGCGTTCGTCATCGAGAAGAAGATCTGGGACCGGCGGATCTACAACGTGCTCACGGTCAACGCGACCGTTCGGGAGATCGTCGACGCCATCCGCGTGCACGTGCCGGAGCTCGACGTGCAACTCGTCGACGCGCGGATCATGAACCAGTTGTCGTACTGGGTGAACGCCGACCGTTTCGCGCGGCTCGGCTTCGAAGTCCGAGGCAAGCTCGCGCGCGGAGTCGCCGACACGGTCGATCTCCTCCGCAACATCGCCTCGCGCGACGTCCGCGTCGACTAGCCGGCACGGCCGGCAGCGCTGGTTGCTCCGCCTCACGGCACGACACGGGGTCAGCCCCATGCTCGACTCGTCGATATACTTCGGGCGATGAGAGAGCCACAGGCGGCCATCGTCGTCACGACGATCTTCGAGCCGCGTTTCCTTGCCGATTACCTCGAGAACCTCGACCGGCACGGGCGGAGAGACTCGGTCGACGTCATCGTCATCGTCGACCGCAAGACGCCGGCGACGGTTGCGGCGGCGTGCGCGGACGCGCAGGGCCGCGGCTTCCGCGTCCTGTGCCCGACCCTCGGGGAGCAGGAGGAGTTTCTCGCCCGCTTTCCGTCGATGCGGGAGCGCATTCCGTACGACACGGACAATCGCCGCAACGTCGGGTTCCTCATGGCCCTCGATCGGGGCGCGGAGCTGCTGATCTCGATCGACGACGACAACTACTGTCTCGGCGACACCGACTTCGTCGGCGAGCATGCGGTGACCGGCACGGTCGTCGACGTCACGGAAACGGAGAGCAGCGATCGCTGGTTCAACATCGGGACGATGCTCGCGTCCGAGCCGGAAGGCGTCGAGATCTTTCCGCGCGGGTTTCCCTACACCGCGCGCAGGAACGCGCGACGATTCACGCAGTCGGCGCCGCGGCGCGCGCGCGTGGCGATGAACGCCGGTTTGTGGCTGAGCGATCCCGACGTCGACGCCATCAGTCGCCTCGCCATCGCCCCGCACGTTCGTTCCGCCGTGGCGGAGCCGCGCTACCTCGGCGCGCGCACGTGGTCGCCGATCAACACCCAGAACACCGGCATCGCCCGCGACGCGATCGCCGCGTACTACTACGTGCGCATGGGATTCAACGTCGGCGGGCTGACGATCGATCGTTACGGCGACATCCTGAGCGGCTATTTCGCGCAGGCGGCGGTGAAGAATCGCGGGGAGGCGATCCGCATCGGCTCGCCCGTCGCCGACCATCGCCGCACGCCGCACAATCTCTTCAGGGATCTCTACCACGAGCTCGCGGGGATGGTGATCCTCGACGACCTCCTCCCCTGGCTGATGGATCTGAAGCTCGAGGGCTCCTCGTACGCGGAGCTATACGCGTGCCTCGCCGATGCGCTCGACGCGCAGTCCGCGTCGTACCGCGGCTTCATCTGGGATCAGGGCGGCGACGCGTTCCTCCGCGACACGGCCGCGCACATGCGCGCGTGGCTCGAGGCGGTCCGCACGATCGGCTGACGACGATGACGCGACCGCTGGTCTCCATCATCGTTCCGAGCTACAACCAGGGACGTTACATCCGCGAGACGATCGACTCGATTCTCGGGCAGGACTACCGTCCGATCGAGATCGTGGTGATGGATGGCGCGTCGAAGGACCAGACGGTCGAGGTGCTGGAGGGCTACGGGTCGCTGCCGGAGCTGCGGTGGTGGTCGGAGCCGGACCGCGGCGTGGTCGATGCCGTGAACAAGGGACTCGCGTGCGTGCGGGGAACGGTGATCGGCATCCAGAGCTCCGACGATCTCTATCTGCCCGGTGCGATCCGCGCCGCGATGGAGGCGTTCGAGCGCGATCCGTCGCTCGCGCTCGTCTACGGTGACGCGGAGTACATCGACGCCGGTGGCGCGGTCTTCAGTCGGACGGAGCTGCCGCCGTTCGATCTCGCGTCGTACGTAGGGAAGCTGATCTTCATCCCGCAGCCGTCCGCATTCTTCACCCGCGAGGCGGCCGAGCGTGCGGGCCCCTGGCGCCCGGAGGTGAGCTACGCAGCCGACGCGGAATTCTTCCTGCGCATCGCGACGCATGGCCGCGTGCAGAAGATCGACACCCTGCTCTCACGCTACCGGCATCACGAAGAGCAGCGCGATCGCTCGGGGGAGCGCGTGGCGCGCGACTGGGAGGTCGCCGTCCGAAGCTGGGTCGAGGCCGAGAACCCGTCGCGGTTCCTGCGACGTCGAGCCGCGCTGGGAGTGCACCTCACACGCGCGCACTACCTGTCTGACGCGCAGTGGCCGCGCCGCACGCTCGAGTTGTACCGCGCGGCGATCGTGTCGCCGAGCGTCGTCCTGCACCGCACGTTTCCACGCCGCGAACTGATTCCCGGCCGCACGCCCGTCTGGAAGGCGCTCTCGCGCGTCAAGCGCGCCCTCGGCCTGCGCCCGCGGGGGCAATGAACGATGCCGCCCTCTCTGCGAGCCTTCGCCGGCGCTCTCGTTCATGACTGGCCCCGGTTTCTGCGGCACATCGGCTCCCGCTGGACGCACCTCCGCAACCGCAACGAACGTCTGACGCTCGACGAGCGTGGCGCGCGCTGCGAGTGGGTGTACGGCTCGGAGCTCCATCTCGCGAACGTGCATCCGTGGACGTCCGGCATCCTGCTGCGGCGCGCGCTGCGCGACTGGCCGATCGCGATGCGCGACGATGCCGGAGCGGCTTCGAGCACACCGGACGTCACGTTCATCATCGGCCACCGCGGCGTGGAGCGTTTGCCGAACCTCATCGCCACATTGCGCTCGATCGCGGGACAGGAAGGCGCTGCAATGGAGTGCATCATCGTCGAGCAGTCGGTGAGGCCGGAGGTCGAAGCATCGCTGCCGGCGTGGGTCCGCTACGTCCACACTCCTGTGCCCGCGGGTCGGGACTACTGCCGCGCGAAGACCTTCAATGACGGCGTGCGCGCGGCGCGGGGAGCGGTGATCGTCGCGCATGACAACGACGTCCTCGTCCCATCTCGCTATGCCGCGGAGGTCGCGGCGCGCACCCGCGCGGGACACGCGTTCGTCGACCTGAAACGCTTCATCTTCTATGCATCGGAACGCGATACCCGACGGCTATTCGAGACGGGACGGCTCGATCCTCGGATGACGACGACCGTCGTGCAGAACCTGAAGGGCGGGAGCATCGGTGCGACGGCCGAGGCCTATCGTTCGATCGGCGGCTACGACGAGAGCTTCGTCGGCTGGGGCGGAGAGGACCTCGAGCTGTGGGAGCGAGCGCGCGTCCGCGGAGGTGTCTACGAGTTCGGCTATCTGCCGTTCGTGCACCTGTGGCATCCGCCGCAGTCGGGCAAGTTGCAGGGGAACGCGGCGCCGGCGCAGCAGCGGTATTACGAGCTGCGCGACGTGCCGGCCGAGGAGCGCATCGAATGCCTGCGGAAGAAGAACTTTCCGTCCGGCAAGTGAGCGCCGCTACCTCCGCGGAAGTGAATCGATGATGGCGTTCAGCCGGATCCTGAACTTGGCGTACGAGAAGTAGTCGAGCAACGGCGGGATCGCGCGCCGCGGTCGCGCCTGGAGAATCTCGCGCAGGGCCGCGAAGATCTCGGCCGGGTTCGCCGGATCGACGAGCAGCCCCAGCTCGCCATCCAGCAGCGCCTCCCGTCCTCCGTCATGTTTGCTGCCGATCACCGGTACCCCCGAGGCGAGCGCTTCGAGGAAAACGTAGCCGAATCCCTCCCCGCGGCTGGGCATCACGTAGACGTCCGCGAGCGCGTACAGGTCGGCCTTGTCGCTCTCGGAGAAGAGTCCGGTGAAGATGACGCGATCGGCCACGCCGAGCTGCGCGGCTTTCTGCTGCAGGCGCCCGGCGTCGTTGCCGCCGCCGGCGATCATGTACACGACGTCGCTCGGCAGATCACCGAGGACGTCGAGGACTTCGTCGAAGCCTTTGTAGCGCTCCTCCGCGGCGAGTCTCCCGACGGTCAGCAGCACCCGCTTTCCCTCGAGCTCGTAGCGCGCGACGAGGTCTTCGCGCTTCGCGCGGATACCGTAGCTCTCGGCGTGGATCGCGTTCGGGAGGAGGTACCTGGGGCCCTGATACTTCGACCACGCGAGAAGCCGGTCGCGCGTGATGTCGCTGATCGAAACGACGGCGCAGGCGCGATGCAGGAGGCGGTTTGCGAGCGCTCGCGGGATGTGCTTCCACGCCTCGATGCCGTAGACCATCAGCAGCGGATGGCGGGCGATCGAACAGGCGACGGGAAGGAGGTTCATGTGCCCGCAGATGACCAGGTCGGGTTTCGCAGCGCGCGCTCTTGCGATGGCGCGGAGGTACTGCAGCGGACCTTTCGTGGCGTCGGCATGGAAGGTGACTTTGGCCGGCACGTCGCGTACCTCAGAGCGGATGACGCGTGGGACGACGATGACCTCTTCGACGTCCTCCCGTGCGGTGAGAGCCTCGGCGAGGTCGCGGTTGTAGAGCGCGATGCCGCCGTGGCCGCCGTAGGCGTCGGTGCAGAGGAGAAGGATCTTCATTTATGTCCGGAGCCCTGAGCGAGCGCAGCGAGTCAAAGGGCCAACTTAGCATCTGCGGCACGCATTCCGTAGATGCTAACTTGGCCCGTTCGACTCGCTATCGCTCGCTCAGGGCTTCGCGATCGAGGAGCGTCGCCAGGCCTCGTACATCAGCACCGTCCACAGCTCTCCTTCATGGTTTGCGCCTGCGATGTGACGGCGCCAAAGGTCGTGCACGTGCGGGGCGTCGAACGGCTCGCTGACGTTCAACAGCAGGTCATCGGCCCAATCCCGCAGCGGCCCGCGCAGCCATTGCGCGAGCGGCAGTCCGAAGCCCTGCTTCTCGCGGTCGACGAGCGCGTCGGGAAGATAGCGGCGCAGAAGCTGGCGTGTGATCCACTTTCCGCGATCGTCACGGATCTTCATCGACAGCGGCAATGACCACGCGAATTCGATGACGCGGTGGTCGAGGAAGGGCTCGCGTGCCTCGAGGCTCACGGCCATGCTCGCTCGGTCGACTTTGACGAGGATGTCGTCGGGCAGGTAGGTGACGAAGTCGAGGAACATCGCCATCTCGGTGGGCCCGTCATCGGAACGGCTGAGCTTCGGCAACTGCGACTGGAGCTTCATCGTGTCGCGATACCTCGCGAGCGGATCGTCCTCCTCGAGACCGCGACCGAGGGCGCGGGTGCGGGGGATGAGTTGCAGCGCGCGTCCGAGGGCGCCACGCGCGAATCGCGGCACGGAGCGAACGCGGCGCTGCAGGCGCGCGCCGAGGAAGTGGTGGTGATAGCCGGCGAAGAGCTCGTCGCCGCCGTCGCCGGAGAGCGCGACGGTCGCTGTTCGCCTCGCGAGTTTCGACACGAGATATGTAGGCAGGGCGGACGAATCGGCGAACGGCTCGTCGTAGATGCGCGGCAGCTCCGGCACGAGCGCGAGGGCGTCGGCGTAGCTGGCGTACAGTTCGTCGTGCCGCGATCCGAGGTGCCACGCGACCTCGCGGCCGTGGCGGGCTTCGTCGAAGCGCGGGTCTTCGAAGCCGATGGTGAAGGTGTGAATGGGGCCGGAGGCGTTGCGCTGCATCAGCGCGGCGACGAGGCTGGAGTCGACGCCGCCGGACAGGAAGACACCGAGGGGAACGTCGGCGATCATGCGAAGCGCGACAGAGTCGCCGAGGAGCTCGTCGAGCCTGTCGACAGCCTCGGTTTCCGAGCCCGTGAAGCGTGGCACCCGCTCCGCGACCTCGGCTGCATTCCAATAGCGCGTCAACCTGGAGGTACCATCGCGTGCAATGGTGAGGATGCTTCCCGGCGTGAGTTTCTTCACGCCTGCGTAAATCGACCATGGCGCAGGAACGTAACGATAGCGCGCGTAGAGCGCTGCGGCGTCGCTGTCGATCGTACGGTCGACGTCGAGCGCTTTGAGCTCCGAGGCGAACTGCAGGGAGGTTGCGTTGAGCGCGTAGTAGAGCGGCTTGACGCCTGCACGGTCGCGCACCAACGAGAGCGTCTGTTCGCGCGTGTCCCAGAGCGCGAACGCGTACATGCCGATGCACTCGTGGAGCGCGCGTTCGAGGCCCCACGCCTCGATGCAGGCGAGGAGCACCTCGGTGTCGGAGTGACCGCGCCACTGCGCGTCGAGCCTCGTGCGAAGTCGCTGAAAGTTGTAGATCTCGCCGTTGAAGACGATCACGTAGCGGCCGCTCGCCGACGTCATCGGCTGCGCACCGGCAGGGGAAAGGTCGACGATGGAGAGGCGGCGGAAGCCGAGCGCGACGCCGACGGGATCGGCGAATGTGCCGGCATCGTCAGGGCCGCGGTGCGTCAGGCAAGACGCCATGCGGCCCGCCCGCTCGCGCATCTCCTCGGGACGCCCGCCCGCGAAGTCCCAGAAGCCCGCGATTCCGCACACGGGCGCGATTCTAACGAACCCTGAGGCGCGAAGTGCCGAAGGGTCAGGGGAGCCCTCACGCAACGTGCCTCGTACGCTTTTCGAGAGGGCTCCGTTGACCCTTCGGCCGCTTCGCGCCTCAGGGTTGAAGAGCGCCCGTGGCGCGTGTCTCGAGAGGGCTCCGTTGACCCTTCGGCGCTTCGCGCCTCAGGGTGAAACGTCGGCGCTTCGCGCCTCAGGGTTCGTGGAAGGACTCGAACACGACCTTCGCCCAGCTTCGCATGCGCGTGCTCGTGCCGTCCGGCGGAAGGTCGGCCCATTCGCGCATCGGGACGAAGAAGCCGGTCTTCGGTCGATTGCGGAGCCAGTCGGGCAATCGCGCGGCAAGCACCTCTTTACCCACGCGCCCCGTCTCGAGCAGCAGCGGCGCGAGCTGGCGGAGGAGTGCCACATCGACGAACGGCGTGCGCACTTCGACGGAATGGGCCATCGATGCCCAGTCGGTGTCGCGCAGGAGCTGGTTGCGCATGTACAGCGATGCCTCGAGCGTGGCGACCCTCGCGAAGGCCGTGCCGGGATCGGGCGTCATCGCCTTCTCCACGAGATCGAGCATCGACAGGCGCTCCAGTCCCTCGCGTGCCATCTCCTGGCCGAGCACGGACGGAAGCTCATCGGGCAGATAAAGGCCGCGCTGCAGGAGGTAGGCGCCGGGATACGTGCGCCCCATCTTGCCGATGAGTGCCGCCTTGGGGTGGCGGCTGACCAGTTGCGCGAGCGAGGCCAACGGCGAGTGTGCGATCCGCGTGAGGCGCGGGACGCGCGCGAACGAGGGATAGCCGCCGAACAGCTCGTCGCCGCCGATGCCCGAGAGCGCGACCTTCACGCCGGACTCATGCACGGCCTTGCTGATGAACCACGTGTTCACGCCGTCGATGGTTGGCTGGTCCATGGCCTTGAAGATCGCTGGCAGGTCGGTGCGGAACTCTTCCCGCGTGACGACCCGGGTGCGGTGCAGGGTCCCCAGCTCCCGCGCGAAGCGCTCCGCGAGCGGCGCCTCGTCGCCCCTCGAACCGCGGAACTCTTCGAAAGCGAGGGTGAACGTCCGCAGCTGATCGTTGTAGCGCCGGACCGCGATCGACGCGAGCGCGGAGGAGTCGATGCCGGCGGAGAGAAACACGCCAACCGGAACGTCCGCAACGAGGTGATGCTCGATCGATTCCTCGACGCGCTCCTGGAAGACGATCTCGGGCTCGGTGAGGCCGGTGACGCCGCGTTGCGTGCGTCCGCGGCAGAACACGGACGCGATCGACAGGTGCGTCTGCGCCTCGCCGCGTCCCCGCTCGTCGATCGTGCAACAGGTCCCCGCCTCCACGATCCGCACGTCATCGCGAATCGTGAACGGCTCGGGTACGGAGCCGGTGAGAAAGAACCCGGCCGCGCCCGCCGGCGAGATGGTGCGCGAGACCGCGCCGCCCGCGAGCAACGCCTTCACCTCCGACGCCAGCCGGATCGTCGAGCCGTCGTCGGCAAAGTAGAGGGGCTTGAGACCGTACGGATCGCGCGCGACGAACATCCTGTTCACGCGCGTGTCGTAGATCGCGAAGGCGTACATCCCCCGCAGCAGTCCGAGCATGGCCGGCCCGTCGCGCCGCCAGAGCTGCAGAATCACCTCGGTGTCGGTCTGAGAGTGAAACCGCGCACCGCCGCGCTCGAGCGACGCGCGCAGCTCGCGATGGTTGTAGATCTCGCCGTTGAAGACGATCGCCACTTCCCGAGCGACGCCGAACATCGGCTGCCTGCCTTCGTCGCTCAGATCGATGATCGCCAGGCGCCGGCTGCCGAGACCCACGCGGCGGTCGCCGGAGATCCACGTGCCGCCCGCGTCCGGACCGCGCGTGCGCATGCTCTCCGTGATTGCCTCCAGCTCCGAGGGATCGACGGGCGCGGCGCTGGCGCCGTAAGCGAAGATGGCGGTGATTCCACACATGGTCAGGCGGTCCGCGCGCGGCGGCCGTAACGCAGGAGGATGAGCAGCAGCAGTGCCACCGCGCCGGAGCTGTAGCCGATCCACTTCAGTTCCTGCACGGCCGTCATCACCGCCGCCGCCGAGAAAAGCAGCGTGACCACCCAGATCGCGAAGATCGCCTTTCCTTCGCTCCGGTATTTCCCCACGAGGATGTGATGAATGTGGTTGCGGTCCGCGGTGAAGACGCGGCCGATGCGCTTCGCGAGCGACGTTTTTTCGCCCGTAAAGCGCTGCTGCATCACGATCAGCGTGTCGAGCACCGGCAGCGCGAGGGCGAGCAATGGCCCGATGATGATGAGCGCCGTCGGCGACTTGCTCGGACGGGCGATCGAGCCGGCCGCGAGGAGGAGGCCGATGAAGAGACTCCCGGTGTCGCCCATGAAGATCTTCGCCGGTGGCTTGTTCCACGGATAGAAGCCGATGAGGCTCCCGGTCAGGCCGATCATGATCACGAGCGAGAAGTAGTCGTCGCGAAGCAGGGCGATGACGGTGAACGACGCCGCGATCGTGATGGACACGACGGTCGCGAGCGAGTCCATCCCGTCGATGAAGTTCATCGCGTTCATCACGCCGACGATCCAGAGGATGGAGACCGCCGCGCCGAGCCAGCCGAGCTCGAAATTCCGTCCGGCGATCGAGATCTCGTCGAACTGATAGCCGAACGTGACCAGGATCAGCGCGGCCCCGAACTGCACGGCGAATTTCTTCGGCGCGTTCGTACCGAGGAGGTCGTCGTAGACGCCCAGGCCGACGATGAGAGAGCCGCTGGCGAGGACGGCGAAGAGGTAGGCGAGGTTTTTCGAGACCAGGTCCGCCGCACGGGGGTCGGCGGCGAGGAGCAGCAGAGGGAAGCCGAAGCCGAAGATGATCGCCAGCCCGCCGAGGCGAGGCGTCGCCACACCGTGAAGCTTGCGGTTGTCCGGCATATCCACCAGACCGATGTGCTGCGCGGCGTGCTTCACGATGGCGGTCGCCACATAGGACGTCAGCCCGGAGCAGATGAAGAGCAGAATGATCGGCGCGTAAGACTCGGCCATCGGACCCGGTTGCAGGATAGCAGACGGTTGGCGGTTGGCGGGGGAACGGTCTCGTGCGCGAAGGCGCGCGGATGGCGCCGCTGCCAACGCCCCCCTGAACGTCGGCATTTTGTAGCGGCCGCCTTCGCGGCCGCGTTCTGCGACGCAGCTCGCAATCCCCGGGCAAAGCCCGAATGGCGTCAACTTTAGTCGAGCGCGTCGTCTTGTTGAGTTCACGCTCGACGCGGAGAGAGTGGCCTGATTTTGCGCCGGAGGCGCTGCAGAGGGTGGTGAGCGCGAATGCGCCGCCACCGGAAGAAGACGGCGCGCAGGAAGTCCGCCCCGGAGGGGCGGAACGGGTCCTCTGCCACCCCTCCGGGGCGGATCATTCGGGGACGCCCACGTTTCCGGTGGCGGCGCATTCGCGCTCGCCACCGGCTACCCTCTCTGCGCGCCTCCGGCGCGGATGCCCGAGCCTGACGTTAGCGCCCATGGGGGCAAAGCTCAGCGCCTCGCGCGCGGAGACCCTGGCGTCCCGCCAACCCTGAACCGCCAACCGCCAACCGCCAACTGCCAACCGCCAACCGCCAACCGCCAACCGCCAACCGCCAACTGGCAACTGCCTGCGCCCTGCCCCTTGCGCCCTGTAGAATGCGCCCGGCATTTTTGCCAGAGGAGCGAGTGCATGGCCGAACTTCCCGGAATCGAGCGAGAGACCCTGGACGTCGACGTCGTCATCGTCGGCGCGGGGCCGGCCGGGCTCGCCGCCGCATACAAGCTCGCGGAGCTGGTCCGCGTGCACAACGAATCGGACGCGGAAAAGAAGCTGGAAGGCATCTCCATCGCCCTGCTCGAGAAGGGGAAGGAGATCGGCTCGCACGGGATCTCCGGCGCGGTCATGGATCCGCGAGGCATCGCCGAGCTCATGCCGGACTGGCTCGAGCGCGGTTGCCCCGTTGAGGCCCCCGTCGGCACCGACGCGTTCTGGTACCTCACCGAAAACAAGAAGATCGTGGCGCCGATGAACCCGCCGCCGCTGCAGAACCACGGCAACTACGTGATCTCGCTCGGGGAGATGGTCCGCTGGCTCGGACCGAT
>CAZLGP010000275.1:0-122467 GCA_964558905.1 uncultured Thermoanaerobaculia bacterium | reverse complement strand
GCATGTTTGATCACCTTGCCTTCGACCAGGTAGACGACCATCTCACATATGTTGGTTGCGCCGTCGGCAATTCGCTCGAAGTACTTGCCAACGAACGTCAGGCGGATTGCGCGAGATATGTTGCGCGAATCTTCGAGCATGTAGGTCAGGAGCTCGCGGAACGAGCGTTCGGTGAGTATGTCGACTTCGTCATCACGGGCAATGACCTGCCGCGCCAGGACGGCATCGCGACGCACGAAAGCATCGAGAGCCTGGCGTACCATGTCCTGAGCGATGCGGGCCAGCTGAGGGATATCGATGAGCGGCTTGAGGGGGGGCTCGCGATTCAGCTCGGTGGCGCGCTCGCAGACGTCGACGGCCAGGTCCGCGATCCGCTCCAGCTCGGGCGTGATCTTCATGGCCGCGGCGACGAAGCGGAGATCGACCGCCGCGGGCTGCATCATCGCGATCAGCTCGATGGTGTGCTGATCGATCTCCAGCTCCATCTGGTCGATCTCGTTGTCGGCGGCGATGACCCGCTGGGCGACCGCGGTGTCGCGCTCGAGCAGCGCGCGGATCGAGTCGTTGATGGCGTCTTCCACCATCGCCCCCATGCGCAGCAGGAGCTCTTTGAGGTGTTCGATTTCTTTGTCGAAGTGGCGCATGACGTAGTGCTGAGTGCTGAGTGCTGAGTGCTGAGTGACGTCTCGCCGGGTGGGACCCAGCACTCAGCACCCAGCACTCAGCACCTCATCCGAATCTCCCCGTAATGTAGTCCTCTGTGAGCTTTTCTTTCGGCGTCATGAAGATCGTGCGGGTGTCGTCGAGCTCGACGACCTTGCCGAGCATGAAGAACGCCGTGCGATCCGAGACGCGGGCGGCCTGCTGCATGTTGTGCGTGACAATGACGATCGTGTAGCTGGCCTTGAGCTCGTACACGAGCTCCTCGATCTTCTGCGTGGCGATCGGGTCGAG
The DNA here is from genome assembly GCA_964558905.1 of uncultured Thermoanaerobaculia bacterium. GTDB lineage: Bacteria > Acidobacteriota > Thermoanaerobaculia > Gp7-AA8 > Gp7-AA8 > QHVT01. Next base: position 121,513 of record CAZLGP010000275.1, on the reverse strand, counting down.
GGCGGATGCCGGCTCGTCCCTCAGCAGCACCTCCGGGTCGACGGCCAGGGCGCGTGCGATACAGAGGCGCTGCTGCTGGCCACCGGAGAGCGCGAGCGCGCTGCCGTTCAGGCGGTCCTTCACCTCGTCCCAGATCGCCGCGCGGCGCAACGAGCGCTCTACGGTTTCGTCGAGTGTGCGGCGGTCCTTCACCCCTCCGATCCGCAGCCCGTAGGCGACGTTCTCGTAGACCGACTTGGGGAACGGGTTCGACTTCTGAAAGACCATGCCGACCCGCCTGCGCAGCGCCACGACGTCGACCCCGGGCGCGTAGAGGTTCTGCCCGTCGATGGAGATCAGACCTTCGCCTCGAGCGCCGGGGATGATGTCGTTCATCCGGTTGATGGAGCGGAGGAACGTCGACTTGCCGCAGCCCGACGGCCCGATCAGCGCCGTGACCTGGTTCTCCGGGATCACCAGATCGATCCCGTGCAGCACCTTGTTCTCGCCGTAGAAGAAGTCGAAGTTGCGCACTTCGATCTTCGCTTTCGGCGCCTCCTCCTGCACCGAGACAGTCGAGCCGGCGGGCAGGGACTGCGGAGCCACGGATTCCATTGTATGCAGCGGTCTCGTCATCGATATCGTCATCGGACTCTCGAACGGGTGCGCGAACGGATCACGACGCCGGTCAGATTCAACAGAAACGTCAGCGCGAGGAGCACGAAGACCGTGCCGTACAGAAGCGGCTTCGTCGCCTCGACGTCCGGCGACTGCGTCGACAGGATCAGCACGTGATAGCCGAGGTGCATGAACTGATCGGTCACGTCGCCGGGAAGGTACGGAAGATAGTACGCCGCACCCGTGAAGAGGATCGGCGCGACCTCGCCCGCTCCGCGCGAGATGCCGAGGATTGCTCCGGTGAGGATGCCCGAGATCGAGCCGGGAAGAACCACGCGGCGGATCGTTTCCCATTGCGTCGCGCCGAGCGCCAGCGAGGCCTCGCGCAGATCCTGAGGAACCGTACGAAGGGCCTCCTCCGTCGCGACGATCACCGTCGGCAGCGTCAACAGAGCGAGCGTACACGCGGCCCACAGCAGCGAGCCCTGTCCCCACAGCGTTTCGCCGGGAGGCTGCGTCGCGCGATCGATGCTGCGGCCGATGAAGTTGATGAAAAAGCCGAGACCGAAGAGTCCGAACACGATCGAGGGAACGCCCGCGAGGTTTGCGACCGCGCTGCGGGTGATCGTCGCCAGCAGCGCCGACAGCGCGCGAAAGAAGAGCCGCCCACGCCCGGGTCGTCCCTTCGACGCTTTGTATCGCCTCCAGGCGAGCGTCAGTCCTTCGGCCGGTGTGTACTCATGGAGGTAGATCGCCGTGGCCACGCCCAGCGGCACCGCGGCGATGGACATCAGGATCACCAACGCGGCCGTACCGACGATCGCGGGGAGAATCCCCCCGGCCGTCAGTCCGTCGCGCGGTGGCTGCGTGATGAACTCCCACGTCACCTGTCCGGCGCCGTGGATGGCGATGTTGCCGATCAGCACGACGAGGATGGCCAGAATGAGGGCCACGCTGAGGCCGAGCACGGAGACGGCGATGCGGTCCTTCACGACGCGGCTCCCTGCATGCGCTCCTGCATCCTCTTGATCACCCACTGCCCGACGGTATTGCTGACGAACGTGATCACGAAGAGCAGCGTGCCCATGAAGAAGAGCGCGGCGTAGTGTGCGCTCCCGACGACGACTTCGCCCATCTCCGCGGCGATGGTGGCGGAAAGCGTGCGCAGCGGATCGAGGAGGGAGAAGGAAGTGATCGCGGCGTTTCCGCCGGCCATGAGCAGGATCATGGTCTCGCCGATGGCGCGGCCGAACGCGAGAACGAAGGACGCGAACACCGCCGGCGCGGCCGCGGGCAGCACGACCTTCCACGCGGTCTGGAAACGCGTCGCACCCAGCGCATACGAAGCCTCGCGATGCGCGCGCGGCACGGCGGACAATCCATCCTCGGAGATCGTGTAGATGATCGGGACGAGCGCGAAGCCGAGCGCGAGGCCGGCGTTGACTGCGTTCAGCCGATAGGTGAAACCGAACGCGTCCTGCAACCACGTGGCGAGCACGACCAGCGCGAAAAAACCCAGCACGACGGAGGGGATGCCGGCCAACAGCTCGATCACCGGCTTGATGACCTCGCGCAGCCTGGGCGGCGCGAACTCCGACGAGAAGAGCGCCGCGGCGACGCCGACGGGACACGCGAACAGCAATCCCACGAAGGTGGCCTTGAGCGTGCCGAGGATGATCGGCCAGAACGAGACCTTCGGGATGTTCGAGGTCGGCTGCCAGATGTAGCGCTCCGTAATCGTCGGCCCGTCCTGCGACTCGACGAAGAACTTCTGCAGATTCGCCTCGTGCTGCACTTCCTCGTTCGTGAAGATCGGGATCGCCTCTTTGAAGGTGAACAGGAAGATCAGGAAGATGAAGACGATCGCCACCCAGCCGGCGATGGAGAACGCGCCGGTCATGAGCGCGTTCTGCACCTTCCGCAGCCGCTCCCGCCGGCGGAACACCGCTTCGTGACGCGGCCTCATTGAGTGCGCGTGGTCCCCGTCGTCCGCGCGCCTTCGCCGGTCGTGTCGGTGGTCGTTCCGGTGGCCGGGGCCTCGCCGACGGTCTTCGGCAGCGGGTAGTAGCCGACGTTCGCCACCACGGCCTGGCCTTCCGGTGAGGCGGCCCAGTTCACGAACGCCTCGAGCTCGGGCCGGGCGTTGTCCAGCCAGTAGAAGTAGAGCTCGCGGCTGACCGGATACGTGCCGTTGGCCACGTTCTCTTCCTTCGGCTCCACTCCCGGCGTCGCGGCGTCCTTTTTCACGGCGATCGATGTGACGTCCGATGCGTACGCGATGCCGCCGTATCCGATGCCGTTGACGTCGCGGGCGACGGCGTTGATGACGGCGGCCGTGCCCGAAAGAGTCTGCACGCGCGGCGCGAAGTCCGCGTTCTGGAGCACGTGCTCCCGGAAGTACTCATAGGTGCCGGAGTTGTTCTCGCGTCCGTAGATGACGATGGTCGCGTCGTTGCCGCCGAGCTGCTTCCAGTTCGTCGCCTTGCCCGTGTAGACGTCGGCGATTTGCGCCAGCGACAGCTCGCGGACGGGGTTGGAGGAGTGGACGAACACCGCCAGAGCATCGAGTGCCACCGGCGTCTCATGCAGCTTCGCGCCGCGATTCTGTTCGGCCTGCTGCTTCTCCTTGTCCTTCATCGGACGCGAGGACTGGGCGAGATCGACGGTGCCGTTGATGAGCGCCGCGATGCCCGTGCCGCTCCCGCCGCCGTTGACCTGCACGACCGTCCCCGGATGCGCCTTCATGTACTCCTCGGCGAAACGCTGGCCGAGGATGACCATCGTGTCGGAGCCCTTGATCGTGAGCGGCTTGTTCGACACTCGAGTGCCATCGGTGGACGTCTGCTGCTCGCGCCCGCCGCAGGCGACGAGAGCGAATGAGAGGAAGAGCGTGGAGACAATTCGAGCCGCAAGCTTCATGGCCCGGGAGTGTGGGAGCGCGGTGTCGCGTGAAAGGGCAGAGCGCGTAAATTCGGTGTAAAGGGGGGATCGCCGACATCCACCACGGCTCCGGCCGCGTTACGGCGTACCATACGGTGGGCCCGAGACTGAGAGATGGCACGGATACTCTGCGTCGATGATGAGCAGGCGATTCTGGTCGCGTTCGATTCGTATCTGGACAGCAGCGACTACGAGCTCGATCTCGCCGGAGATCTCGAGACGGCGACCTCGCTTCTTCAGGAGCGCCACTACGACGCGATCATCACCGATCTGCGGCTCTCCAGCGGAAACAAGACCGAAGGGCTGGAGGTCATTCGCCTGGCGCGCGAGCGACTTCCCAACGCAAAAGTGATGCTGCTCACCGGCTACGGATCACCGCAAGTCGAAGCTCAGGCAGTCGCACTCGGGGTCGATTGCTACATGCAAAAGCCGATTTCTCTCGCGGAGCTCGAGAAGGTGCTCCGCTCTCTGCTCATGCTCCCACCCTCCGACTCCGACTGACGTGTTCGAACCTCTTCTGCACGCCGGCTCATTCGGCTATTCGGTCTACACGCTCTTGATGATCGCCACGGCGTTGGCGGCGGCGACCCTCGGCGCAATCGTCGTGCGTCGAGACGAGGCCAGCCCGATCAGTTGGTGGTTCTTCGCGATCACGGCCTCGATGGGTTGGTGGCTGCTGGGTCGGGCAATGACCTCGGCTTCGACCGAACCGCATACCGCGTTGATCTGGACTCGCTTTTCCTATGCTGTCTTTCCGTTTCTCCCTCCGGCATTCCTACAATTCACGTATTTCGCCATCGCTCGCGAGCGGAAACCGATCCCGATTCTGTTCGGAATGTGGTCCGTGTCCGCCCTGCTCAGTCTCCTGGCCCTGACGACGGACCAGCTCATCGCCGGCGTGATCGCGTACCCATGGGGCTACTACCCGCGTTACGGCCCCGCGGGTGCCTGGATCATTGGTCTCTTCCTCGTCGCGGGCTCCATCACGGTTTCCGTCCTCGTGTCGACGATTCGCACGCTTCCGCCCGGGCGCCGCAGACGACGCCTGCAGCGATTCGTGATCGGCTTGGCGATCGCCTGCGTCGGAATGCTGGATTTCATCGCCGCCTATGGCATCCCCATTCTTCCGGTCGGACACTTCTCCTCCGTCGCGGTCCTGGTGATCGTCGGCTCGGCGATCCGCAAATTCCAGCTGTTCGATATCACACCGGCGTTTGCGGCGAAGAACATCGTGTCCACGATGCCCGACGCGCTCATCGTGACGGACGATGAAGGGCATATCCGCATCGTCAACGATGCGCTCTGCCGATTGACCGGCGAAAAGCGTAGCGACCTCCTCACGATGTCGGTCCAGGAGCTACTCCACAGACCGGACGGCGGTGATGCCTTGCTGCGAAACAGCGACGGCGAGCCCATTCCGGTCAGCGTGTCGACGTCACCGCTTCTCGAGGGTGGCAAACATGCCGGCAACGTGATCATCGCTCATGACATGCGCGAGCGCCGCCGCATCGAACTGGCGATGCTCCAACAGGAGATGCGACTGCGGACCGAAGAGGTCCGCCGTGAAGCGGAGCTGCAGTTCCGAACGCTCGTCGAAAGCATGAGCGAAGGAATCGTGCAGGTCGATACCCACAACATCGTCCGCTACGCCAATGATTGCGCCGCGGAGATCACCGGCACGGCCCCGTCGGACATCATCGGCCGAGACATTGGAGATCTGTTCGACGGCAGGTTGCGCGATCTCTTCGTTACCGAGTGGGGTCCCGATGCTTCGTCACGCACGGTGACCGAGCTGAACCACAGCGGCATTTCCCGATGGATCGAAGTCGTTCGCTCGCCCATCGTCGACGCGAGTGGCCTCGTCATCGGCTCGATCGCCGTTCTCAACGACATCACGGAACGTCGCCGCTTCGAACACCAGCTCCAGATGAGCGAGCGAGAATGGCGCGAGACGTTCGACGCCATTCCGTCGCCACTGGTCATCGTCGATGCTGAAGGGATCGTGCATCGCGCGAATCGTGCCGCGCGTGAGCTCGCCGGCAACAGGGAGCCGCCGGTGCCGCTGGCGGAGTTTGGCACAGGCGATCTGTGGCGCGAGATTGCGCAGCTGCTGCATGCGGTCGACGACAGCGCGCACGTGCAGTACGAAGAGAAGGACACGCGCCACGCGTGGGACATCATCATCGACGTAATCGCCCGTGAGCCGACGCAGCAGATCGTGGTCTCCGCGCGAGACATCACGGCGTTCGTCGAGCTGCAACGCTCGCTTCGCCGCAGCGAAACGATGTCCGCGCTCGGTGCTTTGGTCGGCGGCGTCGCCCACGAGGTGCGCAATCCGTTGTTCGCGATTTCGTCGACCCTCGACGCGTTCGAGAAGCGCCACGGAAGCCGCTCGGAGCTCCGCGGGTTTCTGGGCGTCCTCCGGGAACAGATCACGCGCTTGACGGACCTGATGGCAGGGCTCCTGGAGCTCGGTCGTCCGGCTCCGATTGCACTCGCGACAAGACCACTCGAACCGATCGTTCGGAATGCGATCGCGCTATGCGCCACTGACGCACTCGCCGCAGGAGTCGAGATCCGTTTCGAATCTCGAGGAACGTTGCCGGCCGTGGTCGTGGACGAGAAGCGCCTGCTGCAGGCGTTTCGCAACATCATTCACAACGCCGTGCAGTACTCGCAGCCGGAGGCAGTCGTCCACGTGCGAATCGAGAACGGCCGGTTCGCGTCGGGAGCACCGGCCGTGTCCTGCAAGGTGTTCGATGAGGGTTCCGGCTTCGATCCCGAAGACGTGCCGCACGTGTTCGACCCCTTTTTTACGCGCCGCAAAGGCGGTACAGGCCTCGGTCTCTCGATCACACGGGCGGTCGTCGAGCAACATCACGGCGTGGTCTCGGCCGGAAATCGTGCCGAGGGCGGAGCGATCGTATCGGTCACGCTTCCAGTGGTCGCCGAGGGAACTGAATGATCGTCATCCGCGTAAATTCGGTGTAAAGCAGGCGTCAGATGGGTTGCGTGGAACGGGTTCCACCGCATACTCGCGCCGACCCGAATGACGCCCAGAAGAGAGATTCCGAAGGAAGGGCGCGTCGACTATCGCTGGGGGGTGGACCGGGATGGGAGATTCGAGAAAGCGACGCTGATCTACGACCGGGAAGGCCGGCTCATCGGGGTGGACTATCAGATGCCCACCCGCGAGCCGGTCCGCACCGACCGTACGGATCAGTAGAGAAACGCGCTCACGGATCCCGCGATCGCCGCACCGAGAACCGTGCCGATCACCACGTCGCTGACGTAGTGATGGCCGAGGGCGACTCGCGACCAACCGATCACCGCACAGAGAGGCTGTGAAGAAATCCAGGGTAGCCCGGATTGCGAGCGCGACGGCGTCAGATGCGACTCGCGCCGACGAGTCGATGCAGGGACATCGTCGAGGAGGCGCGACGAAGCAGATGGCGTCGGCGCGCCGCAATCCGGGCCACCCTGGATTCCTTCACAGCCTCAGAGGGCGATCACCAGCGGCAAGGCCGCCGGCCACGCGAATACGAGCGGCACGCCGTACGCGACCGCGGTCATTGCGTGACCGCTGGGGCAGGAGTAGGTGTCGAGAGGCGCGACATCGCGCACATCTGCATTCCTGCACCGTAGCTACCCCGCGTCAACCTGGGGTCGGGAACCGGTGAAGAGCGCGTAACGCCGCGGTTCTTTACTCGTGGTTCACTCGGGGTGCACCGATCCCAAAACCGCGGCCGGTAGAAAGTGCGGCATGCTCACCATCGACGGAATCGGCGCCGTGCGTATCCGGGGACTGCTCCCTTCGACGCATCTGCAGTGGGTGCGCGACTATTACGGCGAGCGCGTGGCCATCCGCGTGCTCAGCATCCTGCCGCCGGAGGCAGCCGTGGAAGTGAATGGCGCGATTCCATCGGGTTGGTGCTCGTTCGAGAGCCTGCTCCTCCTCGACGCCGCGATTGCGGAGGTCTGCGGACGCGACGCCAGGCAGACGTACCGCGACCTCGGCCGCTATACCGCACACATCGGCCTCACCGACAACGAGCGGGCGATGATCCGCAGCGACGTGCACCGGTTCCTGCGCTGTTTCGCCGTTCGCGATGCGCTGTTCCAGGATCGCGGCACGTGCACCTACGCGCAGGACGGCGCCGCCCGTGGAGTGGTCATCGCCAACGGAGCGTGGGCCTGGAGCCGCGTCCATTGCGACACGATGGCGGGATGGCTCGAGCAGGTTCTCGAGGTGTACGGCGCTCGAGAAGTTCGCGTCGACGAGCCTGTCTGCCGCGCTTCGGGCGCCGATCGCTGCGCGTTCGTGCTGGAATGGGAGTCGACGCCGGGCCCTCAATCCACCAATTGATAGCCCAGGCTCCCGCGGCTGACGAGCCTTCCCGTCCCGAGCTTCTTTCGCAGGCTCTTGATCCGCGACTCGACCGTGCCGCGTTTCGCGCTCAGGAGCTCGGAAATGCGGGCCACTGTCACCGGCGCAGGTGAATGCTGTAGCAGGATCGCCAGCACCTCGGTCTCGCCGCGGGTGAGGTCGTGAGTGGCGTTCCCGGCACGCACGCGCATTTCCGAGAGCGATGTCTCGAGCGAGTCGTAGTCCTCGCTGTGAGGCGTGCGTCGCAGCACGTTGTGCACGCGCGCGACCAGTTCCCGTCCCGAGGTCGCGCGGACGACGCAATCGTCCGCACCGCATTCAAGCGCGCGCACGCACGACTCCCCGCCGCATTCGTCCGCGACGGTGATGATCGGCAGGTGGGCGCTCACCTCGCGGCAGACCGCGTATGGGTCGGTATCCCGGAGGTCGAGCCCGAGAATCGCCATCGCGAACGCGTGTCCACGGAGCCCGGCCAGCGCGCTCGTCGCCGTCGCGAAGCACTCCGCGCGAAATCCGGCCGCCTCCAGCGTGGCGCGGAGCGACGCCGAGAACGTGGCGTCGGGCTCGATGATGGCCAGCGGTCGCACTCTGCTCGAATGTAGGGCGCGCAGGTGAAGGGCGCGTGAAAACGCGAGGCGTGCGATGTGAATTGAATCGAGTTCACGCGTGCGACAGAATGCTTTACGCGTGATTTACATGACGCTCGACTCAGACACTACCTCGCCGCATCGTCGCCTCTCTGACGCTGCCGCCCGCCCTGCTCACTGGCTGTGAGAAATACGGGCTAGCGGGGGGTTACGGGCTAGATCACCATCAGCAGCGTTTCGCGTTCCGCCGTTCGTCTCGACTCGCCAGTTCGACAGAAGCGGCACGCCGGAGATCTCGCAGCCGAGATCGCGCAGCCACTGTGCGACCTTTCGGTTCGAACTGTTGAACAACGTATACGGCTCAGGGTGGTGAACGAACTCGAGTCGGGGAGCGGGGTTGTAGAGCAGTGTCTCGCGATTCGCCTCGAAGACCGATTGCAATCGCTGCCGGAGCGAGTCGACGGCGGCCCGCTCGACGAGCAGCGGGAAGGCGTCGTCGATGCCGATTTCGAGACCAGCAACGAGGTCGTCCAGTCGAGCCGGAGCCAGTTCGATCCGCTGGCGGCCGAGCGTCCCCTGCGTCGGCCAGAGGACCGCGGCAGCGCTCTCGAACGGACCGGTTCGGCCGCGAGCGTAGTATCGCCAGTCGCCGAAAGCCCAACGGGTCATTCCCGGACCGTCGTTCGGAAGAACCAGGGATGAGCTCTTCCCGTGAGTGAGCACCACGACCGTCTCTGGATCGGATACCGAGGCTGGGGGGATGACGGTAGTCGCACAGGAAACCAGCACAAGCAGGGCGAGGGCGAGAAGCGGGGCATGTTTCAAGCGTTCCAATGAGCCCTTCCGTCCTGCTGCGCCTTGTCCGCCCGCTCTCATGAGCACGAGTCTAACGTGCGGTCCACCGGCCACGCGGCACCAGGATCTGGAGGGCGTGAGGCTGGACGGAGATCTCGAAGTGGGATCTGACTCCATTCTTCGAGGTTCCGACCGCCGAAACCCTCGGTTGTAACGGCGACTTTGTCGCAAGCCTTCGCGACCCGCGATCAGAAGTGGAACCGGGCGATCACCGGTTCGTGGTCGCTTCCGGCTTCGCGCGCGGGGAAGTCGGCGTTGACGTGAATGATGTCGATCCCGGGTCGCGTACGGTCTACCAGAGCGCGGGAAGCGAAGATGTGATCGAGGACCTGGCTGTTGCCTTCGAACGTGTAGGTATACCTCCGCGCGACGGGAATCCGGAGGAGTAGCCCGCCAACAGTTATTTATAGCACGTGACTCTGATATCTTCGCCCGCCATGCCGGATCGTCCCTTCCTGCTCCTGATCGTCCTCGACGGCTTCGGCTGTCGCGCAGAATCCCAATACAACGCCATCGCCGGCGCGGACACCCCTCATTTCGACGCACTCTACCGCGAGCACGCCTGGACGACGCTCGAGGCTTCGGGGCTCGCGGTCGGTCTTCCCGAAGGGCAGATGGGGAATTCCGAGGTGGGGCATCTGAACATCGGGGCTGGAAGAGTCGTCGATCAGGACATCGTCCGCATCTCGAAGTCGATCGCGCAGCGCGAGCTCGGGCAGAACCCTGTTTTCGTCGACGCCGTGAAGAATGCGCGCAACGTGCACTTCGCGGGACTGCTTTCCGACGGCGGCGTGCACTCGCTACAGCAGCACCTGCACGGCATGATCGACGCCGCGTACGAGCTTGGCGCGGAGAACGTATTCGTCCACGCCCTCCTGGACGGCCGTGACACGCCGCCGAAGTCCGCCGAGAAGTACCTCGAAAACCTGCTGAAGACGAAGGCTCATCTCGCGACCGTCGTCGGACGCTATTTCACGATGGATCGCGACAAGCGCTGGGAGCGCGTCCAGCGCGGCTACGATCTGATGACCCTCGGCGTTGGCACCGAGACGAAGGATCCCCTCGAGACGCTGCGCCGCTTCTACGAGCAGGGCGTCACCGACGAGTTCATGGAGCCGATCTCCGTCCTCACGCCCGAAGGCTCGCATCGCGGACGCGTGGAAGACGGCGACGCGTTGATCTTCTTCAACTTCCGCGCGGATCGCATGCGCCAGATCGTGACCGCGTTCAAGGATGTGCAGTTCGACGGCTTCCATCGCGCCGCGCACCCGAAGGTGAAGCTCGTGACGATGAACCGCTATCACGAGAAGTTCGACCTTCCGGTCCTCTATCCGCCGCCCGCGCTGCGGAACAACCTGGGCGAGGTGCTGTCGAGGGCGGGTCTCACCCAACTGCGCATTGCCGAGACCGAGAAGTACGCGCACGTGACGTTCTTCTTCAACGGCGGTTCGGATACGGTCTTTCCGGGCGAGGACCGAATCCTCGTTCCGTCGCCGAAAGTCGCGACGTACGACAAGAAGCCGGAGATGTCGGTCTTCGAGGTCACGGAGAGAGTGGTCGAGGCGATCTCGTCGAGGAAATACGGCGCGATCATCATGAACATCGCCAATCCCGACATGGTCGGCCACACCGGTTTCATGAATGCGACCATCGAGGCGGTGCACGACACCGACGTCGCGGTGGGGCGCATTCTCGATGCGGTGGAGAAGGTCGATGGTGTTGCGCTCATCACCGCCGATCATGGCAACGCGGAGCTGATGTTCGATGAACGGACCGGGCAGCCGCACACGGCGCACACGACGAATCCCGTACCGCTGATCCTCGTCGATCCGAAGAAACGCTTCGGCACCCTGCGCGGCGGCGGCGTCCTGTCGAACGTCGCCCCGACGATCCTGACGATCCTGGGCATCGAAAAGCCGGCGGAGATGACGGCGGACTCGCTGCTCGTTCCGGATCCGGCGACGGTGGGCTGATGACGATCTGTCGCCCGCTACGCGGGCTCTTCTGCTCGGTGTCCCAACCCCCGGCTGAAGCCGGGGGCTATTCCCTCGTCGCCCGCTACGCGGGCTCTGGAGTTTGGCCCTTCCGAGGTCTGCGCCGTACGGTCTACGCCAACGTGAGCATCGTCCCCTGGACGAGCCCGCGTAGCGGGCGACAGGAGTCTTCGCGATGAACCGCGAGCTGATCCTCGTCCGCCACGGCGAGACCCTGCACAACGTCAACCGCATCACGCAGGGCTGGAGCGACAGCGAGCTGTCCGAGCGCGGGCGGGAGCAGGTCCTGCGCCTCGCCGAGCGCGTCGAGGCGATGCGGCCCACGGCGCTCTACTCGTCGCCTCTCGGTCGGGCGATGTCGACCGCGCGGGCGATTGCGGACGCCACCGGCCTGGAGATCGTCCAGCTCGACGACCTCCGCGAGATGAACTACGGCCGTTGGGAAGGACGCGCGTTCCTCGACATCCGCGTCGAGGATGAGGAGATCTATCGACGCTGGATTGCCGACGAGGACTGCCCGTGCCCCGACGGCGAGTCGCATGCGGATGTGCGCCGCCGGATGATCCGTGCGTTCGAGACCGTGAATTCCGAGCGCGCCGTCGTAGTCGCACACGGCACGGCCATCCGCATCGGAGCGACGGCACTCCTGAACCTCCCCCTCATGTCGGCGATGCGCTTCGCCCAGGACAACGCCGGGCTCAATCTGTTCGTCCAGCGCGGCGAGCACTGGCTGCTGAAGGTCTGGAACGACACCACACATGAGCGATGAACGATGAAGGACGAACGATGAACCCCGCCGCGCACCAGCTTCTGTTCATCGTTCATCCTTCATCGTTCATCGTTCATCGTTCGGAGCGAACATGATTCTCGAATCGATTCACGAGCAACTCACCGAGACTCTCAAAACGCGTACCCTCGCGCTGTTCGGGCACGCCGTCGATCGTGTCGTTCTGCAGGCGCCGCCGAAACTGAACATGGGCGATCTCGCCACGCCGATCGCTCTGGAGCTGGCCAAGGCTCTCAAGCGCAAGCCGCGCGAGATCGCAGAGCAGCTCGCGAACGGGATGCAGCTGCCGCTCCTCGTGGCCTCGGTGTCAGTGGAAGGGGCCGGCTATCTCAACTTCCGACTCGACCGCGGCGCGTTCACCGCCGCGCATTACCGCGCCGTGATGGCGCCACCGCCCGCATCGAGTGAGCGGGTGATCGTCGAGCACACGAACATCAATCCGAACAAGGCCGCGCACATCGGCCACCTCCGCAACTCCGTCCTCGGCGACACCTATGTCCGCTGTTCGAAGTGGCTCGGCGATCACGTGGAGACGCAGAATTACATCGACGACACCGGCGTGCAGGTGGCAGACGTCGTGGTCGCGTTCGAACGGCTCGAGAAGAAGAGCCTGGGCGATGTCACGCAGCTCATCGAGACCGATTCGCGCTTCGACTACGTGTGCTGGGACGTCTACTCGAAGATGGCCCAGTACTACGCCGATCACCCCGAGGCGCTGGAGTGGCGGAAGGAAACGCTGCACCGCATCGAGAATCAGGAAGGCGACACGGCGAAGCTGGCGAAGATGGTCGCGCGCGCGGTCGTGCGCCGCCATCTCGAGACCATGCTCCGTCTGGGGATCCGGTACGACCTCCTGCCGAAGGAGAGCGACATCATCCACCTCCACTTCTGGGATCGCGCTTTCGAGCTTCTCAAACAGAAAGGCGCGGTGGTCCGGGAGACCGAGGGGAAGCACAAGGACTGCTGGGTGATGAAGCTCGACGAGTCGGAGGAGTTCGCGGGCATGAACGAGCCCGACAAGATCCTCGTGCGCTCGAACGGCACGGTCACGTATACGGGCAAGGACATCGCCTATCAGCTCTGGAAGCTGGGCCTGCTCGACCGCACGTTCGAGTACCGGGAATTCCCGTTCGAGTATCCGCTCTGGGAGACGACGCACGAGCACGACGGCGACCCCTCCGCGCCGAAGTTCGGCGGCGCGTCGCGCGTGGTCAACGTCATCGACTCGCGCCAGGCGTATCTGCAAAAGGTGGTGAAGGAAGGCGTGCGCCAGGTGGCCGGCGAGCGTGCCGCACACGCGTCGATCCATTTCGCGTACGAAATGGTTGCGCTCACACCGACGACGGCCAAGGCCCTGGGCATGGAGATCTCGGACGAGGATGCCACCCGCGCGTACGTCGAGATGTCCGGCCGCAAGGGGTTCGGCGTGAAGGCCGATGACCTGCTCGATGCACTCGAGCGGAAGGCGGCAGAGGCCGTGCGCGCCAACGAGGCCGAGGTCGCCGATGCCGATGCCCTCGGCCGCCAGATCGCGATCGCCGCGCTCCGCTACTTCATGATCCGCTTCGGCCGCAACAAGGTCATCGCCTTCGACTTCGACGAGGCCCTGCGCTTCGAAGGAGACTCCGGCCCGTACCTGCAGTACTCGACCGTCCGCGTACAGAACATCTTCCGCAAGATGGCCGAGCGCGGCGTGGAAGCCCGCCTCGACGAGCGCGATGTCGACGACCTCACCCTCAACCAGGGGCTCACCGACGACATGTGGGAGCTGGTCCGCCTGTCGGCCGAGCTGCCCGCCGCGATCCGCCGCGCCGTCGACTCACTCGAGCTCTCGATCGTGACCCAGTACCTGCTCGACCTCGCCCAGAAGTTCAACAGCTTCTACCACAAGTACCCGATCATGAATGAGAAGGACGGTGCCGAGCGCCAGCGCCGAGCCGTCTGCGCGGAGGTATTCCGCCGCACGATGGTGGGAGCGATGGAGCTCCTGGGGATCCCGGTGCCGGACCGGATGTAGGCCCGTGCACGGTGCGGACGAGCTGATCGCGTTTCTGCAGCAGACGTTCGACGCAGACGAGGAAGCGCTGCTCGCGGGCGTGACGTCGATGTGGGCGCCGGAGGACAAGCCCTACGGCGAGCGCTCCGCCGGCGTGACGGATGCGTGGGGCAATCAGTGGTACATCGCGACGCCGCTCGCGAGGTGACGTCACTGAGGCCCCGTAATAGAACGGCCCGGGAACAACTCAGATCTGTCATGGCTGAGCCGCGTAGACGGCGACGATCCCTGGCTGGTGCGTTGGCAGGGGGGGCCTTCGCCGTGCTGCGCCGGCCTCAGAATGACCGATGAGGAAGCTCCCGCGGGCGAGCCGGGTTACAATGCCCGTCGCGGTCGTCCAAGCCGCGGATGCCAAAACATGAAACACGACCTCAGAGACTTCGCTCTCCGCGCGCTGATTCTCGTCGCTGGAGGCCTTGCGGCGCTCCTGCTCGCTCTCAATGGGCATGGGGAGGCCTTGCCGGCCGTCGCCATCGGCGGCGCTCTCGGGGCTTTTTTCGCCACCCGCGTTCAACAGACTTCGGAAGACTGACGAGGACGGGTGTTCAGACCCGTCCGCGCAGCCCAGCGGGCCGAGCCGTCACACAGCTTCTTCCTGCTGTCCGCCCTCGGCGCGGCGCACGTTCTCGGCCTGCAGGCCTTTCGGTCCCTGCTTGACGTCGAACTCGACCCTCTCTCCCTCGTTCAGCGTTCGATATCCACTCGCCTGAATCGACGAATGGTGGACGAACACGTCTTCACCGGTGCTGCGCTTGATGAATCCGTAGCCTTTGTCGTTGTTGAACCACTTCACTACACCAGTCTCAGGCATTGCATACCTCCGACGACGCCGTGAAGCTCGGCCCGGCGCGCCCTGCGCGTCATTGCGGCCCGGTCATCGGGTGCCCGGACCCGAAACATAATTTTGCAATGGTTGGGCCGGATATCACCAGATGAGTGCGCGATTGAGGCCGATGCGCTGGAATCCCAGGGATTCGTAAAGCCCGATCGCCGGCCGGTTGAAGTCGTTGACGAACAACGTAACCGTCTTCCCCTTGCGTCCGAGATGGCCGCAGACTTCACGGAGGAGCTCGCGGGAGAGGCCCTGGCGCCGGTACTTCGGATGCGTCCAGACGCCCATGAGCTGCACCGCGTCGCCCGTCACCGCGGAGTACTCGGTCTTGGTGACGATGCGGCCGTCGAGAATGCGAATGACGGAGCGCTTCTTCTCCACCAGCTCGCGGATCCGCTCGCGATAGCCGGCGGCATCGCGCTCGAGCGGATCGATTCCGACTTCCTCCTTGTGCATGGCCGCGCACGCGGGGACGAGCTGGTCGAGGTCGCGCACGATGGAGTAGCGCGCGAGCATGAGGTCGGGATAGTCGAGCCGTCTCGGCAGCGCGTACACGGGCTGATTGAGGCGAACGACCGTCGGCGGGTCGAGCCGCGAGCGGAGGTCGTTCCAGAGAGCCTCGACCAGCGGCGCGGGCGAGATGATCGCGCGGACGGGAAGCATGCGCAAGAGGATGCGCTCGGCGATGAAGGATACGCCCGAGTCGGTGATGTCCTTCGGAATCGAGGGATCGCCGGCGAGGACGATGTTCGTCGCCAGCGACGCGACCACCACGATGGCGCCGTTGTATCGGACGACCGCCACCTGCGACGCCGCGAGGGTCCGCTCTTCGAGGAGCCGCGCGATCAGATAGACGTTGATCAGCGGATCGCGCCGCAAGAACTCGAGCGCGTCCTTGAAGTCGTCCTCCGAGAGGAGGCGCACGGACCAGCGGCCTTCGACGGGGAGCGTTGCCATGACGGTTGGCGGTTGACGGTTGACGGTTGACGGTTTTGGTCGGGAGGCGGTGTCCCGCCAACCGCCCACCGCCAACTGTCAACCGCCAAACTCACATCTGCGACCTTCCCAAGTATGCCACTCCATCCGTCAGCTTGTGCCAGACGCTGCGTTCCTTCCACTCCTCCAGGTTCCGCTGCTTCGTATGCTTCAGGTCGTCGATGAAGGCGGCCCGGAGCTCCCCGGCGATCGCGGGGTCGACGACGCCGATGCTCACCTCGTCGTTGAGCTCGAACGAGCGCTCGTCGAAGTTCGTCGAGCCGACGGCGGACCAGAGGCCGTCGACGACGATCACCTTCTGGTGCAGCAGGGTCTTGTCGTACTCGTAGATCTTCACTCCCCGCTGGAGCAGCGTTCCGAAGTGGTGGTGGCTCGCGTGCTGGACGATCGCGCTGTCGGTGGCGTCGTCTGACGGCAGCATGACCCGCACGTCGACACCGCGTTGCACGGCTTCCTCGAGCGCGGCGATGGCGGCGGTATCGGGAAGAAAGTACGGGTTCTGAATGAGGATCTCGCGGCGAGCGGCCTTGATCGCGAGGTAGTACAGGATCTGGACCGACGAAATGCTGCCGTCGGGTGACGTGTACGCGAGATGCGCCGCGCTCGATCCAGCCGCTGCGATCTTCGGGAAGTACCTGTCCCCCGCAGGGATGTAGCCGGTCTCCTCGATCCAGTTCTCCGCGAACGCGGCCTGCATCCGGTTGACGATCGGTCCGGCGACGCGCAGGCCCGTGTCGCGGTACTCCTTCTTGTCGCGCGCGTTGCCGGCCCACTCGTCGGCGATGCCGAAGCCCCCGGTGTAGCCGATGCGTCCGTCGATGATCATCAGCTTGCGGTGGTCGCGGTTGTTGAGGCGGGCGAGGTTGCTGAAGCGGAGCGGGTGAAAATGCGCAACCTCCGCCCCCGCGCCCTCGAGCATTTCCTTCACCTCGCCTTTGAGCTGGCGTCCGCCCGAGGCGTCGACGAGGACGCGCACCTCCACGCCCTGCCGCGCTTTCCCGGCCAGGAGCTTCGCGAGCTGCCGAGCGATCTTCCCGTCGTACCAGATGAAGCTCTCGATGTGCACGCTCTCGCGTGCGGCCTCGATGTCGCGGAAGAGCGCGGGGAAGAACATGTCGCCGTTCTGCAGGACCTGGATGGCGTTGCCCTCCTCGATCGTCGAGTGCGTGAGCCCCGCGAGCGAGGGAAGCAGGACACGCAGCTCGCCGGGCTCCTCTACACGCAGGACTGCATCCGGGTCGCGTTTCGCCGACCACAGCAGGATCGACAGAAAGAGAATCGTCAGCACGCCGCCGATGAATGCCACGATCGGCATGCGCAAGTACGTCGTGCCGCGCGAGTGCGACAGAGTGAAGTGGTCCTGTTCGTTCTTCTGCTCGATCCTTTTCATGGGTGAATCAGCTCCGCGAGTACGGGCCGGTGATCCGAGGGGCCATCGTCCAGGACGCGCGCACTGCGGACGGTCCAGCCGGGGTCGACGAGGATGTAGTCGAGACGTTGTTCCATCAGCCGATGCGTCGGAGTCTTTGCGTCTCCGACGAACTGCAACACGTTCCGGTTGAGGAAGCGCGCGATCTCCTCGCTCTCGGGCGGCGCGTTGAGATCGCCCGCGACGATGAAAGGAAAGCCGCTGGCCCGAACGTGCGCGTTCACGCACTGCAGTTGCCGGTCGCGCGTGGCTTTGTTGATCGAGGCCCACGCCGTCGTGTGCGTGACATACATCTCCACGATGCCGCCGTTGACGCGCACGACCGTCTCGAGGAGCGAGCGCGGCTCGCCGGTGCCGGGAAGTTTGTGGACGTCGGCTTTCAGGATGGTCCCGCGTGTGAGAACGGCGTTGCCAAACTCGCCGCCAAGAAAGGAGTAGCTGCGTCCGAAGACACCGTTCATCCCCGTGCGCCGGCGGAGCTCTTCGACATGGTCGCCGAAGCGTGCCTGCCACGTTCCGCGGTGCGCTTCGTTGATGGCCACGACGTCGGGGTTGTATTTGCGAATGGTTTTCGCGACTTCTTCGATGTGGTCCGCGCGGACCAGGGACGCGTGCCCCTCGATGTTGAAGGTCATCACCACGAGGCGTTTCGGATACGTGCTCGCGAAATTGCGTGGCGGTAGCGCCGTGCATTCGCCGGAGCGGAGCTCGTACACGCCGAGGACGCGATAGGCGACGCCGACGGCGACGATGACGGCCAGGATCAGGAGTGTGCGCTTCAGGACGCGCATGCAAAAGCAGTTGCTGTGCCTGTTTAGCCGGCCCGGCCGGCTGCGCTGGTTGCTCCGCCTTCCGGCACGTCATCAATGCTTCGAAGTCCCCGGCTTCGGGCGGCGCAGCGCGCTGACGTTTCTGAGCTTCGAGCGACACTAGCCCGCTAGGCTTTGCCAACCAGCGCGGCCGGCCGGGCCGGCTACGCTTCGCTGCGCTGCCGCACTCCACACAGCACGGTCACTTCGGCGTGCGTGTGGAGCGCCGAGACCGGGAACTTCTCGCTGATCTCGCCCGAGCGGAGGCGGGCGATCGCCTCCTCCTTACCCTCCCCTGCAGCCAGCAGCACGATCGCCCGCGACTCGAGGATCGTGCCGATGCCCATCGTGATCGCGTGCGTCGGGACGTGGTCGTCGGGAAAGAATTCAGCGTTCGCGCGTCGGGTCGACTGCGTGAGCTCGACGACGCGTGTCCGCGAGTCGAACGGCGTGCCGGGCTCGTTGAATCCGATGTGGCCGTTGCGGCCGAGACCGAGAAAGGTCAGATCGAGTCCGCCGGCAGCGCGGATCTCCCCTTCATACCCCTCCGGGTCGGGATCGCGTCCGTTCGGGAGGTGCGCGTTCCCCGGGTCGAGATCGACGTGATCGAAGAGGTGCCGCTTCATGTACGTGAAGTAGCTGCCCGTGTGGTCCGGCGAAACGCCGCAGTACTCGTCGAGGTTGAACGTCACCACGTCGCGGAAGCAGCGGTACTCGCGCGCGCACTCCTGCACGACGCGGTCGTACATCCCGATCGGCGTGCGGCCGGTGGGGAGCCCGAGGACGATCGTCGGATTCGCGTGGATGGCGCCGAACATCAGCTCCGCGGCGCGCGCGGAGAGAGCGTCGGAGGAGGTGAAGGTTTCCCAGTTCATGAGGGTGGAGCAGCCTGAGGAGACCAATAGGACGAATAGGACCTATGGGACGAATAGGACGAATAGGTGGCATAGGCATAGGACTCCCTATTCGTCCCATAGGTCCTATTCGTCCCATTCACCCTATTCACCTCGCCGCTCCACCCCGCGTGCCCACACTCGTTCCACCTCGAAGCGGTCGTTCATCACCACCAGGTCCGCGTCGTAGCGGCGCTCGATCTTTCCTTTGCGATCGGCGACGTTCGCGATGCGCGCCGGCGCCTCGGTCGCGAGCGGAATCACCGTCTCGACCGGGAGGCCCGCCAGCTCGACCATATTCTTCACCGCCGCGTCCATCGTGAGCACACTCCCCGCCAGCCTCCCATCGCCCAAGCGGGCGGCGCCTTCCGCGACAGTGACGTCGTAATCGTAGAGCTTGTACGTCCCGTCCGCGAGTCCGCACGCGCGCATGGCGTCCGTGACGAGCGCGATGCGATGCGGCATCGCCGTGACGGCCACGCGCAGCGCGACGGGATGGACGTGGATGCCGTCCGCGATGAGCTCGGCGGTCGAATCGACGGACGTCAGCGCCGCTCCGACGACACCCGGCTCGCGGTGATGAAGCCCGCTCATCGCGTTGTAGAGATGAGTGAAGTGCATCGCCCCCCACTCCATCGCGGCGACGGCGGTCGCGTGATCGGCCGCCGTGTGACCGATCGAGAAGAGGACGCGATCGCGGAAATGCTCAATGAGGGCGCGGGCGCCCTCGAGCTCCGGCGCGACGGTGACGATCCACCGCAGTCGCGGTGCTTGTGCGATCAACGCGGCGACCTCGTGGATGTCGGCGGGACGGATCGATGCACCGTCCTGGGCGCCGGCCTGCTTCACGTTGATGAACGGTCCTTCCAGATGCACGCCGACGATCTCCGCGCCCGCGGGGCGATCGGCGGAGACCCTGGCGATGGTCTCGACGGCCGCATGGAGATCGCTCCGTGACGCGGACAGAGTCGTCGCCGCCACCGCCGTCGTTCCGTGCGATCCGTGAAAGCGGAGGATGCGTGCGGCCGCGTCTTCGTGCGCGTCCATGAAGTCCGCCCCGTCGCCGCCGTGCACGTGCACGTCGACGAAACCCGGCACGATGATGCCTTGCACGCGTTCCGCACCCGCGGGGACGCTCGGGTGCTGAGCGACGTCGACGATGACCTGATCCTCCCAGGTGATGAGGATGTCGTCGCGCAGGGCGCCGTCGACGTAGGCACGGCCGTGAAGTCTCATCATGATCGGTTGGCGGGAGAAACGACCGGGTGGAGGTCCGCCAACCGCCAACCGCCAACCGCCAACAAGATCACAAACATATCTTCCCCAGTACCGTCGGCCGTCCGCCCGTCGCTCCGGCCACGTTCGTCACCAGTCCCACGACGGAATCGTTCGCAATCATCGCCATCGCCATGGCTTCCTTCGCCTCGGATGCCTTGTAGATCATCAGCTTCTGTTTCGGCATCCGCTCGCGGAGCATGCGCACCAGGGTCGGGTTCTTCGCGCCGCCACCGGCAAGCAACACCTCGTGAATCGGGCCTCGCGGCAGCACGAACTCGCGGTAGGAGCGGGCGATGCTCTCGGCGGTCAGGGCGGTTGCCGTGGCGATGAGGTCTTGGATGTCCACGTCGGCGGCCTCCGCGAGGATGCGAGCGCCGAACTGTGCTCCGAAGAGCTCGCGGCCCGTGGTCTTCGGCGGCGACTTGGCGAAATACGGATCGGCCATCCAGTCCGACAGCAGCTCTTCGTCCACCCGGCCCGCCGCGCCGAGCACGCCGTCGACGTCGTAGGTCTGCCTGCCGTTCGTCGCGACCCAGGCCAGCTCGTCGATGATCATGTTGCCCGGGCCGGTGTCGAACGCGATGACGTCGTTCCAGCTCGCCCTGGGCGGGATGTAAGTGACGTTGCCAATCCCGCCGATGTTCTGAATCGCGCGGCCGCGGGTCTTGTGCCGCAGCAGGACCCAGTCGAAGTACGGGACGAGTGGCGCGCCCTGGCCGCCGGCGGCGACGTCGCGGACGCGGAGATCGCCGATGGTCATGATGCCGGTGCGCTCCGCGATGACGGCGGATTGCCCGATCGCGAATGTGGAGCGCGTCTCGATCGGATGATCCATCCAGTCGACGTCGGGCTCGACGAGGATCAGCTCCGGGTCGTGCCAGATGGTCTGTCCCGCCGTGGCGACGAGATCGACGCTGTCGGGTTTGATCTTCGTTTCCTCCAGCAGCTTGAGGACCGCGGCGGCGAAGACTTCGCCGAGAATGAAGTCGTAACGGCAGATGTCATCGACGCGGGCGCGTTTCGGGTCGAACAGCTCGCGGACGACGGCGCGGATCTTCGGCGGGTAGGGGAACTCGCGGAAGTGTTCGAGCTTCACGGCCGCGTTGATGCCGTGCTTCTGGATGCGCACCATCGCCACGTCGATGGCGTCGAGGGAGGTGCCGGACATGATGCCGATGATGCGTCGCGAGTACTTGGTGGCGACGTGCATCAGTCGCTCGAGACGGTTCACGGCGCGACCACCTCGGCAAGTCTTCGAGTCTTCGAGCCTTCGAGTCGACGAGAAGGCAAATCGCTCGAGAACGCTCGACGACTCGAAGACTCGAAGACTCGAAGACTCATGCCAGCACCTCGCGCAGCGTCTTCGTTTCGAGCAGCGCACGCGCTTCCTCGGCGCTCACTTTGCGGCGAGCGATCACTGTCGCCACTTTCACGTTCCCGTCCGACTCGCGCATCGCCTGCACGGCCATCGGACGTGGGATACCGGCCGCGAGCTCGACCATCCGCACAGCGCGGCTCCGCAGTTTCTCGTTCGTCGCGGGCATGTCGATCATGAGGTTCGAGTAGACGCGTCCCAGCCGGATCATCACGCCGGTCGAGATCTGATTGAGGACGAGCTTCTGCGCGGTCCCGCTCTTCATCCTCGTGGACCCCATGATCACCTCGGGGCCGCTCTCGATCACGATCGGAATGTCGACGTGCTGTGCGAGCGGCGACGACGCAACGTTCGTGACCCCGACGGTGAGCGCGCCGAGCATGTTCGCGCGGCGGACGGCTGCGACCGTGAACGGCGTCGTCCCGGACGCGGCGATGCCGACGATCGCGTCGTCCGCCGTCACCTCGCAACTCACCACATCGATCGCGGCGTCCTCGTCGTCCTCCGCGCCTTCGACCGCTTCGAAATACGCTCGCTCGCCGCCGGCCATGAGCACGCGGACGAGGTCGGGCGAAACGCCGAACGTCGGCGGGAGCTCGGAAGCGTCGAGCATGGCGATGCGGCCGCTCGTGCCGGCGCCGGCATAGAAAAGGCGACCGCCATGGCTAAGACGGTCGGCGATCTGATCGATGGCGTGTGCGATGCGGTCGGCCTGCGCCGCCACGGCACCCGCGACGAGCGCGTCCTGCTCCTGAATGATTCGAACGATCTCGACCGTCGGCCGGAGGTCGATGTCGAGGCTCGCGTCGAGCCGGTCCTGGCTCATGGCGCGGAAGATATCATTGCGTTCATGGTCGATCTCGATGGCTTGCAAGTCGCCTACCTCGGCGTGGCATTGGCGCATTACCTCGATGTCGAGACCGGCGACATCGTCGACATCCCTCTCGAAGCGCCGCCGCCGGGCGAGGCCACACGCTTCCGCCGCATCCCGACGCGCACACCGGAGTCGGAGGCCGAGGACAGGCGGCTGTTCGTGGAGAAGATGGACTTCTCGGTGATGCGCGAGCATCTCGCGCGCGCCGTCGACGATGCCGCCGAGTTCCGCCGCATCCTCACCGAGGATCGCCGCGTCGAGCGATCGTTCTTCAACTTCAAGAATGACCAGGCGACCCGGGCGATCGAGGTGTGGCTGGCGGACGAGGGTCTTTCGTAGGAGAGTTGGGTCTGACCCGGAAGTTTCAGAGTCTCAAAGTCGCAAAGTCGCAAAGTCGCAAAGGAACGCGGCGACGAGTTCTTTGAGACTTGGAAGTAGGAGACCGTCTGCGATCCCCATCGGGCGGGTGGGTCTTTGAGACTTTGAGACTTTGAGACTCTGAGATTTCGGGCTAACTCGAAGCGCGGCTCACGACGAGGAGGGTGACGTCGTCGTCGAGGTTCTCCGCATCGCCGACGTGCTGCAGGACGGTGTCGTTGACCGAGGTCGCGATCGCGTCCGCGTCGGCGCCGTGCAGCTTCTGGAGCGCGTCGGCGATGATCGTCGATCCGAGGTCCACGCCGGCGCGATCGCGCGCTTCGGTCACGCCGTCGGTGAAGAGGATGAGCGAGTCGCCCGGATCGAGTTGCAGACCGCGGGTCGTGAACTCCGCGCGCGAGATAACACCGAGGAGGAGATCGCTCTCGGTCATCTCGACCGCGCCGTTCCTGCTCAGCCAGAGCGGCGGCGTGTGTCCGGCGTTCACGTACTCGATCATTCCGGTCTTCGTGTCCAGCCGCCCGAGGAAGAGCGTGACGAATTTTGATTGCGGCAGGTTCTCCTTCAATGCGACGTTGAGCTGAGTGACGAGCACGGCCGGATCGGGATCGCTCTTCGAGAAGATACGGAACGCGACCTGGAGGCCGGCCATCATCAGTCCGGCCGTGACGCCCTTGCCGCTCACATCGCCGATGACGAAGTAGATGCGGCCGTCGGGGCGCACGGCGAAGTCGTAGTAGTCGCCGCTGACGGTCCGGCAGGGCTGGTTCTTCCCGACGAACGTGAAGCCGGGAATGCTCGTCGGTGCCGGCGGCAGCAGGCGGCGCTGGATTCCGGACGCGGTCTTGAGCTCCTCGTCCATGATCCGCTTCTGGATTGCTTCCTCGCGCAAGCGCGTGGTCTCGAGCTTGATCGCGGCGAAGCGGCCGATCTGTGCCACGAGCCGCACGTCCTCCTCGGAGATCGAGCGCTGGGTGAAGAGGTAGTCGACGTAGAGGACTCCGACGACGGCCTCGCCGATGAGGAGCGGCGTGCAGAGGATCGAGTGAATGCCCTGCATGATGATCGACTGTGCACGGCGAAGCTTCTCGTCGACGCTGACGTCGACGAAGGCGAGGGCCTTCTTCTCCTCGACGACCGCGGAGAGCAGCGTGTGACTGATCGTCAGCTCGCTCTGATCGGTCTTGTCCTGTCGGCGCACCTCGACCTTCGTGAAGGAGCGGCCGTCGGGACCGAGAAGAGCGATGGCGGTGCGCGACGGATGGAGGTGCTCCATGATCCGCTCGGTGATGAAGCCGAACAGCTCGTCCATCGGTCGGTCTTCGATGAGCTCGCGTGCCAACATCGTCAACGTCTGTAGTCGCGCGACGTCCTGCTCCTCGGGACGGTCGGAGATCTCGCCGACCGGAATGGCGATCGTGGGGTTCGAGCCTCCACTGGCGGAGTCGGCGACGGCGATGAAGCGATCCGTGCTCGCACCGGAAGTCTCGAAGACGATCTCGGTGTCGCCGAGGCGGATGCGGTCGCCGGTTTTCAGGAGCTCGTCGCGCTCGACGCGCGAACCGTTGAGGTACGTGCCATTGGCACTGCCCAGATCCTTGAGCATCCACGTGCTGCCGACGGCAATGATCTCGGCGTGTTTACGCGAGAGGTAACGGTCTTTGATGGGAATCGAACAGTCGGACGCGCGGCCGATGGAGACGGCTTCCCCCTGCAGCGGCTGGCGGAAGGGGGAGAAAAGGGGCGAATAGACAGTGACTTCCGCGCGCGGCGGGATCGATTCCATAACCGGGACTCCGTGGACGTTGACGCGTGATTGTAGCTGATCGTACGGTGCGCACCGTGTCGAGCAACTACTTCACGGAAATCGAGGCTCACTTCATCGGCCGGCGTGGGACGCCCTTTACCCTCAACTCGAAGGACTGGGTGCTGATGCAGGAGTGGCGGGCCGCGGAGATCCCGCTGCCAGTGGTGATCGAAGCCATCGATTCGGTGTTCGACAAACATGAAGCGAAGGGGCGAACGGTCAACGGCCTCCGCTTCTGCCGCCATGCGGTGAAGGAGCTCTGGGACGAGCGCCGCGAGCTCGCCATCGGCGCGGACGGTGCGGTTCCGGAAGAGGACCCAAGCGCGCGACTCGAAGAGTTGGCTGCCGCCCTGCCGACTCCCTACGCGGATCGCGTGCGCGCATTGCGCGGAAGCGTTCCGCACATCGAGGAAGAGTTGATGACGCTGGAGGCTGCGCTCATCGAGGAGTTGTTGCCGCAGGCGCCGGAGCTGCGCGAGGAGGCGGAGGCACTGGTAGCAGGAGCGGATGAGAAGACGCGCGCGCGCTCGCTGGAGGCGCACCTGCGGAGGCTCGCGCGGGAGAGGTTCGGGATCCCCAGGTTGTCGCTGTTCTGAGGGGACGAATGGGACGAATAGGACGAATGGGACGAATGGGACGAATGGGACGAATGGGACGAATAGGACGGATGGGACGAATGGGACGAATGGGTAGCTACCTATCCGTCCCATGGGTCTGCGCGGCAGAAATCTCAGGCGCGCTGCGCCGCCCGAAGCCGCGGACGTCGACTCCATCCATGAACGTGCCGCGAGGCGGAGCAACCAGCGCTGCCGGCCGTGCCGGCTAGAGCTGTTTTGCCACCTGCTCCAGGGCCGCCCTCACTACCGCTCCCGACACCGCTGCATCCGGCGCGTGTGTGTCGAGCGGGTCACCTACCCCGCAGGCTGCCAGCACCGAGGAGCTACCGCGCGCACAGGGGGCACCGCGCAGAACGAGCACGCGTGCGAGATGGTGCGACACGCGCGAAGCCGTCACGATGCGATGGGGTCCGACCCGGCGCGTGACGGGATCGACGTCATACAACCCCAGGGCGATGGTCCGGATGATCTCGTCGCGTCCGGCGACGTCCTCGACGTCGACAGCGATCCGCGGAGTGCCGAGGTTCTGCGCGAATCGCACCGAGGGCACGGTCCAGTAGAGCAGGACCGCGAAGTCACTCCGAGTCACGGCGAGGCTGTCGAGCGCCGCGCGGTAGTGCGCGGGCATGTTCGCCGCGCTCCACTCGCTCTTGATCTCCTCGAGGCGCTGCGCATGACGCGGCTCCCGCGTCCGGCGCGAAAGGCGGTCGTAGCGGACGATCGCTTCCTGATATCGACCTCGCCCCACGTCGATCTCGGCGAGGATCTCCTGCACCTCGGGACGGTCGGCTGCGACGTCGAGCAGCGGCTCGAGCTCGCGGCGAGCCTCGTCGAACTGCCGCTGCGCGACGAGCTTCTGCGAGAGGAGGATGCGCGCCTCGATCGCGCCGGAGTTGAACGTGAGCGCCTCGCGCAGGAGGCGGATGGCCTCCGCGTCGGACGCGCCCTGCGCCGCGGCATACAACTCGTTGAACAGCGCTCCTTCGAGCTCGGTCAGGCGCTCACGCGCCGTCGCGGGCGCGTCCGGGAGCGCGGCGATCTGCCGGTAGAGGTCGTAGGCGATGCGTATCTCGCCCTCGCGAACGGCGATCTCCGCCTCGTACACGCGTGCGGCCAGAGTGTCCGGATCCACGCGTGCGATCAGACGTCGTGCGTCGTCGAACCCTCCTTCGCGGATGGCGAGGAATGCCTCGAGCAGCGTCGCCGGCGGAAGCTCCGGCGCACGCTGGCGCAGCTCCGCGAGATTCCGCTGGGCCTCGGCGTCATTTCCCGCAAGCGCGTGTCGCCACGCGGCCTCGAACTTCTGCGCGATCGCCGGCGCCATCGTCCCGGTGAAGCCACTACGTGGATCGATCAGGTAACGGTCCTCGCCCTGCGGCGCGACCATGGGCGGCGGCGGGGCCGTGGTGGTGCAGGCGGCGAGCACGAGCGCTCCCGCAACGATGAGTGGTTTCGTCCGTTTCAAGCGTTCCCCTCGATGATTCGCAGCGCGGCCGCGAATGCTTCATTTCCGGCGTCGACCCACTGCACATTCCGCTCCGAGCGAAGCCAGGTCCGTTGCCGTTTTGCGTACGCGCGGGTGCGGCGTTTGGTTTCTTCGATCGCGTCGCGCTCCGACATCTCTCCCCGTGCCACCGCCGCCGCTTCCTTGTAGCCAATCGTCCCGAACGGACGGGCTGTCCCCTCGAATCGCGCAAGAAGTGCCCGAGTCTCGTCAACGAGTCCGCCGCGATACATCCGCTCCACCCGGGCGTCCAGAATGGGCGAGAGCCGAGCGCGGTCGGCTCGCAAGCCGATTTTCAGTACCTGCAATTCGTTGTCCGCATCGAGCTCCCAGCTCGAGATCGGGCGGCCGCTCGTGATCCAGACCTCCAAAGCCCGCTCGACGCGGTGGCGGTCGGCGGGGGCGATCTTTCTACCACTTCGCGGATCGATTTTCGACAGCCAGCGATGCAGTCGCGCCCCGCCACCCGTACGGGTGGCGACCCGCCGGATGCGCGCGCGCAAGGCCTCGTCTCGGCCCGGCATCTCCGGCAGGCTGGAGAGGAAGGCGCGAACATAGAAGAACGTCCCGCCGACGAAGATCGGGGTTTCGATGCCGGCGCACACTTCACGCGCCAGCCGCCCGTAGTCCGCGGCGTTGAACTCGTCGTCCGCATCGACGATGTCGAAGAGGTGATGCGGCACCCGCGCGCGCTCCTCGGCCGACGGTTTCGCGCTGCCGATGTCGAAGCCGCGGTAGATCTGCACGGAGTCGTAGTTGACGATCTCCCCGCCGATGGTCTCCGCGAGCCGGAGGGCGAGAGAGGATTTGCCGCTGCCGGTGGGGCCGAGGAGGATGATGGGAGTCCTGAGTGCTGAGTCCTGAGTCCCGAGTGACATCATCGCGAGCTCCCTTCAGGACTCAGGACTGAGGACTGAGGACTTCGCGTCAACGCCGGATTCTCGACGCGTGGGTCTTGTCATCCTCCTCATGGAGGATGGACCGGAGGTGGGCGCGGCAGTAGATCGCGCCCGGCGGGATGGGCGTGCGGCACGTGCGGCAGCGGTTCTTCGTTACCGCCCTCGCGCCGAACCCGAGGACGCGGAGCACGATGCCGGTCGCGATGAGGAATGCGGCGAACACCATCGCCTGGACGAGCATCGGCGTGGAGATCAGCTCGGTCCACGCCTGTTCGCTGTACGTCGAGGCGAGGACATACAGCGCCAGAACGAGAATGAGAGTCCAGAGGCCCAGACGAAGGAGTGTATTGCCCATGGTGGTGCGCGATGACTTTAGTGTTGTATCTCACACTAGTCCAATCCCGACCGGACGTACAGCCGCCCGTCGCGGACTTCGACGTCGATCGTGCCGTCGCGATCGGTGCGCCACGTGCGGATCCGGCGGTCGTGAAGGATGTCGAGCACCTCGGGGTGCGGATGCCCGAAGAGGTTGCGACGGCCGCAGGAGACGACGGCGATGCGCGGCCGCGCGTTGTCCAGGAAGGTCGCCGATGTCGAGCTGCGGCTTCCGTGGTGGGCGACCTTGAGCACGTCCGCACGGAGGTCCACGTCGGAGAGATACAGCTCGGCCTCCTTCTCGATGTCGCCCGTGAACAGGAACGTGCGTCCCCCGGCTTCGACGCGCAAGACGAGCGAGGCGTTGTTCTCCGGCGCTCGCCGGAACCGGGCCTCGGCGACGTGGACCGCGATCCGGAGGTCGTCGAGGTGAAGGATGTCCCCGTCCCGAACGAGCCGGATCGGAGCGCGCGTGGATTCGAGCATTGCCGCCGCGCACTCGCCGTGGAACCGCCGTGGTGTCACGATCAACGTTCCGACGTCGAACTGCGCGAGCACGGGCGCGAGCCCGTCGCAATGATCGGGATGCGCATGCGAGAGGACGACCATGTCGATGCGGCGGACACCGCGGTCGGCCAGGAGCGGGAGGATGCGCGCCCCCCGGCCGCCGTCGATGAGGATGGTCTTCGTTCCGGAACGCACCGCGATCGCGTCGCCCTGCCCGATGTCGAAGAACGTGACCGTGGGGACGTCGACGCTCCGCTGCGAGAACGAGCGAACGACCGCGGCCGCGCTCGGGAGGAGCAACGCAAGCGTGACGGCGATCGCCCGTCCCCTCCCCCGGAGTGCGGCGATGGCGATCAACGCGCACACTCCTCCAGCGATCAGCGAGGGGAGTGGCGGCGCGGCGAAGATGCCCGCGATCCCGGCGGCGTTCAGCAGCATGCAGAGCCGGTGCAGCCATCCGATCGGCTCCAGGAACCAGGGATGAATGCAGGCGAGCGCAGACACGGCCAGCATGGCGAAGATCACCGGGGACATCAACAGCGTCACGATCGAGCCGCCGAGCGCGTACTGGTGAAAGTGGAACAGGGTGAGCGGCGCGATCGCCGTCTCGGCGCCCAGCAGATGTCCGAACGGTTTGCGGAAGTGTTTTCCGACGAAGATCAATGCGCCGGCACCCGCATAGGTCAGATGAAACGATGCCTCGGTGAGATCGCGCGGCTCGAGGATCAACCGCGCCATCGCGGCGACGCACCAGAGATTCTCGACCGCCGTCGGGCGTTTCAGGAGCCGCGAGAGCGCGTAGAGGCCGATGCCGACGCTCGCGCGGGAGACCGATGCGGTCGAGCCGATGAAGAGCGGCGCGAGGACGGCGAAGAGGAGCAGGAGCCAATCCGAGGCGCGCTGGGCGTGGAAGCGGCGGAGCAGTGCCGCGAGGAGCCCCGCGGCAACCGCGATCTGCAGGCCGGAGAAGACGAGCAGGTGATACGTCCCGCCGCGGCGGAAGCTCTCGCGCATCGATTCCGTGAGCAACTCGCCCCGTCCGAGCAGGAGCGCGTGCGCGAATGCGACCTCTTCGGGATGATCGCGCGCGTGGGGCTCGAGCCGGTTGGCCAGCGCACGGTTCCATGCGGCGGGATGCCACCGCGGGAGCGCGCCCCCGTACGACATCAGGTCTGGCGACTTGAGGGACAGAACGAAGCCGCCGTACTCGCCCTCGCGCAGAAAGCCCTCGGCGCGCAGCTCCGCCTCCATCACCATTTCCGGGGGCTCGAAGCGCGCATAGACCGCGAGCGGCTGCTCGAATGCGAATCCGTTCGCGCGGAAACGCGAGGAGCGGAGAAGGAACGAGTCGTCCCGACGCGTCCAGTCGCGCTCCAGCGGAGCCTCGATGGTGACGAAACGCTCGGGATGAATCAGCGCGAACGCGGCGCGCTCGCGCGCGCTGCGCGACTGCAGGTGGATCGATAGAACGATGCCCAGGACCGTGAACAGAAGAGGCCTCGCCGCTCGCAGCCCGCAGCTCGCAACGGTCAAGCCGACTGCGGCGAACCAGGGGTTCTCGAACGGAATCGCGAGGCCGGCGACTAATGCGATGAGGGGAAGTGCGGCCGGTGTGTCATTGCGCACGCTCGAACGAGGAGAGCGTCTCGACGTGATGGGTATTCGGGAAGAGGTCGAGGAGGTCCAGCGAGGCGAGGCGCCAGCCCGACGCGATCAGCCGGCTCGCGTCCCGTGCAAAGGTTACGGGATCGCAGGAGAGATACGCAATCTTTTCCTTCGTCTGTGCGCCGATGGCGTCGATGACGTTCCTGCGCGTCCCGGCCCGGGGAGGATCGAGGAACGTGAAATCGACCTCCGGGAACGTGCGCATCTTCTCCTCGACCGCTGCGGCGATGACCTTCACATTCCTCGGCACGTTCATCCTTGCGTAGCGGGCGGAGGACGGCGACCCTTCGATCATCGTCACGTGCGCGAAGACCCGCGCGAGCGGGACGGTGAAGAATCCGACGCCGCCGTAGAGGTCGACGGCCGTGTGCCTGTTCTTCACGCGCTTCGCGTGCTCGGTGACGAGACGCAACATCGTGCCGAGGAGGTGCCGGTTGACCTGGAAGAAGGCGCCGGTGTCGAGGCGATAGGTGAAGGCGTCGACGGTGATGGTGAGGTCGCGCTCGCCGGTGATGACGTTGCCTTCGAGCTCCCAGATATCGTGCTCCTCCCGGACCGCCGTCGTCCCGACGGCTGACATGCGCACGCGAGACGCGTGCGCGTCAGCCGGCGCGGACGCCGGCGGTGCGGAGCCCAGTGCGCGCGCCGTCTCCACGCCCACCACCTCGCACTCCCGCGCGAGCGGCACCACGCGATTCGAGCGCATCGCGTAGAACCCCACCGCGTCACCCTCGCGGTGCAGGCGCGAGCGGAGCCGGTAGTTCAGCGGCGACGGGTGAATCGCGATCTCCGGCAGCGAGCGCACGTCGAGCTTCCCGATGCGCCGCAGCGACTCGGAGAGAATGCGTCGCTTCGCATCGAGCTGTTTGTCGAGCCGCAGCGCCGTCCAGTCGCAGCCGCCGCAGTCGTTCGCGACGGGACACGGCATCGCGCGCCGCCACGGACTGGGTGTGACGAGCTCCACCAGGTCCGCCTTCGCAAATCCCTTCTTCACCTCGATCAACCGCACGCGGGCGATGTCGCCCGGAAAGACGTTCGAGGCGAAGACCGGGAAGCCATCGATCTTCGCCAAAGCGTCGCCGCCGGCGACGAGCTCGGCGGGCTCGATGGTGATGATGTCGCCGGGTTGCACGTCGGTGAGTCTATGTCCAGCGGGCATTTCTCACACCGTCTGCGGTCGCCCCTTCCTCGTCTGGGACGCGAAGGCGCGCCCTGTAGTTTGACAGTTCGCAACTTCCCGTGTGGGTCCCCGGACGCCCGCGTAGCGGGCAAGAGGGAATAGCCCCCGGCTTCAGCCGACGGCTTCAGCCGGGGGACTTGCGCATGGCTCCATCCAGCCCGCGTAGCGGGCGACAGGACCATTCTGCCGCCCGCTACGCGGGCTGAGCTGGCCCGGTCGCCGAACCCCCGGCTAAAGCCGGGGGCTATTCCCTCTTGCCCGCTACGCGGGCTCGCGGCACGTTTCCGGTACATTTCGACAACGCGGCTTCGGGCGGCGCAGCGCGTCTGAAGTTCTGCCGCGCAAGCTTCTGGACGACACACTGGCAAATGACCCCTCACGCTGCGAGAAATGCGGGTTAGTTGGTGGCTCCTACCTCCCTGCCACCCGCTCATCTCCTAGAAAGTAAGATGAGTCCATGCGAATCGCGAAACTCACGATCCTTCTCCTCGCGCTCGTCCCTGCCAGCGCTTATGGCTGGGGCTCGAAGGGGCACGCCGTCACCGCCGAGATCGCCGAGCGCGGCCTCTCGCCGAACGTCGCCGCGCAGGTGCGGAGGCTGAATTTCTCCGCGCCGCTGCGCGACATTGCATCGCTGCCCGATGACTGGCGCGCCGACGAGACGAAGGGGCTTCGTCCCGGCGACACGGGACCTCTGCACTACAGCAACATCCCGAACGATCAGACCACGTTCGATCGCGCGCGCGACTGCAAGGACGACCAGTGCGTCGTGGCGGCGATCGAGAAGTACACGGCTGTGCTCAAAGACAGGGCCCAGCCGCGCGACAAGCGCCGCGAGGCCCTGATCTACATCGTCCACTTCATGGGCGACCTGCACCAGCCCATGCACGCGGCGGGAGGACAGATCAAGGACGAGGCAACCGGCCAGATGGTCATGGACCGCGGCGGGAACCTGGTGAAGATCCGCCTGCTCGGCGTCGAGACGAACCTGCACAGCGCGTGGGACGGACTGCTCGTCGACTGGGGTCCGGCAACCGTCGACGAATACGCCGACTACCTCATGTCCTACGAGATGCGCGGACGCAGCGTCGAAGAGATCCAGCGCGGCACGCTCGCGGAGTGGTTCAACGAATCGCACTATGCCGCCGTCCACCACGCCTACGACATCGGCAACGGCACCCTCGGCGCGGAGTACGCTAAGAAGAACAGCGGGATCATTTATGAACGGCTGCTGAGGGGCGGGCTGCGGTTGCGGCGCGTGCTCGAGGAGGCGCTGTCGGGAGGCCAGTAGCCAGTGGTCCGGTAGCCAGTAGCCAGTACGTACCGTTCAGCCTGGAAGTCCCTCGGCAACTGATCACTGGCTACCGGCTACTGTTGTGATACAACCCGCGCCGCTATGAAGGTTCACGAATACCAGGCGAAAGAGATCCTCCGGCGGTACGGCGTTCCGACGCCTCGCGGAGTCGTGGTCGACAATCCCGACGAGGCGCGGCAGGCGGCGAAAGAGCTGGGCGGACGCGTCGTGGTGAAGGCGCAGATTCACGCCGGAGGCCGTGGCAAGGGCGGCGGCGTGAAGCTGGCCCAGAACGCCGACGAAGCGGCCGAACTGACGAAGAAGATGCTGGGCATGACCCTCGTCACGCACCAGACCGGTCCCGAAGGGCGCCTGGTGCGCAAGGTTCTGATCGAGGAGGCGCTCAACATCGACAAGGAGCTATACCTGGCCATCACCCTCGATCGTGCGTCCGGCATGAACGTCGTGATGGCGTCGGCGCAGGGCGGCATGGACATCGAGGAAGTCGTGGCGAAGGATCCGAACGCCATTCACCGCGAGCCGATCGATACCGTCCTCGGTGTGCAGCCGTTCCAGGCGCGCCAGATCGCGTACTCCCTCGGACTCTCGGGCGATGCGTACAAGAAGTGCGTCGTTTTCCTGCAGAAGCTCTTCCGCGCGTACGTCGAGACCGATGCATCGCTCGCGGAGATCAACCCCCTCCTCGTCACCAAGGAAGGGGACGTCATGGCTCTCGACTGCAAGATGAACTTCGACGACAACGCGCTGTTCCGGCACAAGGACATCGTCGAGATGCGCGACCTTCACGAGGAGGACCCGCTCGAGGTCGAAGCCTCGAAGCACGGGCTGAACTACATCAAGCTCGACGGCAACGTCGGCTGCATGGTCAACGGCGCGGGACTGGCCATGTCCACGATGGACATCATCAAGCTCGCGGGCGGAGAGCCGGCGAACTTCCTCGACGTCGGCGGAGGCGCGAGCGCCGAACAGGTGAAGAACGCCTTCCGGATCATCCTCAGCGACAAGCACGTGAAGGCCATCCTCATCAACATCTTCGGCGGCATCATGCGCGGCGACCGCATCGCCGAGGGCGTGGTCAGCGCCTCGCGAGAGGTCGGTCTGCCCGTGCCCGTCGTCGTCCGTCTCGAAGGGACGAACGTAGAGCTCGGCAAGAAGATCCTCGAGGAGTCCGGGCTTCCGCTGATCACCGCGGACGGGATGTGGGATGCGGCGCAGAAAGTCGTCGCTGCGGCAAAGGGACAGGCGTAATGGCAATCTGGGCAGACAAGAACACGAAGGTCATCGTTCAGGGCATCACCGGCCGCGAGGGGACTTTCCACGCGATCGGCTGCCGCGACTACGGAACGCAGGTCGTCGGAGGCGTGACGCCCGGCAAAGGGGGCACGACCCACGAGGGCTTCGCGGTCTTCAACACGGTCCTGGACGCGCGGCAGAACGCGGGCGCGAATTGCTCGCTCATCTTCGTGCCCCCGCCGTTCGCGGCCGACGCGATCATGGAGTCGGCCGACGCCGGCATCGAGCTGATCGTGTGCATCACCGAGGGTATCCCGGTGAATGACATGATCAAGGCCCACGATTTTCTGAGGAAGAACAACGCCCGGCGGGTCGCGGAAGGCAGAGCGCCTTCGCGGCTGATCGGTCCGAACTGTCCGGGCATCATCACGCCCGACCAGGCGAAGATCGGGATCATGCCGGGACACATCCACAAGGCCGGCCCCATCGGAATCGTGTCGCGCTCGGGAACGCTCACCTACGAGGCCGTGGGGCAGACCCGGAACATCGGCCAGTCGACGGCGGTCGGCATCGGCGGCGATCCGCTGCCGGGAACGAACTTCATCGACTGCCTGGCGGCGTTCCAGGCCGACCCACGGACCGAGGCGATCATCATGATCGGCGAGATCGGCGGCAGTGCGGAGGAAGAGGCGGCGGAGTTCGTGAAGACGAACGTGACCAAGCCCGTCGTCGCGTTCATCGCCGGCCAGACCGCTCCCCCGGGACGGCGCATGGGCCACGCCGGCGCGATCA
The DNA here is from genome assembly GCA_964558905.1 of uncultured Thermoanaerobaculia bacterium. Taxonomy (GTDB): domain Bacteria; phylum Acidobacteriota; class Thermoanaerobaculia; order Gp7-AA8; family Gp7-AA8; genus QHVT01. The sequence goes on along the minus strand of CAZLGP010000275.1, from coordinate 86,552 downwards.
TCAGCGGCGGCAAAGGCACGGCGGCGGAGAAGATGGCTGCGCTCACCGCGGCCGGCATTCACGTCGTGAAGGCTCCGAGCGACATGGGCAAGAAGATCGAAGAGGTCTGGAAACGCTAGTGTCTCAGTCCACCTTCTTCACCTCGCCCGAGACGAGCTCGTAGTACGCCGTCACGATCTCGATGCGATCGGTGAGGGCGGCGTCCCGCACCATGATGCTGCCGGCGAGAAGCTGCGCCGCGGACGCGCGGGCGTTCGCTTCCGTGGCCCTGCGTACGTTCGCCTTGTCGACCGAGTCGTAAGGGATGCCGACGAACGAGGAGCGGATGCGCTTGGCCAGAGCGTTCAGCGACGGCGTCGAGGGATCGGCCCCGCCCAGTGATGCCTTCACCGCACCGCAATCCTCGTGCGCGAGGATCACGATCAGCTTCGTCCAACCCTTCGACAGCGCGAACTCGATCGATGCGAGGCCGAAGTCGTCGGCGACATTCCCCGCGGTGCGAATGACGAACAGGCCGCCGAGCGACTGGTTGAAGACGAGCTCCGGCGGCACGCGGCTGTCCGAGCACGCCAACACCGTGATCGGCGGAAGCTGGCCGTCTTTCAGCAGCTCGCGCTCGGCTTTGAGGTTGTCGTAGACGATCCTCCCGCCGACGAACTGCCGGTTGCCCTGCAGCATCGCGGACCAGAGCTGATCGGGAGTGATGCTCTCCTGGGCGAGCGCCGGAGAGGCGAGGAGCGCCAGGGTGATGAGTAGTGTCCGTCGCATGAGACCTCCTGCATTTCGATTCGGGGCGTTGACGCCCGAGGGGATGGCGCGATGGTACCGCGATGAAGGTCGGAAGGATTCGGAAGGATGAAGGATGAAGGTCGGAAGGATGAAGGATGAGGTCGAAGGAATTGCGACGGAGGAAGACATGTCGGGACGGATGGAGGCGGGCGTGGGATGAGGGTTACGCTCTTCATCCTTCATCCTTCATCCTTCCGACCTTCATCCTTCCGGCATTGTAGGATGCGCGCGATGAAGCTCGCGTTGCAGCTCGCCGTTCCGGTGAAGGCACTCGTGCTGATCGGCGGAGGAGAGTTCTCGTTCGGCGAGACGCGGGAGATCGACGCATTGCTTCTCGCGAAACTGCCCGCGGACCGGCGCACGATCGCGTTCCTGCCGACGGCCTCGGGCTCGGCGGAGTACGCGGCCCACATCGGCAAATACTTCCGCGAGATCGATCCCGGCGTGGAGGTGGTCAACGTCCCGATCTATCGTGGAAGAGATGCCCGTCGCCAGAAGAGTCTGAACGCGATCCTCGGGGCGGGGATGATCTACCTGGGCGGGGGCGTGACGAACCACCTTCTCGAGACAGTCCGCGAGTCGGCCGCGGAGATGGCCCTGCGCGACGCCGCCGCGAGCGGCGCGGTGATCGCGGCCATCGGCGCGGCGGCCGCCTGCTTCGGCACGCACGCGCGCGACATGCGCTCCGGCGGAGCGCTGGGCGGATTCGGCTGGCTCGCGAAAACCGTCGTCGACACCGGTTTCGATCCGCAGAACGACGTGGCTTTGCGGCGCCTGATGTCCCTGCCCGATGTCGAGCTCGGACTCGGGATCCCTCCGAAGACGGCCATCGTGATCGACGCGGACGGCGCCGGCGAGATCGCGGGAAAAGGACTGATCGCGGCGTTCCGCAAGAACTAGCCCGTCAAGGAGCCTGCGCGGCAGAAAGAGGTGTCATCCTGAGCTGCGTAGACAGCGAAGGACCTTCCAGCACGCAACAGAGAAGGTCCTTCGCCGTCTCCGCGGCTCAGGATGACACGTTCCTCGAAAGCGGCTCTAGGGACGGCTGGTGCATTCGTTGCAGCGACGCGCCGTCGTGGGAGGTGCAGCATCGAAGCTTCGGAGTACTCCGCTGCGGAAAGGCCCGTCAGCCACGAGGAACTGGTCCGTTTCTTCAGCGTGTTGTCGCATGACCTGAAGTCGCCGATCTTCGCCGTCGACGGGTTCAGCGATCTGCTGCTGAGCGACTACCAAGACAAGCTGGACGAGGAGGGGCAGGACTTCCTGCGCCGCATCCGCTCGAGCGCGCAGTATATGAAGCGCGTGCTCGATGAGATGTCGCACATGGTCAAGCTCCTGGCTCGTCCCAGCGCGCACAAGCCCACTCCTCTGCGTGAAGTGGTGGAGGAGGTGATCCTCAAGTACAACTTCCAGATCGAGGAGGGGGAGGTGCGTGTCGATCTGCCTACCGATCTCCCGGTGGTCAACGTCGATCCTGAGAAGATCCGCGAGGCGATCGGCGCGATCGTGGCAAACGCGCTCTTCTTCAGCGATCGCGAGAAAGGGGAGCGTCACATCGCCGTCGACTGCAACAGCGACGGCGCGGGCGTCCGTTTCTGCGTCCGCGACAACGGCATCGGCATCGACCCGCGCTACATCAGCCAGGTCTTCGAGCTCGGAGGCATGAGCAAGCTCGACAAGGCCCGCGGCGGCGGCCCCGGATACGGTCTCTACCTCGCGAAGCGTCTCATCGAGAGCCACGGCGGGGAGCTGACCGTCGAATCGACTCCGGGCGAGGGAAGCACGTTCTGCTTCACCCTGCCGGGGACGTCCTAAGCTTTAGCCCAAAGCTTTAGCCCCGAGCGAGCGAAGCGAGTCGAGGGGCCAGGTTAGCATCTGCGCCGCGCAGACCTACCCGCGTCTGCACTCTCCTGATGCACGTTCAGCATTGCTGCTAACGTGGCCCTTCGACTCGCTCCGCTCGCTCAGGGCTAACGAACTGAGAGTCCTCCGGTAGCGGCTCCTCTCCCGGTAGCGCGATGATCCGGATCTCGACGTGGCGGTCGGGATGGCGGTCCACGCCAAGGTAGCGCGCCGCGGCCTGGGAGAGATCGAGACGGAACTTCTTCGCGTACGGCCCGCGGTCGTTGACGCGAAGGCGGAGCTTGCGTCCGGTCGCTCGCGCCTTCACCTCGATCCACGTACCGAGAGGCAGCGTCAGGTGCGCGGCGGAGAGTATTGGAGCACATTTCCGTCAGCGGGCCAAACCGTAAGCGAATCCCGCAGTAACTTACGCCAGCTCAGCTGTTTAACGTGGCTTCCGCATTGCAGATAAGTATGTCGACGACCGAAAGGAGGACACGACCGATGCCAGAGCCGAAGACGAAGCGACGGCCGTTTCAAGAGCGGTTTCTCGACAACTTCGATCGCGGACAACTTCGCAGGGAAGTCGAGGCGGTGAAGCCGCGAAAGAGACAACTTCACGAGATGCGGCGGAAATATGCGACCTGGGCGCTCGGCGCGTCTCTGGCCGTGGGTGGCATTGGTGCGCCTCTGCAGATGATGCAGCAAAATGCACAAGGCGGAGCGCGGAGCTCGGCTTCCGCGAGCGTACTCGACAGCGCTCTTGCCGGGGACATCAACGCGGCCCGCGCAATCGCAGGCGAGGTTGCCAGTGGTATGGAGGCGGCTGTCGGGGGCGTGGAGGCCGCGACATTGTCTCCGCTCGCGACGGTGGCCGATGCGCCGAAGCAACTGACGATCATCACGGAGAAGGTGCGCGAAGATTTCTTCCGGAAGGAAGTGCCGTTCGGCACGATCATCTACAAGGAGGCGAAGAAGAACAATGTCCGTCCGGAGCTCGTGGCGGCGGTCGTTCAGGCCGAGTCGCAGTTCAAGCCCACTGCCCGCTCCGGGGCCGGGGCGGTTGGGCTCATGCAGCTCATCCCTCGCACGGGCCGGTGGATGGGTGCACGCGATCTGACGAATCCTCAGCAGAATGTCGCGGCCGGGGCGAAGTATCTGAAGTACCTCAACGAGCGTTTCGACGGGAATGAGACGAAGGTCATCGCCGCCTATAACGCGGGGGAGGGGAACGTGAAGCGCTTCGGCGGCGTGCCGCCGTTCCGGGAGACGCAGAACTACCTGAAGAAGGTGCGGAACTACGAGGCGGACTTCAAGAGTCGCGTCGAGAACCGGATTGCCGACGCAACCGGAGCCGCGGCCATCATCGAGGCGCGTTGATGTGGTTGAATAGCCGGGCGTGAGCGGATTGCGACTCCTGATCGGTCTGATCGTGATGGGCATCGCCATCCCCATCACGCTCTTCCTCCTGCTCGGCCTGCATTCGTGGTCCCAGCTCTTCACGATCGCCGCGACGACGTTTCTTTCCTGGGGCGTGGCCGACATCCTTGCGACGATCCTCGAGAGACCGCGCCTCCAGGGGCGCTCGCCCGGGAAGGCGTTCAAGGAGGACTGGGAGCGCCGGAGCAGGGAGTAGCGTGAGTCCTGAGTGCTGAGTGCTGAGTCCTGAGTCCCTGAGTCCTGAGTCCTTCCGCACCCCCAATCCAGCAGCGGCACGGCACCCGGCGCAGCTCCCCGAAAGAAAGAAAGTGTCCGGGAGCAGGACTCAGGACTCAGGACTCAGCACTCAGCACTCAGCACCCGGGTCTCAGCACTCTCAAGTCCAATCCCCCATCTTCCTGAGCAATTGATCGATCGAGAGCAATCGCTCTGCGCCGTCGGACTCGCGGCGGAAGATGGCGTGGTACCAGCCCTTCATGCCGACGGGCGTATACGTGTCCGCTCCCATTCGCAGGCGTCCGCCCGAGACGAGCTTGAGGAAGACCTGCTCGTACGCCGAACGCGTCAGTCGGCGATCGGGGAACGGAACGGCATACGCATTCCTGCGGCGCTCGAGGCCGCGGCGTCGCTCCGAGCCGTTGGTCAGAAGCAGTGAGATGCTCCGGCGGTCGACGTACGGCGTGGAGCGTCGCGGGACGAGCCTTCCGGGACGGTCGGTCCTGCGTCGCGAGAGCAACGCTCTCGGACGGGACACGTTCGCGATCGGCCGTGCCCGCAACTCGTCGAGCAGCGCGGCCGTCGGAGACTTCGGGTCTTTCGCGCGGACCGCACGCGTGCGGACACGCGGTTCGGACGCACTCACGCTCGCCATCTCGCTGTCGTGCTTCTGGCGTGCGTGCTCGCGCTCGAGCACGAACTGATCGATCGACTGCCCGCTCCACTCGCGCCAGGGCGCGAGCAACCGCATTTCGGTCTCGTAGTCTTTCAGCTCGTGAATGACGAGCCCCCAGCGGCAGAGGCGTCCCACGTCCTCGTACGCGCTCGGCCGATCGACCAGCTCGAGCATCGACGGCGCGCGGCCGTCCAGGATCGCGAAGAGAAGGCGGAAGCTGAACGGATCGGAGAAACGACGGATCGACTTGCGGAAGTGCCAGGCCACGTCCTTGGCGATCTGACGCAGGGAGCGTTTGTCGCCGAACTGCGTCGTCCAGAGAGGCTCGTTGACGTCGGCGGTGTAGGGGCTTTGGGGATAGTGAAAGTCCTTCGTCAGCCATCCTTTGCGTGACGTGTGCTTGCCCGGCGTCACCCCTGCGACGATCGGGATGGACAACCTCTCGAGGAGCGACAGATCATAGGACGGCCACCACATGACCTCTCGCACGATGCCGACGATGAGTGTCGCCGTGGCGATCATCAGGCCGGGATCGGGCGTAAAGTCGACGGTGATCTCGATGCGGTTGCCTCGTGGCCGCACCCCCACCCCGGTCGACCGGCGGTTCGCGCCCACGAGCATCACCGGCGGGGGAAGGACGTACGCGAGCAGCAGCGCCAGGGCCTTGATGTTCCGCTTTGCGCTCTGCTGCGACTTGGGGATCTCGTACGAGATGTTGTAGTGACTGCTATAGGCCTTGAGGCGAACGGTGTGGCCGTTCTTCGTCCCCCAGTCGGTGAGCTGCTCGCGAATGAACCCGATCTGCTCCCAGAGGTTGCGGACCATGCGGGCCGTGCTCGACGGCGCGAGCTCGATCACCGGGGTGACGACCTCGATGACCCCCCGGTCGAAGTAGACGGCGCCTCCGGTCGGAAGCTGCAGCGAGGACTTCTCCCGCTTGAGAAGCGGCCGGTCGATGAATGCGCTCGGATGCTTCCAGTACGGCTCGGGATTGATTTCACTCTCGTCGAGCCAGACGTTGAACTCGGATTCCATGCCGATGACCGGCATCGCGAGCCAGGTCCGGCGAGCGCGAGCGAGTTCACTGTCCAGCTCGGATTTATGATCGATAGGCACAGAGACTCCAGGAAAGATGGACTGCGACAGCGGTTTCAACAGAAGCAAACGGCGGGCCGACCGGCACGGCCGGTGCGCTGATTGCTGCGCCTTCGGCACGAGCGTGACGCACGACCCCGGTTCCGGCTTCGGGCGGCGCAGCGCGCCTGGGCTCCGCACCTCTTCTTTCCTCTGCCGCCGCGATCGCTGGGTCCTGAATAGGACGCCGAACTCAGGACTCAGGACTGATCCTCGCCTTCACCCCCGCCCCGTCGTTGCTTCCGGCGCCGCTCTTCGAAAGCGAACCGGGGGCGGTTCTCCTGAGGCTGTTCCATCCGGTCCTCGCTGATCTCGCGAGGGATCAGTGTCACATAGCCGAGGTCGATGTGGACGTGATCGTCGGCATTCCTGCCGGTGACGTGGCCGTAGGGCAGAACGTTCACTTCTTCGCTCAGATCCTCGGCGATGTCGTTGTACTTGTCGATGGCTTCCTTCGTCTTCAGGATGTTCGAGCCGATCCTATACACGTCGGCGGCGGTGCCCCACATGTGCGCGGATGCGTTGGTCGAGAGCTTGTGCGACGGTGAGCGGTAGCCGCCGTTGACGGCGATGTGGACCGAGGCGCCGCACTTTTCGCGGAACTGTTCGAGATAGAACGCGAGGATGCGGATCGCGCACGGAACGTATCGCGGGTATTCGTGCAGCCGCGACGCTTCCCTGAGATCGGAGACGATGAATTCGTTCAGTCCGAAATGCGGCGTGAGACGAGTCGACATCGCCACGTCGTGCGAAGGGATCTCGTAGAAATATCGCGGCAGGCGACGCCGCCTCCCCTCCCCGTCGCGGACCATGTCGCCCGGTTTGAGGATCGCGCGGAAGTCGTCCTGCAGATCGTAGGCATCGACGACCTTCAGTCCCTGAACCACCTCGACGCTACTCATAAATACTTCCGGCGAGCGTGTTGAAGATGTCGCGGGAGACTTCCGCGACCGCCGTGCCGCGTCCCTGTTCCGCCGGAAACGCCGTGAGGATCACCAGCACGTACGGCTTCCGCCCATCGAGATACACGATACCGGCATCGTGGTGCACGGTCGAGATGTTGCCGGTCTTGTGAGCCACGCGCGCCGCCTTCGGCAGGCCGGCGGGGATGCCGCTGCGATACTGCTGGTCGAGCAGGATCTCGAGCATCTCCGCGCACGCCTTCTCCGAATACGCGCGGTGATCGGCAATGAGGCGGAGGAGCTTCAGAAGGCCGTTGGCCGTGACCTCGTTGTTGAGGCCCGCGTCGAACGCGCGCGAATCCTCGACCCCGCGCAGCACCTTCACGCCGTCGATCTCCAACTCGTCGAGCGACTGTTGGATCGTCGGAATCCCGACCACGTCGACCAGAAGGTTCGTCGCGAGATTGCTCGACCGGACGATCATCCAGTAGGCGAGCTCGCGGACGGTGAGGGTCTTTCCCAGTTGGCCGTAGACGTCGGGATCGGCGTCGCGGCCGAGGTCGAGCATGAACGGCTCCTGGTTGACGATGCTCGTGAAGCGGTTCCGCACGTGGACCGGCGCATCGAGCTGCAGCTCTCCGCGGCCGACCTGCCGGAAGACGCCGAGGAGTACGGCCAGCTTCATCGTCGACGCCGCGTGAAAGTAGGTGTCGGCGTTGTACGACCACTGGATGGTCGTCTCGGCGTCCCAGAACGAGATGCCGAGGTTGTCGAGCGAGTGCTCCTGTTTGATCTTCAGAACGTTCCGGTACAGCGACACCTCCGCCGCGGCAACGGAGTCCCGCTCCGGCTGGACCGGCATTCGCTCCGGGTTCTTCTGCGCTTTCGCCACCATCGGAATCTTAGTACTCCATTCGCCAAGTTCCGAGTGGGTGTCGTTACACGACACTGCGCGTGCATTGAGTCTGGCGGGTCGGGCTCCGGGCAGGCTAACCTGACCCTTCGTCGCTACGCTCCTCAGGGTTGAAAGCGCGCAGCCGCTCGTAGGTCCAGATCCCGTAGCTGTGCCCGTCGGCCCAGTTCGGCTGCAGCGCGTAGTTGCCGATCGGGTCGACCGACTGCAACACGAACGAGCTCGGGCCGTAGCGCTGCGGGCCGCCGCCGTACATCCGCCCGAACAGGTCGGGCTCGCCGGAGCAGGCCGCGCACGGGCACGCGCGGCGCAGCGCTTCGAGCGGATAGTATGATTCCTGGCCGTCGTCCCAGACGACGACGAAGAGATCACCGATTCCCTGATAAGACTGTGGGCGCATGCCGATCTTTCTTCAGTTTATCCCGCGCGTAGACGCGGGATCTCCGGTTCGAACCTCGCGGATGTTGGCGCTGTCGAAGCCGGTGGCACCGGAGATGCCGCGTCTACGCGCGGCATAAAGTAAACGATGCCGACTTATCGATTGACGCTCGAGTACGAAGGCACTCGCTATTCCGGTTGGCAGGCGCAGGGTAACACGCAGAAGACGGTCCAAGGCCACCTCCTTCTCGCCGCCCGCGAGGTCCTCGGCGAGGTCGACATCGGCGGTGCCGGACGCACCGATGCCGGGGTTCACGCGAGCGGTCAGGTCGCCCATCTGCGGACCCGCAAGACCCTCGAGCCTCTGCAGCTCACGCGCAAGCTGAACGACCTTCTGCCGCACGACATCAACATCCTGGAGGCCGTCCGCGGGCGCGACAACTTCCACGCGCGCCACGACGCGGAGTCGCGCGTCTATCTCTACCAGATCGCCACACGCCGCACGGCGTTCGCGAAACCGTTCGTGTGGTGGATCAAGGACCGGCTCGACGCGGAAGCGATGAGTCTGTCCGCGAGCAGCATCGCCGGGCGGCACGACTTCTCCGCGTTCAGCGACAAACGGCTGAAGGAAGACGATTCGCGCATCGTCGTCGTCGATCGCTGCGAGCTCGCGAAGGTGGGCGAGCTGATTCTCGTGCGCATCGCGGCGTCGCATTTCCTCTGGAAGATGGTGCGCAAGCTGATCTCGTACTTCGTGGAAGTCGGGCGCGGAAACGTCGCGCCGGACGACATCACGCAACGCCTGCACGCGAAGGGCGAGTACTGGGCGCCGACCGCGCCACCTTCGGGACTCTTTCTCGAAGCCGTCGTCTATCAGCGTGAAACGTTCGAGCGTCCGCTGATCCCGGTCGTGCCGGTGGAGAGCCGCCCGTGAGCCGTTCTTCAACGACGGAGGCGCAGCTCGTGGCCCGCCTCCGCGAGCTCTTCTCGAACCGCATCGGTGACGACGCCGCCATCGTCCCTGTCGAAAGCGGCATTCAGGTCTTCACCACCGACATGCTCATCGAGGACGTCGACTTCACCCGCGCCGTCGCGCCGCGCTTCATCGCCCGGAAGAGCCTCGCGGTGAGCCTCTCCGACATCGCCGCGATGGGCGCGGCGCCGGCGTATGCGCTTCTCGCGCTCGCGCTGCCGCCCTGGGCGCTGGAGCATGTCGACGAGATGTTCGACGCGTACGCCCAGGCGGCCCGTGAGTGGAAGACCGAGATCGTCGGCGGCGACCTCTCGAGAGCGGACAAGTTGGCCATCAGCGTCATGGCGGTCGGCCGCATCGTCACACGCCCGCTGTTGCGCAGCGGGGCACAACCAGGCGATCGGATCTATGTCTCGCGTCCTCTGGGAGGGAGCAGCGCGGGGTTCATTCTCTGTCATCCTGAGCGAAGCGAAGGACCCCCTTCGCACTCGGGTGGAGGTCCTTCGCCGTCTTCGCGGCTCGGGACGACAGGCTTCTCCGAACGCGAGTTCATCGAGTCCGCGATCCGCCGCCACGTCGATCCCGAGCCCGAGCTCGCCCTCGGACTGGCGCTCGCGCACATCGCCGAGGTGACGTCGTGCATCGACATCTCCGACGGGTTGTCGACCGACTTACACCATCTCTGCGAGGCGTCGCACCGCGGCGCGATCGTCGAGAAGGAGCGCATCCCGGTCTTTCCCGACCTGCAGACGTTCGCGGGGAAGCTCGGGATCAACGTCCGCGACGCGGTGCTGAACGGCGGCGAGGAGTACGCGCTCCTCTTCACGTCGTCGCTGCCGGAATCGCTGATGAGCGCGCGCGTCGGGCGTCCGGTGTACGCCATCGGACGGATGACGAAAGAACGCGGCGTAATGCTCGAGGAAGACGGCACCGTGCGCCCGCTCGGCGCGGGCGGCTGGGATCACTTCGCCTGACGCCGGTTCATGTTCGAGGCTGCGACGGCGCAGACGAACGCGCCGATGCCGAGGGTCGTGCGGACGGCGTGGGCACGGCTCCAGTTCTTCACCAGGGACTGGCGGTTCTCGCTCGGATAGTCGCTCGCGGGCTGGGCCTCGAGCCTCCTGTTGATGGGGACCGTGACCATGATCGTCGCCGCGAGGACGCCGGCCAGGCCGACGGCAGACGCGGAGTCGAGGAGGCGGCGCGCAACGCCTCCGTTGCGTGGCGCGGCGATCGCGAGCGTCACCGCGGTTCCGAGGGCGACCGGGCCGATGGCGTTGAAGTAGCTCGCGGTCTTGAGGGGATCGAGCGGAAGCTTGTCCTTCGCGGGAAGCTCGTCCTTCCAGCCGGGGACGAGCGCCGCATCGCCGAAGCCGAGAGAGCCGGCGAGCAGTCCCGCCGAGGTGAGGTTGACGAAACGAAGCGCGGATTCGATCGTGCGGTTCACTCGGTAAGTATACGGATACGACGAATGGGACGAACAGAGACTCATGCATTCTGTTCGTCCCTTCGTCGCGTCGGCCCTACTTCTGCAACTTCTTCTCGAGATCCTTGAGCCTGTTCTCCAGCTCTTTGATTCTGCCCTGCAGATCCCCGCAGTCCCCGCCGAGGCGTTCGATGCGGGCGCGCCACTCGGGCGTGCCCATCATGGCGGGGAGCTCGTCGAGCTGGATCATCCGCGGGCTCTCGCGCTCTTTCACCGTCGTCACGAGCGTATGGCGGCTGCGGCCACGCAGCACTTCGATGCGGACGGCGTCGCCCTCCTTCTTCTCGCGCATCACCGCGCGCAGATCGCCGGAGGACTTCACATCCTTGCCGTCGGCGGACAGGATGATGTCGCCGACCTTGATGCCGGCCTTTCCCGCGGGGCTGTCGCTCTGAACGCTCTCCACCATCACGCCGGCGTCCTTCGGCGCACCGAAGTGCTCGCGGAGCTCGGGAGAGATGTTCATGAGACTCACGCCGATGTAGGCGCGCGGGCCGCCGAGGAGGATGTTCTCGAAGGGGATGCCGTTGCGCTCGTCGGTGATGACTTTGCCGTCCTTGATGACGAGGGTCCGCGTGGTCCGTTGCGGCCCGTCGGCGAATGCGACGGTTGCGATGAGCAGGGTCAGTGCAGTGATGATGGTCTTCTTCATGTGAGCTCCTAGTCGTAGTTGCGCAGCGATGCGGGCCGGATGGCGGTGTCGAGGTCCATGATCACGCGGGTTCCCTGGTCGTTCTCGAGCACGACCTTCGGCTCCGTCTCACGGGCGATCCTCTTCACGGCTTCCAGCTCGGCTTCGAGCTTCTGTTGTTCGGCGCGCAGCGCGATCGTGCGCTGTTGCTGGCGATGCTGCATGACGGCGACCTGCACGACGGCCACGAGGCAGACCGCCATTGCGAAAGCCGCGGCCAGGCGGAAAATTGCCGGGCGACGCCGCTCTCCGCGGCGAACCGCCCGCATCACGTCACGAGTGAATGCGGGCGATGCGCTCGTGCGCGGCAGATTGCGCATCAAGTCGCCGAGTCGTGTGTCGTTCATGGGTTTCTCCTCCGGTCCACCAGGGCGCGAGAAACCTGCGCAGCAGGTCCCTCGCGCGGGAAATGCGGGACTTCACGGTGCCGACGCGGACGTCGAGCGCCTTAGCGATCTCGTCATACGACCACTCTTCGATCTCGAAGAGAACCAGGGGCGCGCGGTAGTTGACCGGCAGCCGATCGATGGCCGCGGCGACCTGTCTCTGGATCTCGGATGTGAAGAGGTTCGTATCGGGAGTGGGCGCGGAGACGCGCGTCGAGGCGTGCAGTCGCGGGAGCAGCAGGCTCCAACGCCGCTCGCGCCGGATCTCCGTGACGACGAGATTCGTGGCGATGCGGAACAGGTAGGGCCCGAGCCGCTCCTGCTGTCGGTATTTGTGAGCGTTGCGATACAGTCGAACGAACGCGTCCTGCGCGATCTCCTCGGCGCGATCGCGCGAGCGCACGAGGTGGGTGAGGTAGTTGACCAGCGAGCTCTTGTAGCGATCGACGATCTCGCCGAAGGCGTCGTCATCGCCTTCCCGAACCCGTTGCATCACCGCGTCATCGGTCTGCATGCAATGGAAGAACGCACGACCTCGGAAAAGGTTCCGCCGGCACGGCCGGCTGCGCTGATTGCTCCGCCTTACGGGCACGTCCGATGGTTGCGGCTTCGTGCGGAGCACGCGCCTCACCGAACGTGAGGGCGCGAAGAACCCTAAAGCACTAACGGACCCTTTCGGGTCCGTTGTGGGTACATCAGGTTTGGACTGCTGCGGCCAGTTTGGTAGGGTTCAAGGAAGCTAAGTGAGTAATCGTCCAAAATCGGTCCAATAGTCAAGGAGGGAGCCCGCAGCAGCCACTTGGCGCAGGCAAGTAGGATGGGACCCGCGCAAGTGCGGTTTCGAGGTCCATTTCGAAACCTGATTCATCGTGCTCTCCCCTATTGCACTCGGCAGGCCAACTTCACCCTCAGCCTCTCAATAACCAGAGAGCGATCCGTTGCAGCGGGCGCAAGCGCATAAGTTCCAGTAATCAAGCGGGATATGAACCTGCCTTGTGAAAGAAGGCGCATCCGTCCCGCACCAATATTCGCGGAAAGTTTTTCCTCGTCTGGCCAGACCGTTGCAATTCTGACCAACCGGCATGAAGAAAACATTGACCGCCGCCGCCCTGTTTGCCCTCGCCCTCCCCCTTACCGCCCAGAACTGGAGTATCGGTATCCACTCCGGACCATTCGTCTTCGGGGACTTCGTCGAGCGGAAGCTCCGCCCCAGCGTCGGTGACGTGCAGAGCGGAACGGTCACGATGACCCTCTCCGCCGCGACGCGCGCCGGCCTCGCCGTTGACCTCCAGCGGGACTTCGGCACGCGCTGGGGGCTCCGTCTCGAGGGAGCATTCACGCGGGCACCGCTGATGATCAAGGAAGAAGGCCAGGACGCGCTCACGCTCGACGCCGGCGAGTTGGACGTGACGACGGTGATGCTCCCCATCGTCTTTCGCATCAATCCGAACGGGACGTTTCGCTTTCATGTGATGGGCGGTCCGGCATACGCGATGTACCGCTTCGAGCCGGAGACGGCTTCCGGCGCGATCCCGGTGGGGAGCCACACGAAGAACGAATGGGGAGCCGCGTTCGGCGGCGGAGTCGGCTGGTGGTTCAGTGAGCACTTCGCCGTGGAAGGCACTATTACCGACATCGTCACGACCTCGCCTTTCGACCGCTCCGACTTTCCCGACGTCCCGGGGTACACGATCCCCAAGCCGCACAACGTGCACACGACGGTCGGGGTGAGGTGGAAATTCTGAACGGGTTGACGGTTGCCCGTGGCCCGTGGCCCGTGGCCCGTTGCCGGTTGCCGGTTGGCGGTTGCCGGTTGGCGGTTGCCGGTCGCTACGAATGCTCGGCCAGGCGTAACAGTCCTGGCAACGGGCGACGGGCCACGGGCCACTAATTCGCGAGGAGCGAGTTCAGATCCCGCAGAAACTCCTCCAGCTCGATCCGGTACCCCTCCGCCAGCTCCGCGAGCGTCTCGTCGTTGGCGCGGCTGCAGCCGTTGCAGCCACCTAGGTGGTAGGCGGCGAACACCCAGCGCGCCTTCGGATGCTTCTCCAGCGCCTCGGACACGATCGTCGTGGGGGTGAACATGCGAGCGAACATTCTAGCCCGCTAGACGTGGGCTTGTGGGCCCTCGATCCATAGAGCCTACGGTGTAACGTGAAGCATGATCTCTCGACAATAAGGGGGACACGCAGCGGTTCACGAGCAGACGAGGGCGCAGGGGGCAGAGCGCAAGAGGCAGGAGAGAGCCGGCAACAGACGGGATTTTCTCCTGCGCCCTGCGCCCTGCCCCCTGCTCCCTAATACAATGCCGCGCATGAAGGTGCGGCTCCTCTTCTTCGCCGTGCTCCGCGACATCGCGGGCACCGACGCGCGCGAGCTCACCCTCGCTGAAGGGACCACCGCACGCGATGTGTGGCAGTCTCTGCGCAAGGAGCTCGCGAAGCTCGCCGACTACTCGCAGCCTCCAATGATCGCCGTCAACGAGAGCTACGCCGAACCGGAGACCGTTCTGCGCGACGGCGACGAGCTCGCATTCATCCCACCCGTGGCAGGCGGCTGATGGCGTACCTCACCGACGATCCCATCGATCCCCGCGCGCTCGTCCGGCGCGTGATGCGCCCGTCCGACGGCGCATACGTCCTTTTCGAGGGAGTGGTCCGCAATCATCACGAAGGCAAAGCGGTCGAGTCGATCTTCTACGACGCTTACCGGCCGATGGCCGAGAAGGAGATGGAGGCGATCGTGCGCGAGATCGCCGCGCGCTATCCCGACGTCGCACTCGCGGTCGTGCATCGCCTCGGGCACCTCATCGTGGGCGACTCGTCGATCGCGATCGTGGCGTCGTCCCCGCATCGCGCCGAGGCGTTCGAGGCGTGCAGGATGATGATCGATCGCATCAAGGAGACGGTTCCGATCTGGAAGAAGGAGCGCGGACCCGGCGGCGAGGAATGGGTTGGCTGGCAAGGGATGGGACGGCAGGGGCGATGTTGAGCGACGAAGTGACGCCTCTTCCGGCCGCGAGCGCGATCGTGATCCGGGATCCGTTCGAGGTTCTGATGATGCGCCGCCACCCCGGCGCGTCGTTCATGCCGAACGCGTGGGTCTTCCCCGGTGGGATCGCCGAGGAGCTCGACCACGAGCTCGGAGGCCTGAAGATTACCGCCCTGCGCGAGACGTTCGAAGAAACGGGCGTGTGGCTCGCCGGGCCACTCGAGGATGCGGAGCAGAAGCGCAGGCGCCTCCTGGCGCGCAGCATGTCCATTCGTCACCTGCTCGTCGAGGCGCCGCTCGATCTCGAGACGCTCGTGCTGACCTCGCGCTGGATCACGCCCGCCGGCGTGCCGAAGCGCTTCGACACCTACTTTTATCTCGCCAAGGCGGCGCCGGACACGATCGCGACCGCCGAAGACAACGAGGCGGTCGACGTGACGTGGATTCACCCCGCGGACGCGCTCGAGAAACACGCCTCGGGCGAGATGCAGATCGTGTTTCCGACGCTTCGGAATCTGGAAGCGTTGTGCGGCTTCGAGACCCTCGAAGAGATCATCGAGTCACGGCGTGGAACCCCCGTCGAGCCGATCATGCCGGTGCTGGTGGATGGGAGACCGACGTTACCTTGATGGGTCATCCTGAATGTGGAACGAGGGCGCTCATGAACATCCGCTCCATCACCGCGCCGAACCCGGGAGCGTTCACGCTCGACGGGACGCGTACCTACCTCCTCGGCGAGACCACGGTGCTCGATCCCGGGCCGGCGATCAAATCGCACATCGCCGCGATCCGCCTTGCCATGCCGCGTCTCGAGACGATTCTCATCACCCATCGTCACGGCGACCATGCGCCGGCCGCCGTCCCGCTGAAAGCGGCCACCGGCGCGCGCATCGTCGCGCCGCGCAACGTGCTCGATGCCGTCGATCAGCGCGTCGAGGGTGGCGAGGTGCTGCACGTCGACGGCGTCGACGTCGACGTCATCGCCACACCGGGACACACGAACGAGCACGTCTGCTATCTGACGTCCGAGGGCGATCTGTTCACGGGCGACACGATCCTCGGCACGGGGACGAGCGCGATCTTTCCACCCGACGGCCACATGGGTGACTACCTCCGCTCGCTGCGAACGCTGCGCGAGCGCGAACCGAAGCGGATCCACCCCGCTCACGGACCCACGCGCGAAGACGCGATCGCGCTCATCGATGAATATATTGACCATCGCCTGGAACGCGAACGGCAGGTCATCGAGGCGATCGCCGCGGGAGCGAAGTCGCTCAGGCAGCTTCGCGCGCGCATCTACCCGAAGCTCGACTGGCGTCTGCACCGTGCCGCGGAGATCCAGCTGACGGCGCACCTGATCAAGTTGCGGGAAGAGGGGACTATCGCGGGATCACCGTTCGGATGAACGATTTGTCAGCCCATCTGCACGGCCGCCAATATCCGGTTCAGTAGGGTGAGCCTTCGTTGGCGGTTGGCGGTTGACGGTTGGCGGGAGCCCCCCCGACCACGTTCGGGCCACGTTCGGGTCTCCCGCCAACCGCCAACCGCCAACCGCCAACCAACAGACTTGCCACGACACTAGAATACCCCCGCCATGAAACACAAAGACTTCATCGAAGTGACCGACTACACCGCGGACGAGGTCCTGGAGATGTTCCGGCTCGCCGCGGACATGAAGAAAGACAAGGACAAGTATCGGAGCGCGCTCGCCGGGCAGACCCTGGCGATGATCTTCGAGAAATCTTCGACGCGCACGCGCGTCTCATTCGAAGTGGGCATGTACCAGCTCGGCGGTCACGCGCTATTCCTCTCCTCGCGCGACATCCAGCTCGGCCGCGGCGAGCCGATCACCGATACCGCGCGCGTCCTGTCGCGGTACGTCGACGGCATCATGGCGCGCACCTTCGCGCACAAGACCGTGACCGATCTCGCCGAGCACGCCACCGTACCGGTCATCAACGGACTCACCGACCTGTCGCACCCCTGCCAGTCGATGACCGACTACTTCACCGCGTGGGAAAAGTTCGGCGGGGAGCTGAAGGGCCGCAAGATGGCCTACGTCGGCGACGGCAACAACATGGCCCACTCGCTGCTGGTGGCCGCGCCCAAAGTGGGCATGGACATCGCTGTGGCTACACCCGCGGACTACGCGCCGAACGCCGCGGTCGTGGAGCAGGCGCAGGCGGCCGCGCGCGAGGCGGGGACGAAAGTGACCCTCACGAATTCGATGGACGAAGCGATCCGGGACGCCGACATCGTCGAGACCGACGTGTGGGCGTCAATGGGTCAGGAGGACGAGGCGGAGAAGCGGAACCGCGACTTTCACGGCTGGATGGTCGACGCCCGACACATGGCGGCGGCGAAAAAGGACGCGATCTTCATGCATTGCCTCCCCGCGCATCGCGGCGAGGAAGTCAGCGCCGCGGTGATCGACAGCCCCGCCTCGGTGATCTACGACGAAGCGGAGAATCGCCTGCACGTGCAGAAGGCGATCCTGCATACCTTGATGAAGAAATGAGTTTTCGGTTGGCGGTTGGCGGTTGGCGGGAGACCCCCACCCGACCACCTGGGGCTCAGGTCTCCCGCCAACCGTCACCCGCCAACCGCCAACCGAAAACCAATCCATGGCTGACGCTCAAACTCGACACGGCCGCGGCCTCATCGTCGTCATCTTCCTGGCCATCGTCTTCTTCGCGCTGCTGGGCCTGATCATCCTCAGGTCCGGTGGAAAGCAACGTGAAGAGCCGGCGGCGCTGGAGACTCTGACGGTGTTGCCCGCGCGCGTACGCGTGCGCACCGAGCCGAATGCGCGGGCGCCGGTCGTCGCGACGCCAACCAGTGGCGATCGCCTCACGCTGCTCGAGGACCGAGGAGCGTGGGTCCGCGTGCAGACCGCGGACGGCCTCGTCGGATGGGCCGAGCGAGCGGCACTCGAGAAGACCGCCGAGGTGCAGCGGCGGATGAAGCGGTACGAGGCGATTCGGAAGCTGCCGCCGCTGCAGGGCGAGGCCACCGATCGCCTGCAGCTCTACTCCGGTCCCGGCATTTTCTACCCGCTGATGGGAGAGATCGCGGCCGGCACGCAGGTCGTGGTCTACACCCGCGATCACGACTTCTACGCAATCGAGCACGGCAAGGGCATCGCTTACGCCAGCGCCGACGCGATCGACCTCAGCGCGTCCGGCACGCACCAACTCGACGTCGAGACCGCGAGCATTCCTTCGACCGGAACCGCCGCCACCGCGACGCAACCTCCCGTCGCCGACACCGCCGTCACGGAGCCGCCGCTCCTCGAGCCCGAGCCCATGCCGGAGCCCGAGCCGCTGGAGCGCTCGACCGGCGTCTACAGCGCCGTGCCGCCCGGAGGAACGCAGCCGGAGGAGATCGACCGCGTCGTGCCGCGTTACCCGTCGGCCGCGCGTCGCGCGGGCGTCAGCGGCGCCGTCGTGGTGCGGGGAATCGTCCGGCGCGACGGCACGATCGACAACGTCGAAGTGATCAAGGACCTCCCCTACGGCCTCGGCGATGAAGCGCGCCGCGCCGTGAGCCGCTGGCGCTTCCGCCCGGCGACGTTTCGGGGGGAGCCCATCGACGTGTACTACACCGTGACGGTGAATTTCAGGCTGCAGTAGCACGTTCTGATCGCGCCCATGTCCCGACTCACGTTCCCCGACGCGCCCGGCGATCTCATCGGCGCGCACATCTCCACGAAGGGCGGTCTGCACACGATCTTCGAGCGGGCGTCCGCCATCGGTGCGTCGGCCGCGGCGCTGTTCGCCAAGAACTCGAATCAGTGGAAGGGGAAGACGCTGACGGACGACGATTGCGCGACGTTTGCGTCGCAGCGGAACGTGACGCCTCTGCTGACCCATGCTTCGTATCTGATCAACCTCGCGACGACGAACGAGGAGTTCCATCGCAAGTCGATCGCAGCGATGATCGACGAGCTCGATCGGGCGGAGCGCCTGGGCATTCACGCCGTCGTTCTCCATCCCGGGGCGCACATGGGCGCGGGGCCGGATGCGGCGATCGACCAGATCGCTCGATCGCTCGACCAGGTACACGCCGCGATTCCGAATCATCGCGTGGTGACGCTGCTCGAGACGTCCGCGGGGCAGGGCTCGTGCGTGGGCTGCACGTTCGAGGAGTTGGGCCGGATGATCAAACGGGTCGACGACCCGAGGCGTGTCGGGATCTGCTTCGACACCTGCCATGTGTTCGCCGCCGGCTACGAGTTGCGCACGCGCGATGCGTACGAGCGCACGATCGAAGCGATGATCCGCCACGTCGGCCTGGAGAACGTCGGCGCCTTTCACCTCAACGACTCGAAGAAGGGCCTCGGCACGCGCGTGGATCGGCACCAGCACATCGGCGACGGCGAGCTCGGACTCGAGCCTTTCCGCTTCCTCCTCAACGACGCACGTTTCGCGCGCATCCCGAAGGTGATCGAGACGCCGAAGACCGTCGAGACGGTTTCCGATCGGCGGAATCTGCGCGTGCTGCGATCGCTGGTGGGGGAGTCGAAAAGTCTCAAAGTCTCAAAGTCTCAAAGGAGAAGGCGCGGTGAGTCGCGTCACATCTCTTTGAGACACTGAGACTTTGAGACTTTGAGACTTTTCGTCTAGAGTGCGCGCGCTATGGCAGACCGCATCGCGCACCCCACCTCCGGCACCCGTATCGGCTACGAGAACGACAGGATCGTCGTCCCCGACAACCCGATCGTCCCGTACATCGAGGGAGACGGGACCGGCCCGGACATCTGGCGAGCCACGAAGTACGTCGTCGACGGCGCGGTCGAGAAGATCTACGGCGGCAAGCGGAAGATCCACTGGCACGAGGTCTTCGCGGGCGACAAGGCCTTCCAGCAGCTCGGGGAGTATCTGCCGCAGGAGACGCTCGACCACATCGCGCACTACCGTGTCTCCATCAAGGGTCCGCTCTCCACTCCGGTCGGCGGCGGCATTCGTTCTCTCAACGTCACCCTGCGCCAGGTTCTGGACCTCTACGCATGCGTGCGCCCCGTGCGTTACTTCGAGGGGGTGCCCTCTCCCGTGCGCGAGCCGCACAGGGTGAACATGGTCATCTTCCGCGAGAACACCGAGGACGTGTACGCGGGGATCGAGTGGCCGGCGGGGTCGGAGCTGTCGAACAAGGTCATCGAGTTCCTCAACTCGATGGAGCGCCGGTCTACCGCCAAGATCCGTGAAAACTCCGCGATCGGCATCAAGCCCATCTCCGAGCTCGGTTCCAAGCGCCTCGTGCGCAAGGCCATCGAGTACGCCATCGCCGCGAAGCGCGATTCCGTAACCCTCGTGCACAAGGGCAACATCATGAAGTTCACGGAAGGGGCCTTCAAAGACTGGGGCTATCAGCTCGCGAAGGAGGAGTTCGGCGACGTCACGATCCCCGAATCCGAGCTCGACGGGCCCGTTCCGGCCGGCAAGATCGTGATCAAGGATCGCATCGCCGACTCGATGTTCCAGCAGGTTCTGCTGCGGCCATCCGAGTACTCCGTGCTCGCGACCACGAACCTCAACGGCGACTACATCTCCGACGCCCTCGCCGCCCAGGTGGGCGGCCTCGGCATGGCCCCCGGCTCGAACGAGTCCGACGAGGTCGCGATCTTCGAAGCGACCCACGGTACGGCACCCAAGTACGCCAACCAGGACGTCATCAACCCCGGATCGCTGATCCTCAGCGCCGTGATGATGCTCCGCCACATGAAGTGGTCGGAAGCCGCCGAAGCCATCGAGACCGGCATCGCCAAGACGATCCAGCAGAAGACGGTCACCTACGACCTCGAGCGCCAGATGCAGGGCGCAACGAAGGTCAAGACCAGCGAGTTCGCGAAGCACATCGTCGACAACGTGTGAGCCGGCACGGCCGGCAGCGCTGATTGCTCCGCCTTGCGGCACGTGGAGGCGGAGCACCAACGCCAGCCGGCCGTGCCGGCTAGAACGGCAGGAGCGCCTTCCACCAGGGCTGCTTCTCCACGTCCTGCGCGGCGACGGCGGGCATCGTGGCGAGAGTCTCGTTGCCGCGCTGCACGACGATGGTGCCGACGCGCTGGCCGCGCTTGACCGGCGCTGCGACGGCGCCGCCGTTGAACCGAACGCTGACGCCCTTCTCCTCGCCGCGCTTCACGAGCGCATTCACGTCCTTCGGCGCCATGACCGGAACGGACTTGGCGCGGCCTTCGTTCACCGCTGCCTGCGCGACGACAGAGCCCTGTTTGACCGGAGTCACCATCCTGTACTGCAGGAAGGCCTTGTTCATGAGACGCGCGGCGATCTCGAACGAGCTCTCCGGTCCGCGCGACGTTCTCGCTCCCATCACGACGCAGATCAGCTCCATGTTGTTGCGTTTCGCCGAGGCTGTAATCGAGAAGCCGGCAGGGCCGGAGTAGCCGGTCTTGATGCCGGTGGTGCCCTCATAGAAGCGCAGCAGGCGATTGGGGTTGTAGATGCGCGCCAGCGTCCCATTGCGGAACTCCATCTCCGGGATGACCGCGAGCTGGCGCATGAACGGGTGCTTCATGAGCTCCTGTCCGAGCTTCGCGAGATCGCGCGCGCTCATGACGTTGTTCATGGACGGATCCGACGGAGGCAGGCCGTGCGGGTCGTAGAAGCGGCTGTTCTTCAGGCCGAGCTGCTCGGCCCTGGCGTTCATCAGATCGGCGAACGATTCGTTCGAGCCGGCGATCTTCTCGGCGAGTGCCGCGGACGCGTCGTTGGCCGAGTGCACCATCGTGGCGATGAGCAGGTTCTTCACCGGCCAGACCGAGGCCGCGCGCAGATAGATCTGCGAGCCGCCCATCCCGGCGGAGCGGGCCGAGACCGTGACCGGAGTGTCGTACTGCAGGTTGCCCTGCTGGATCTCCTCCATGGTGATGAGCAGGGTCATCATCTTCGCCATCGACGCAGTGGGCATGGCCTGGTCCGCGTTGTCCTCGAAGAGCACCCGGCCCGTGGAAGGCTCCATCACCAAGGCGGCGGTGTAGCCCTTCGGCTGGTTCGCGACCGCGGCGGAAACGGGCCCGCTATCCTCCGGATTCTGGGCTGATCCTGAAGTCGCCAGGCCGGCGACCATCAGGGCAACGAGCAAGTTCCTCATGGTGTGGCTCCCTTGTCAATCAAACGCTATCTCGACTGGGCGAGACTACAAGGGCCATGCCACTGCTGAGTTACTCGGTGGCAGCGTTCTTCTTCGTCGTGCGGGAGGTGCGAGGACTGAGTTACTCGGTGGCGTTCTTCTTCGTCGTGCGGGAGGTGCGAGGAATGGAGCTGATCACCGTCCAGTCGTGCTTGTGCACCACTACCGGCTCCTTCGCCTTCGGCCAGAGATCGACGGGGATGTAGTAGTAGCCGTCTCCGAGGACGCGGGACTTGATGGCCAGGTCTCGCATCGATTTGCAGAGACCCTTCTTGCCCCGGATCGCGCGCCGCTCGACGAAAACCCCCGTCGACTCTCCGATCCCCTCATAGACACTGATCTCCGCACAAAGAGAGTTGACTAACGTCATCGGGGAGGAGTGATAGCAAGAAGCGGTCCCGTTTGGTTGCCCCTCCCCAAACCCTGAGCAAAGCGAAGGGTCAACGGAGCCCTCAGGACGGGGCGACCCATCGAGCGCAGGCCGTGGCTCCGTCCTCGTGAGGGCTCCGTTGACCCTTCGCTTCGCTCAGGGTTTTTTTGGGGGGGCTTACGACCGCAGCTCGACGTTCCAGTACGCCTCGTCGAGGAAGTTCTTCCAGATCTCCGGATAGGTTCTTCCCTGGAGGCGATGGAGCGGATGCCACTTCGGCCGCACGGGCACGCGCCGGAGCTTGATGTCACTCTCGGACAAAAGCTTGTTGCCCTTCCGCACGTTGCACGGCAGACAGGCGCAGACGACGTTCTCCCACGACGACTTCCCCCCGCGCGAGATGGGGATGACGTGGTCCAGCGACAGCTCCGACGACGGAAACTTCTTCCCGCAGTACTGACAGCGATTCTGGTCGCGCAGGTAGATGTTCCCGCGCGAGAACTTCACTTCCTGCCGCGGGAGGCGGTCGAAGACCAGCAGTTGAATGACGTGCGGGATGAGGATGTTGCGGCTCGGCGTGACCACGTAGTGGTCGTCCGCCTGGACCGCGATGTCCATCCAGTTCTCGAAGTCGTAGGTGCGGTATTCGGAATCGACGGCGCGCACCTGTCCCTTGTACAGAAGCGTCAGCGCGCGCCGCACCGACGTGATCTGCACTGCCTGAAACAAGCGATTCAGAACCAGCACATGACCGTCGAGCATATCGAGTCCGAGTCATGATAAACGACAAATGGCAACAGCAAACTCCCGGCGATGTTGCATAGAAGCCCTGATATGCGACACACTTAGCGGCTAGACGAGCTCGTTCAGCTCTTTGGAGCGGGGGCCGCGCTGACGAAAACGCGCGGGAATCCGCATATCGTGAGACGCTTCGCGCGAGCCAGATGCCGGGCGTCATGGGTGTGCTTTTGGGAGGCTAGTATGCGCGTTTGGTCCAGGGTCGCTCTCGTTCTGGTCGTTCTTCTCTCCGCTTCGGTCGCATCCGCGGATCACTATCAGGGTGATTGCCCGCTCTCGCTGGTGGATTCCACGCCGGCGCTGCAGGATTTCGACCTCTCTCCGCATGGAGTCTTCCGCTCCGGCAACACGGTCTACGTGCTCCGCGGGCGGACTCTGACGACCTACACGTCGAACGATGTCGGCAACCTGACGATCGCCCGCGCGGACTTCCTCGACGACCTCGGTGCAAGGGAGACCGAAGGCGGCGTCGCCTTCGGCAATGGCTTTCTCTACGTCAGCAGCGAGGCGGGTCTCGAGGTCTGGGATCTGACGAACACCGTCGCCGGAGGCATCGCGCCGGAACGGCGCTCCATCACGCCGGGCCGCCACTATCGGCGCTTGACCGTCAGCGGCAACCGGCTCGCCGGTCTCTTTCCCGCAACCGACCTTCCCTGCTACCCGCTGGGCACCACGACGCCGCTGTGCGTGAACCAGATCGAGATCCTCGACGTCTCCAACCCGGCCGCGCCGGCCATCGTGGGCGTCGTGCAGTCGCGATCGCGCTTCGAGTACCGCGGCCTGAACGACATCGCCTTCAATCAGGGCTATCTCCTCGCGGCGACGGAAGAGGGACTGGTCGCAATCGACATCAGCAACCCGGCCTCGCCCATCCGCACCTCCTTCACGCCATTCCCGGGACAATGGCTCGTCACCAACGGCAACCTCGTGGGAATCGGCACGGACACGCACATCAACACATTCATCGTCCGTCCGGGCATGACGTCGTTCTTCGTGCGCACGGCTCTGCTCACCATTCCGGAGTACCTCTCGATCGATCTCGCCAACCCCATCCGCTTCAACCGCAACGCCTACTGGGATGAGGCGAACGCACGCCTCATCACGATGATCGAAGAGGTCGATCCGATGACGCTCGACGCGGCCCGCACGGTCGCCTTCGACGTCTTCGACCTGAGCGTCATTCAGTTCGAAGGCTCGGTCGAGCGCATCTACGAAGACGTCACCCTCGTGCAGGAGAATGAGGTCAAGCACAACCCCGTCGCCGTCGGTCCGTTCGTCTACGTCATCGGCGAGCAGACCGGCCTGCAGAGTTACGGTGCCTGCGGACAGATCACCGGCCGCATCGAGCTGCAGGGACCCCATCACCTCACCTGCAGCGGCTCGGAGATCCGCGGCTGGGTCACGGGCGTGCAGCGCGTCGAAGGTGTGGAGTTGTACCTCGACAACACGCCTTTGGGGCCGGCCACGATGGGCGGATTCCCGCGTCACGAAGTCTCCTCGCGCACCCCCGTGAGTCCGTGGCGGATCCGCGTGAATCTCGACGCCACGGCTCGGGGCGAGTATCAGCTCCGGGCCATCGCCACCGACAGCCTCGGAAACCGTCGCCAGTTCGCGAACAAGCGGATCTTCTTCGAAGGTCCGGGTGAGAACTGCACGAACCCGCGCCGCCGGGCGGTCAGATAGTCATCTCCTCGACGACCCTCGATGCGGCCGACCTCGGGTCGGCCGCATTCGTGATGGGCCGTCCCACCACGATGTAGCTCGCGCCCGCGCGCACCGCGTCTCCCGGCGTCATCACCCGCTGCTGATCGCCCGCCTCCGCGCCCTTCGGACGAATGCCCGGCGTGAGGATGACGAAGTCCTTCCCGCACGCCTCCCGGATCGGCGCGATCTCCAGAGGGGAGGCCACGACGCCGCGCAATCCGCTGTTCTGCGAGAGCCGCGCAAGACGTACGGCATTGTCGGTCGCGCTTCCCCCGAAGCCGATCTGCAGGAGGTCGGTCTCGCTCAGGCTGGTCAGCACCGTGACCCCGAGAACGAGGAGGGTGTCGTGGGCACACACGCGGAGCATCACCTCGCCGCCCGCGGAATGGACCGTGGCGATCGAAGCGCCGAGGGACGCGGCCTCGGCAACGGCGTGCCTGGCCGTATTCGGGATGTCGTGGATCTTCAGGTCGAGGAACACGCGCTCACCACGCCCGACGACGTCGCGCACGATCGTGGGTCCGTTCGCGATGAACGCCTGCAGTCCGATCTTGAAGACGCCCACCGTACCCTGGAGCGCGTCGACGAGGCGCAGGATCTCGTCGCGTGCGGAGAGATCGAGAGCGACGACGAGACGTTCGTGAGGTTGCATGGGCGGCATGATATTAGTTGGTTGACGGTTGGTGGTTGGCGGTTGGCGGGGGACCGAAGAAGCGTCTCTCCCGCCAACCGCCAACCGGCAACCGCCAACCGATCATGGACAAATTCGCCATCGCCCGCATGCTCGATGAGATCTCGCGCTATATCGAGCTCAGTGATCCGCAACCATTCCGCGCGCGCGCTTTCGAGAAGGCCGCGCGTGCCGTCGAGAATCTCGATGAAGACATCGTCGGGTTCGTCGACTCCGGCACGCTGACCAGCGTCTCCGGCATCGGCAAGGCCACCGCGCAGGTGATCGAGGAGATCGTTCGCACCGGGGAGTCGCGCTATCTCGACGAGCTGCGCGGGCAGTATCCACCCGGGATCTTCGAGCTCCTGCGCATCCCGAAGCTCGGGCTGAAGAAGATTGGTGCTCTGTACTCCGAGCTCGGCATCGCCTCGCTCGCGGAGCTCGAGGCAGCCGCAAAGGACGGTCGCCTCGCAAAGCTGAAAGGCTTCGGTGCGAAGACGGCCGAGCAGATCGTCGCCGGCATTGAATTCGCGCGCATGCGCGAGTCCCAGTTCCTGCTTCCGATCGGGCTCGAGGCCGCCGAGGTGCTGCGCGAGCGGCTCGCCGAGATCGAAGAAGTGGAGGACGCCGAGGTCTCAGGGTCCGTCCGCCGCCGCCTCGAAGTCATCCGAAACGTGAACCTCGTCGTCGCCACGAAGAAGCCCGCGATCGTTGCCGAGAAGCTCGCGGCGATGGTCGGCGCTTTCGGAGAGGTCGACGCGCATACCTACAAAGGCACGATCCGCGGCGAGCTGGACGTCTTCCTCCACCTCACCCCGCCCGCTGAATTCGGCTCGACCCTGCTCCGTACGACGGGCAGCGCCGCATTCGCCGAAGCGTTCGGGAAGATCCCGAAAGCCTCGAGTGAGGCGGATGCGTTCGGGAAGGCCGGCATCCCCTTCGTCGAGCCGGAGCGACGCGAGACCGCGGACGATCTGAAACTGAAGAAGCGCCAGAAGCTCGTCCAGGTCGATCATCTCCGGGGCACGTTCCACGTCCACACGACATTTTCGGATGGCCGCAATACCGTGCAGGAGATGCTCTCCGCCGCCCGGCAGCGGGGGTGGGAGTACGTCGGCATCTCCGATCACTCGAAGGTGGCGTACTACGCCGGCGGGCTCACCGAAGAGAAACTGAAAGAGCAGCACGCGGAGATCGCGCGGCATGAGAAGGCGGTCGCGCCGATGCGCGTCTTCCGCGGCACGGAAGCGGACATCCTCCCGGACGGAACGATGGACTACGGCCCGAAGGTGCTGGCGACGCTCGACTTCGTCGTCGCCTCGGTCCACTCCCAGTTCCAGATGAACGAGGAGCAGATGACCGAGCGCATCCTGCGCGCGATGGACGACCCGACGGTCACGTTCCTCGGCCACCTCACCGGT
This sequence comes from uncultured Thermoanaerobaculia bacterium, assembly GCA_964558905.1. Taxonomy (GTDB): domain Bacteria; phylum Acidobacteriota; class Thermoanaerobaculia; order Gp7-AA8; family Gp7-AA8; genus QHVT01. The sequence goes on along the minus strand of CAZLGP010000275.1, from coordinate 59,620 downwards.
CGGAAGCTGCTGTCCCGCGCCGGGTACCGAGTCGACTACGACCGCATCTTCGACAAGGCCGCCGAGCGCGGCGTGATGATCGAGATCAACGGAAACCCCAACCGTCTCGACGTCGACTGGCGCTACCTCCGCAGAGCCGCGGACAAGGGCGTGATGTTCAGTATCCACCCCGACGCGCACTCGGTCAGCGAGTACAACGCCGTGATCACCGGGACCTGGGTCGCGCGCAAGGGCGGGCTGTCGCCGAAGCAGATCTTCAACACGAAGGGCGTGGATGAGGTGGCGGAGCTCCTGGCGGCGAGACGAGCGCGCTGAAACGGTGAAAGCCTGAAGGAGCCATGGGCAACCAGCGCTCCCGGCCGTGCCGGATCCGGCCGCGGCGCACCGGGTGAGCGGTGGTGCGCCGCGGCCTTCGCCAAGTGAGGAGAAATGCGCGCCTTCGTTAGCGCTGGGCGGACAGCACCATCATGAGCGCGCGCTGGCTGTTGGCCTGGCGCGTGACGCCCACGACGATCGTCTGTCCGAGTTTCAGGTTCAATGTCGTCTTCAACATCGGAGTGAGCTGATCGCCGGTCAGGCGGCTCAGCTGGAAGTCCGAGATCGAGATCGTGTCGCTGGCCGGGTCGTACTCGCCGAACTTGAAGTCCGCGCGATACGCCGCGAGACTCACGATCCCCGGCTCGCCTTCCTTTCCGCCAACCTCGGCGGACCCGATGCTCTCCACGCTGTCGTAGCGGAGTACCGCGAGCTTCGACTCCACGTCGCGGAGCTCCTCGGGGAGACGCTCCCCCTTGCCGCCGCGGCCCGCCGAGATCAGACGCACAGTCAGCCGGAACGGCTGCGGCGGCGTGTCGAACGTCGCGAGCAGGCCGGCGATCTCCTTGAGGTTCTCCGGATCGTCGGTCACGACGAGCGCGTTCGCCGCGGGCTGGATCGACATCGATCCGTCCGCGCTCAGGTGCGACTTGATGATCGCCGCGGCCCTGTCCGCCTGCTTGTGCTTGAACTGGAACGTCCGCACCGAGAGGCTCTTGCCCACGTCCGCCGCGTCGGCAAACGCGGCTACCGACAGGAAGAGCAAAGCCATCAACACGACTGCATTTCGCTTCATAGATCCGCCGGGAGGTTCTCGTCGAAGATCATGACGATTTTCACGTCATCCGAGTCGGTGGGCATCTCGACGATGGTTGCATTCTGTGAGTCATAAGCCGCGACCACGGGCTTGGTCGTGAGCGTGTGTGTACGGATTGCTGCGCGATGGACGGGGCTCGTGTCGAGCCGCATGTCCGTGCGATAGACCAACGTCGTGCCGAACACCGCCGTCGCGAGGGCCGCGGCCATTGCCAGCCGGCGGGGCCAGAGGGGCGGACGCGACGCGACGACGGTCGTCTCCGCGTCGCGCACGCGCACCTGCTGCATCACGCCGGCGGCGAACGCGTCGATCCCGCCGGGCGGGATCATCTCGCTGCCGCCGAGGGCCCGGAACATCACGTCCGGGTCGGCGTGCGCGGCAAAGTCGAGGCAGCGATCGCACGAGCGGAGATGCGCGAGCAACGCCGCATCGTCGGTCCCGCCGTGGAAACGCATCCGGAAGGAGTCACACGCGATCATTTCTCCCTCCAGAGCCGCGCGTATTCGGGGTAGCGCCGCTGCAACTGCGCCTGCATCGCCTTCCGCGCATTGAACAGGTGGTTGCGGACCGTCGACTCACGACAGCCGAGGATCTTCGCGATCTCCGCGGAGGGAAGATCCTCCATCTGATTCATGACGAAAATCGTCTTCTGCTTCGGCGAGAGGACCGCGGAGACCTCGTTGAAGACCGTCTCCACTTCCTTGCGTTGCACGAAGACATTCTGTTCCGCATCCGCCGCCGTCTTCACCAGGCGCAGGTTCGAGCTCACCGCGTTGTCGCGGGACTGTTTGTTGCGCATGAAGTCGATGGCCACGTTCGTCACCATCCGGTACAGCCAGGTATCGAACGCGTAGCTCGGGTCGTACTTTTCGAGATTCTCCCAGAGCTTGAGGAACACGAGCTGGGAGATGTCCTTGGCGTCTTCCGCGCTGCCGATGATCCGATAGCAAAGCGCATAGACCTTCGACGCCTTCCGGCGGACGAGCGTCTCGAAGGCGTCGGCGTCGCCGCCGCGGATCGTCTCCACGAGCTGCCGGTCATCGGGCTCGAGGCTAGGCGTAGTCGGCATCATCAGGCGGAGTCCAGCGGACATGATCGCCCTAAATACGGGCGCAGCCGGAGAAACGTCTATTCCGGGGAAAGTCATCCCGGCGTTTGGCGGTTGGCGGGAGACCACCGCCCGTCCCCGGTCGCTCTTCGCGGTTCTCCCCCGCCAACCGCCAACCGTCAACCGCCAACCACCGTTTTATCCCTTACAATCCCAAGAACATGCGAGTTCTCGTCGTCGGGCAGGGAGCGCGGGAGCACGCCCTCTGCTGGAAGCTCAAACAGTCGCCGCAGGTGAGGGAGCTCTACGCCGCCCCCGGCAATGCCGGAATTGCCCAGGTCGCGGACTGCGTCCCCATCGGCGTCGCGGACATCATCGAGCTGGCCGATTTCGCCGAGAAGCTGAAGATGGACCTCACCGTCGTCGGCCCCGAGCTCCCCCTGACTCTGGGCATCGTCGACGAGTTCCAGAAGCGCGGTCTCCCCATTTTCGGCCCCACCCGGCTGGCCGCCGAGCTCGAAGGGTCGAAGGTCTTCTCGAAGGACTTCATGCGCAAGTACTCGATCCCGACCGCGGAGGCCGTCGCCGCGAACTCGGTGGACGAGGCGAAAAAGGCGCTCAAGCAGCTCGGCTACCCCAGCGTGCTCAAGATCGACGGGCTGGCTGCAGGGAAAGGCGTGGTGATCGTCAACTCCGCGTCCGAGGCCGACGAGTATCTGCGGATGGTGTTCGAGGAGAAGAAGTTCGGCACCGCCGCGACGCGGATCCTGGTCGAGGAGTTCCTCACGGGCGAGGAAGTCTCCTTCATGGTCATCACCGACGGGAAGAAGTCGCTGGCGCTCGCTCCCGCCAAGGACTACAAGAAGGCGCTCGACAACGACGAGGGGCCGAACACCGGCGGGATGGGCGCGCACTCCCCGGCGGTCGTGCTGAACGGCGAGACCGCGGCGGAGATCATGAAGTCGATCATCCTGCCGAGCATCGCCGGCATGGCCTCGGAGGGACGCCCGTACACGGGGGTGCTCTACGCCGGGGTGATGCTCACCGCGAGCGGTCCGAAGGTGCTCGAGTACAACTGCCGCTTCGGCGATCCGGAGACGCAGGTGCAGATGCTGCGCATGGACGACGATCTCGCGGACATCTTCCTGCGCGTCGCACGCGGCAACCTCGGCGACCTCAAGGTGCTCAACTGGAAGAAGGAAGCAGCGGCCTGCGTGGTCATCGCCGTCGACGGCTATCCGGACGAGTACACGAAAGGGCAGGAGGTCGCATTCGATCCGATCGACGACCCCGCGGTCGTCGTGTTCCACGCCGGCGTGGTGAAACGCGACGGCAGGCTCGTGAACCAGGCCGGGCGCGTCGTCAGCGTCTGCGCCCGTGCGGCAACGCTCTCCGAGGCGCTGGCGAAAGTCTACGAGGCCGCGCCGAAAGTCCGCTTCGAGGGAGCGCGCTATCGACGCGACATCGGCTATCGCGCACTCGGAACGCGGGCGACCGCAACCTAGGCCGGCACGGCCGGCAGCGCTGATTGCTCCGCCTTGCGGCGCGTCTCCGAATGGACTCGACAGTCGCGGCTTCGGGCGGCGCAGCGCGCCTGACGTTTTCTACCGCGCAGACTCCTAGGCATCGGAACGCCTACCGCCAGAACCGGTACTTCCCGACGCTGCCGCGCTCCATGCTCACGCGTTGGCGGGGCGGTAGGCGAGGAACCAGGGCTCGCGGCGGCCGAAACGGGTCGCGAGGGCTACGCCGACGCCGAAGATGCTGGCGAGCGACCAGAGGATCGTGCCGACCACGGGGATGAAGCGCAACGCGCCGAGGAGCAACACGCCGATCACCACCATCGCCAGATCGCCTCGGAGCCATTTCCGCCGCTCGAGCTCCTGGCGCTTGCGCGCGCCGGCGATGAGGGAACCGGCGGCGTGGAAGACGGCGATCATCCCGTAGATCTTCGTCAGCAGCGCGAACACGGCCAGGGCCGCGAGCAGCGGGATGCCGATGACGTAGGGCACGAGATAGCTGAAGGCGATGGCGGTGAGCACGAAGCTCGTCAAGGCGACCAGGCCGAGGACGAAACAATGCAGTGCGCTGGCGCGGACTTCCTGAGACGACAGCCGGATCTCGCGGCCGCTCATCAGCGTCACCACGATCGCCGCGATCAGCCACACCAGCACCAGCGAGGCGATGATTGCGTTCTTCGTCAACGCGCTCGCGGCGCCTTCGAGCGACGCCAGCGGATAGATCCGTCCGCCCACGCGCCCTTCCGCACCGGTGATCGTCGCGCCCGCGTGAATGACGTTGCCCCGCACGCGGCCGCTCTGGGCAAACACCACGCTCCCGCCGATCACGAGCAGATCGCCCGCGATCGTATCGCGGATGGTGAGCGTGCCACCGTAGAGCTGGACCGATCCCATGACCGGGCCGCCGAGCGTGACGTCCTCGTCGAAGTAGTACACGCCCTCGCCGCGCGAGGCCCCTTTCGCGCCCGTCGGGGAGATGACCGCGAACAGCGCGAACAGCGCCGCGATCATGGTCAGCGGAACGACCAGCCGCCTAAACATCGACTCCCCTCGGCGCCCGCCGCAGCAGGAAGAAGAGGATGGTGTTGATGGCGACGAACAGCACGGCGACGACCGGCCCGCCGAGCGCGCGCCCCGTCAGCTGGAGAAAGGTGAGCACCGCCTGCAGCGACGGCATGGACGAGGTCACGACGGTGAGCGGGGAGATGCCGGCGTATGCCGACAACACGACGGCCAGCGTCACTGCCGCGACGATGCCCGCGCCGACCAGAGACCAGGTACGATGCGACGCTCCTTCCCACGATGCGAGCGGCAGCGCGTCCACGCGCAGCGGGCGATGCTGGATCTCGATCGGCAGCGCGAGATCCTCCTCGAGAGAGCGACACGACCCGCACGACTCGAGGTGAGCCGCATTCGCATCCGGATCCTGCAGGTATTCGTCACAAGTCATAGCGGTTCCACGAATGACCCGAGCGACTCCTTCAGCAAATTCCGCGCTCGGAAGAGTTTGTTCTTGACCGTGCCGAGGGGAAGCCGCTTCATGGTCGCGATCTCCTCGTAGGAGAGCTCCGCGAAGTGGCGGAGCTGAATGAGCTCACGATAGTCGGACGGCAGATGCTCGACGGCCTGGTCGATCGCGGCACTGAGCTGCTTGTTCTTGAGGGCGCGGTAGGGGGAGATCCCGTCGTCGGCGAACTCTCGCTCCTTCCCGGTCGGCTCCTCCTCGGTCGGCCGGGCCAGAGGCACCTCGGAGATCGACTTCTTCCGCAGCGCGTCGATGGCTGTGTTCTGCGCGATCCGGAACAGCCAGGTCGAGAACTGGTACTTCGGATCGTACCGATCGAGTGCGAGATAGACCTTCACAAAAATTTCCTGCGCCAGATCGTGCGCGTCTTCGTAGCGATGCGTGATCCGGTACACGTAGTTGACCAGCCGCTTCTCGTAGCGACTCACCAGCGTCGTGAACAGGTCCCTGTCGCCGCCGAGGATCCGCTCCACGAGGGTGCGGTCATCGAGCTGAACACGTTCTGCCATTCGATTCTACGGGCGCCAGGACTGAAGGTTGCCCGGGGGCGATGATACCCTGCCCCAGGATGATCGAAATCCGAGATCTCACAAAGAGATACGGCGATTTCACCGCCGTGGACGGCTTGAGCCTCACCGCGGCGCCCGGCGAGATCTTCGGCTTCCTCGGGCCGAACGGGGCCGGCAAGACGACGACCATCCGCATCGTGGCCGGCCTGTCTCTTCCCACCAGCGGCTCCGTGGTCGTGAACGGCGTCGACGTCATCGCCGAACCGGTGCGGGCCAAGTCGATCATGGGCTACGTCCCCGACCGCCCCTATCTCTACGAGAAGCTCACCGGCCGCGAGCTGCTTCATTTCGTCGCGGATCTCTACCGCCGGGCCTGGAGCGAGTGCGAGCCGCGCGCCGTGGAGATGCTCCGCTACTTCGACCTCGGCGACTGGATCGACGCGCGTATCGAGAACCTCTCGCACGGGATGAAGCAGAAGCTCGTGCTCGTCTCGGCGCTCGTGCACCACCCGACCGTGCTGGTCATCGACGAGCCGATGGTCGGTCTCGATGCGCTCGCGCAGAAGCAGGTGAAGGTCCTGCTGCGCAATCTCGCGAAGGCCGGGAGAACCGTGTTCCTCACGACGCACACCCTGTCGGTGGCGGAAGCGGTCTGCGACCGGATCGCGATCATCAATCGCGGACGGATCGTCGCCAACGGCACGACTGCGGAGCTGAAGAAGGATGCGGCGCTGGAGGATGCGTTCCTGGCGCTGACGTATGACGCTCAGACGGCTGGATGAGCTCCGCGCGCATCGCCGCGACGACGCGCTCCGACGCGGGATCAGCCCGCGCGACGTCGATCTCCTCCTCTCCGACCTCCTGGACCGATCGCTGGCATACCTCTACGCGCACGGAGAGCTGCCGGTCGACTCTGCGCAGCTCGACGCGCGACTCGCGCGCCGCTACGCCGGCGAGCCGCTCCAGTACATCCGCGGCCACACCGAGTTCTTCTCCCGCGACTTCCTCGTCGATGCGCGCGCACTCATTCCCCGTCCCGAAACGGAACTGCTCGTGGAGGCCGCGATCGAGCGCGCGCCCGCGCATGGGCGGGTCGTCGACATCGGGGCCGGGAGCGGCTGCATCGCCATCTCCATCGAGCGCGAGCGCTCGGATCTGCACGTGCTCGGCGTCGATCGATCGGTCGACGCGCTCGCGCTCGCGGCGGCGAACAAGGCCAGACTCGAATCGCGCGTGAGGCTCGCCGCGTCGGACATCCTCTCGAGCGTGCGCGGCACGTTCGACATCATCGTCTCGAACCCTCCCTACGTGCCTCTCGGGGAGTACGAGCAGCTGGCGGTGGAGGTGCGCATCCACGAGCCGCGCATGGCGCTCACCCCCGGACCGGTCGGCACGGAAGTGATCGAGCGCATCATGGACGAAGCACACGCGCGCCTCGAGCCGCGCGGTTGCGTGATCCTCGAAGTGGGATACGGTCAAGAGGAAGCGATGCGCACGCTCGCCGCGGCGAAGCGCTACGACGTGGAGGAGTTCCTGCCCGATCTCGCCGGCATTCCGCGCGTCGTCGTATTATCGGCGCATGCCGAGCCACGATAAGTGCCTCTTCTGCCGCATCGCAGCGGGCGAGATTCCGGCGAAGAAGGTCCACGAGGACGCCGACGTCGTCGCCTTTCACGACATCAACCCGCAGGCACCGACGCACGTTCTGGTGATTCCTCGCCGCCACATCCCAATGCTGAACGACCTCGGCGACGCGGATGCCGCGACGGTGGGAATGACCCTCGTGCGCGCCTCGCAGATCGCGCGCGAGCTGCGGCTGCACGATGACGGCTATCGCCTGGTCATCAACAACGGCGAAGGCGCCGGCCAGACGGTGTTCCACATCCACGTGCACATCCTCGGCGGCCGCAACTTCGCCTGGCCGCCGGGGTAGGGGCGTCGCGGAGCCCCGAGCGCAGTCGAGGGGCCAGGTTAGTACCTGCGCGGCACTTTCCGACGTGCGATCGCACGCGCATCGCGCTGTTGCATGACCAGCGTTATCGCTAAGTTGGCCCCTCGACTGCGCTCGGGGCTTTGCGGAGGCCTAGATCACGCCGGCGGAGGCACGCGGAAGCGCGTTCCGCTGAACGTCATCCGGCCGCTCTTCTTGCGCGCGCCGCGGCGCTGGGCGATGAAGTCTTCCTTCGCTTCCTTGAGCGTGGACGGTACGTAGCTCGCGCCGGCTTTGAGCGTCTTCTGCCGGTCGCGGGAGAAGGCGGACCCGCCGGCGACGATGGCGAGCTCGGGGAAGTTCGCGTTCAGGAGCTGGAGCATCGAGTAGCCCTGCCCGAGGTGATCCGCGTTCGTGCAGGACACGAAGACGGCCTCCGGCTTCACCTCGTTGATGAAGGCGATGAGCTCGGGCTCCGGCAGGTCGGTGAAGTAATCCGCCGTGTACCCCTCGGTGCGAAGCAGCTGGGTGAGCATCAACGTGCCGAGGGAGAGGCGCTCGCCGGCGACGGAGACGGCGACGATGTGCTTCGCCGGATCAGGCGTCCCCGCGTTGCGGTCGCCGAAACGGATGATCAGCTCGCGAACGACGTCCTTGATGAAGTGGTCGTGCGCCTGCGTGATCCGCCTGCGGTCCAGCTCTTCCTGGGCGAACGTCAGCGTCGGAATGAAAAGGTCCGTGAACATCTCCTCCATCGTCGCAGTCTCGGCGTAGCGGTCGGCGATGGAGATCCCGCCCGTCCTGTCGCGGAGGAGGAGCCGGTTGTAGAAGCTGAGATAGCCCTCGAGCGGGTCCTCGCTGCCGAACATGATCGAGAAGATCCGCAGCGCCGGGATGAACTCCCCGCCGACGGTCAGGCAGACCGTGATCGGCGTCGCCAGGAGCAGCCCGACCGGACCCCACAGCCAGCCCCAGAAGATCGCCGCGAGCAGCAATGCAATCGGCGAGACGCCCACTCGATGTCCGACGACGATCGGCTCGATGAATCCACCGACCAGCTGATCGCTGAAGACGAAGAGGCCGAGGACGGCCAGAGGGGAGTACCAGTTCGGAAACACTGCGAAGGCCAGGAACGTCGGTGCCGCGGCGCTGAGCACCGCGCCGATGTACGGAATGAACCGAAGCAGGCCCGCCAGCACGCCCCACAGCGCGGCGTGCGGCACGCGCAGGAGCCAGAGGCCGAGGCCGATCAGGATGCCGAAGCCGATGTTCAGCAGGGCGATGGTCAGGAGGTAGCGGCTGATGCGTTGTGACGTCTCACCGATGGCCTGCGTGGTGACGGTGAGATGCGCGCGGCCGGCGATGCGCAGGAGCTTGTCGCGCAGTTGCTCGCGGTCGCGCAGGAGGAAGAACACCACGACCACGACCAGGAACATCGCCGCCACGCCCTCGACCGTCGGCGCCACTTCCTCGTAGCGCTCTCCGGCGGTCTTCCGCTCCGGGATGACGCGCACGCGCAGCTCGGCCCGCTCCTGCGGCTCGCCGACCTCCGCGACGCGCTGCACGAAGCGCTCGAAGAGATCGAACTGGCCGGCGCGCTGGCGGATGGCGTCGAGCTTCCGCTCCACGTTCTCGCTCGCGGCTGCGCTGGACATTTCTTTCGCGACCGCGTTGAGCTGCTGATAGATCCACCACCCGCCGAATCCGAGGAGCAGCGTCGTGACGCCGAGGCTGAGCACGATCGAGCCCGTGCGGCGGAGGAACGTCCGCTCGAGACGCAGCACGATCGGCGTCAGAAGGAATGCGAACAGCACCGCCAGCGCGACCGGAACGACGACAGGCCGCGCGAGGTGCAACACGGCGATGACGATGATCGTGCCGACGAGAATGCGGGCAGTCCCCTGGCGCCGGTCGACGGTCCTCTTGTCGACGACCGGCTCCGGCTGGGTCCGCGGCACACGTCGCAGGGACAAGGTGCGGTCGAACCGGTCGGTATCGTCTTCGTCGTGCAAGCGGTGGGGAGTCTAACAGTTGGCGGTTGGCGGTTGGCGGTGGCCGTGGCCAGTGGCCAGTGACCCGTTGCTAGTGGCCCGTTGCCCGTTGCCCGTTGCCCGTTGCAGTTGCCAGCTGTGCCTCCGACGTTGGCGCGCGAAGGCGGCGCTCCAAGGCAGCGTTGTAGCGACCGCCTTCGCGCGTCCGTTGGCAACGCGTGGCCAGTGCCAATGGGCTACCGGCGAACGGCCCTATCCAACCGCCAACTGGCTACTGGCTACCGGCCACCGGTTGCCAGCGCAGCACGGGTTGCCGTGCGGCGCGGGCCTCGTCGAGTCTGCGGACCGGCGTCGTGTGCGGCGCGCTGCGCACGAGCTCGGGCCGCTCCTCGGTCTCGCGGGCGATGGCGATCATCGCGTCGCAGAACGCATCCAGCTCTTCCTTCGGCTCGCTCTCGGTTGGCTCGATCATGAGCGCGCCCGAGACGATCAGCGGGAAGTAGATCGTCGGGGGATGGAAACCGTAGTCCATGAGGCGCTTCGCGATGTCGAGCGTGTGGACATTCTTCGGCGTCTGCAACTTGTCCGAGAACACCACCTCGTGCAGCGACGGCGCGTCGTAGGGCAGGTGGTAGTGCTTCCTGAGGCGCGCGCGGATGTAGTTCGCGTTCAGCACGGCCAGCTGCGCGATGCGCCGCAGTCCGGTGGGACCCATCGAGCGCATGTACGTGAGGGCGCGGACGAGGACGTTGAAGTTGCCGTGGAACGCGCGCATGCGCCCGATCGAGTCGGGATGCGCGAAGTCGCAATAGTACGTGTCTGCGTTGTTCTCACCGGCTGCCGCCGGGCGCCGCTCGATCGTCGGCGTCGGCAGGAACGGTACGAGCCGCTCGCTCACGCCCACCGGGCCCGCGCCCGGACCGCCTCCGCCGTGCGGCGTGGAGAATGTCTTGTGCAGGTTCGAGTGAATGACGTCGATGCCCATGTCGCCCGGCCGGGCGATGCCGACGAACGAGTTCAGGTTCGCGCCGTCGCAGTACAGGTACGCACCCTTGGCGTGAAGGATGTCGGCCATGGCCTTGATCTCGGACTCGAACACGCCCAGCGTGTTCGGCACCGTGACCATCAGCGCCGCAGCATCCTCGGTGACCGCGGCCTCGAGCGTCGACAGATCGACGGTTCCGCGGTTGTTCGACTTCAGCTCTCGGATCTCGTAGCCGGCGAACGCCGCCGAGGCGGGATTCGTCCCGTGCGCGGAGTCGGGGATGAGGATGTACTTGCGCGCGTTGCCGCTCTTCGCGAGCGCCTTGTGCACCATCAGGATGCCCGTGAGCTCCCCATGTGCCCCGGCGACCGGCTGCAGCGTCACGCGGGGCATGCCGAAGATCTCTTTCAAGGTCTGCTCGAGATGCCACAGCAGCTCGAGATTTCCCTGCACCTGATGCTCGGCCTGCAGCGGATGCGAGTGCGCGAAGCCGGGCGTGCGCGCGATCTCCTCGTTGATGCGCGGGTTGTGCTTCATCGTGCACGATCCGAGTGGATACAACCCCGCGTCGATCGACACGTTCAGCTTCGAAAGCCGCGTGAAGTGCCGGATGACGTCCACCTCGGACACCTCGACTTCGTTCGCAATCTCCTCGCGGAGCAGCGATGCCGGCAGCAGCGCGTCGAGCGCTTGTTCGGGCACGTCGAGCGCGGGAAGCTGATACCCGCGCCGGCCGGCCTTCGAACGCTCGAAGATGAGCGGCTCGATTGCTGACTTCTGCGCGACGCCGGTTTCTGGTTCGAGAATGGTGGTCATCGTTTTTTCCTGAGCATTACGAGTCTCGGGGTCTCACAGTCTCACAGTCTCACAGTCTCAAAGTCTCAAAGTCTCAAAGTCTCAAAGTCTCAAAGTCTCAAAGAAGGCCGCCACCCATCCCCGGGCGGGCGGGTCTTTGAGACTCTGAGACTTTGAGACTGTGAGACTCTGAGACTCTGAGACTCTGAGACGGTGAGACGGTGAGGCGGTGAGACGGTGAGGCGGTGAGACGCATGATCGGCCCCCCCGAAAACGCGGAGACTAATCACCGGCGCTCCCGCGAGATCGCGGCAGAGAGTGCGGCGGCGAATTCGTCGAGCTGCTCGCGGGTGTGCAGTTCGGTGACGGCGACGAGGAAGTCGCGCTCGTGGCCTTCGTAGAACTGTCCGAGGGGGATGCCGCCGAGGATCTTCTCGTGCTCGAGATCGGCCAGGATCTGCTCCGCGTCGAAGGGCGTCCGGACGACGACCTCGTTGTAGACCGGACCGTCGAATGGAAACTCCACTTTTTCGATCGCACCCAGCTTGTCGCGCAGATACGCGGTCTTCTGCAGGCACTGCGTCGCGACCTCGCGCAGCCCTTCCTTGCCCATCAGCGAGAGGTACATGTTCGCGGCGAGCGCGATCAGCGCCTGGTTCGTGCAGATGTTCGAGGTCGCCTTACCGCGCCGGATGTGCTGTTCGCGCGTGGCGAGGGTCAGCACGTACGCTCGCTTGCCGTCGACGTCCACCGTCTCGCCGACGAGGCGTCCCGGCATGTGGCGCTTGAGCGCGTCGCGCACGACCATGAAGCCGACGTACGGGCCGCCGAACTGCGTGGGAATGCCCCAGGCCTGTCCTTCGCCGACACAGATGTCGAAGCCGTGCAGGCCCGGAGGAGCGAGAACGCCGAGGGACGTGGCCTCGGCGACGACGGAGATCTTGGTGAGAGCTCCCGCAGCTTCCGCGACCGCGTCGTAGTCTTCGATGACGCCGAGGAAGTTCGGGGACTGGATGGCGACCGCAAAGGCACCCTCGCTCGCGGCGCGCAGAGCGTCGGGGTCGACGCGTCCATCCGGTCCCCAGTCGATTTCCACGATCTCGAGCCCGAGGTTCTGCACGTACGTGCGCACGGTCTCGAGGTAATGCGGATGGATCGACTTCGCCAGAACGACTCTCTTCTTTCCCTTCGCCAGCCGCTCGGCGAGCAGCACCGCCTCACAAAGAGCGGTGCTGCCGTCGTAGAGCGACGCGTTCGCCACGTCGAGCCCCGTGAGCAGGCACTGGTGAGTCTGGTACTCGAAGATCGACTGCAGCGTTCCCTGCGAGACCTCGGGCTGATAGGGCGTATACGCGGTGAGGAACTCGGCGCGCAGCAGCAGTTGATCGATGCACGCCGGCTGGTAGTGCGCATACGCGCCTCCGCCGAGGAAGGAGACGTGATCGGTGGTGAGGTTGCGCGCCGCGAGGGCGCGGAACCACCGCCGCGACTCCACCTCGGACCACGGACCGGGGACGTCGAGGAGGTCTTTCAGCTTGACGGCGTCCGGGATCGTGTCGAACAGACGGTCGATCGACTCGACGCCCACGACATCCAGCATCTCGCGGATGTCTTCACCGGCGTTGGGGATGTAGCGGTGGGAGGAACTGCGATCGGTGGGATCTGGGAGGTTGGTCATGACAGTGCTGGGACCGCGGAGTGCTGAGTGCTGAGGGCTGAGTGCTCGAGTCTACCTCCCAGCACTCAGCACCCAGCACTCAGCACTTCTTCAATGCGCGGATTCCTTCTCGATGTACTCGTCGTACTCTTCGGCGGTCATCAGCTCGTCGAGCTCGGTGGGGTCGCTGACGCGCATGCGGATCATCCAGCCGTCACCCCACGGGTCGGTGTTGACGAGCGCGGGATTGTCGGTGAGCGCCTCGTTGATCTCGATGACTTCGCCCGACACCGGGGAGAAGAGCTCCGAGACGGCCTTCACCGACTCGATGCTGCCCAGCTCGTCGGCGGCGTCGAGCTGCGAGCCGACCTGCGGGAGCTCGACGAAGACGACGTCGCCGAGCTCTTTCTGCGCGTAGTCGGTGATGCCGATCGTCGCCACGTCGCCCTCGAGATGAACGTATTCGTGGCTCTTCGCGTACCGGTTGTCTTCGGGAGTGGCCATGACTTGCCTCCAGGTGTGCTATTTCGCGCGCTTGTAGAAAGGAGTAGGGACGACGCGGGCCCGGGTTTCCCTGCCACGGATGAGTACCATGAGCTCGCTACCCTGGGCCGACTTGTCGAGCGGAAGATAAGCGAGTCCGATCGCTTTTTTCAATGACGGTGAATGGGTGCCGGATGTGACGACGCCGATCTCTTCGCCGCCCTCGACCACAGGATAGCCGTGACGGGCGATTCCGCGGTCGACCATCTCGAAGCCGACGAGCTTCCGCCGCGGCCCCTCGGCCTTCTCGCGTGCCAGGACGTCGCGTCCGGCAAAATCGCCCTTGTCGAGCTTCACGATCCAGCCGAGGTCGGCCTCGATGGGCGTCGTGGTGTGGTCGATGTCGTTGCCGTAGAGGGCCATCTTCGCCTCGAGGCGGAGCGTGTCCCGCGCGCCGAGGCCGCACGGCTTGACGCCGGCGTCGACGAGCTTGCGCAGGATGCGCGGCGCATGCTCGGGCGCAACGTAGACCTCGAAGCCGTCCTCGCCGGTATACCCCGTGCGCGACACGATCGACGACGCGCCATCCACGGCACCGGTGGCGAAGCGGTAGTACTGGATGTCCGCGAGGGCGACGTCCGTCATCGGCTGCAGCACGCGCTCGGCCTCGGGACCCTGGATGGCGAGCTGTGCGTAGTCGGCACTCACGTTCCTGACCTCGACGTCGAGGTTCTGCGCCGACTGCAGCAGCCACTCGAAGTCCTTGTCCGTGTTCGAGGCGTTGACGACGATGAAGAAATCCGTGGGCGTGTTCTGGTAGATGAGGATGTCGTCGACGAAGCCGCCGTTCGGGTAGAGCAGTCCGTTGTAGTGGATCCGCCCCGCGTCGAGCTTCGCGACGTCGTTGCTGGTGGCCCGCTGCAGGAGCTCCAGCGCCTGCGGACCCGTGACGGTGACCTCGCCCATGTGCGAGACGTCGAACACGCCGACCTTCGTGCGCACGGCCTCGTGCTCCTCGAGGATGCCGCTGAACTGCACGGGCAACTCCCAGCCGCCGAAGTCGACCATCTTCCCGCCGAGCTCTTTTTCGACCTCGTTGAGGGGGGTTTTCTTGAGAGGTTCCGTGGATTCAGACATGCGGCCTCCGAGGGAGGCGTAACGTAGCACAAGTCCGGCGCGGCCGACGGTGCTGGCTGGCAAGCCTTGGATCACGCCGGTCGCCCGAGGTTGGTCCGAGTCCCGGAGGTCACGATCTCGCCGGGAGCCTGCATGGCAGAAAGAGCTGTCACCTGAAGCTGCGTAGACAGCGAAGGACCCCCGCGATGGGGAACGATCCCGCAACTGCCAGGGGGTCCTTCGCCGCGCTTCGCCGGCTCTCACTACAAACGCAGTCCCGTAGGGACGACAGAGGGTAGCCGGTGGCAAGCCGCAAAAGCGGCGCAGCCACCGGAATGATGCGCGTGAGCCCATCGCGCCCCGGCAGGGGCGCAAGACCACTCTGGCACCCCTGCCGGGGTGCAAATCCTCCCACCATCCTGAACCGGTGGCGGCACCGCCTTCGCGGCTTGCCACCGGCTACCCTCTGTGACGCCTCCGGCGTCGGGCGATGCTCCCTGTCATTCCCTCACATGCGACGCGCGCGGTTCTACCGCGCAGACTCCCAGTAGTCGGACATGCTACGCTGATCGTGCAATCGGGAGGGGGTGGGCGTGACCAACGAGATCGGCGATTTCCTCGACTATCTGACGTTCGAGCGCAACGTGTCGCCGAACACGATCTCCGCGTATCGCGATGATCTCGAGTCGTTCATCGGTTTTCTCTGCAACGACTACCTGACCATGGGGCGCGATCAGCTCGACCTCAGGCGCGTCGACCATCTCGCCGTCCGTTCCTATCTGGCGCATCTCGCGCGGCGGAAGCTCGCGCGGGCGACCGTCGCGCGGCATCTCTCGGCGCTGCGGACGTTCTTCAAGTTCCTCGTGCGCGAGGAGATCGTGGAGGCGAATCCCGCCCGCACCGTCGCGACGCCGAAACGCGAGAAGTATCTTCCCGCCGTGCTGCAGACCTCGGACGTCGCGCTGCTCATCGAGCAGCCAGACACCTCGACGACCCTCGGCGTCCGCGACGCGGCTTGGCTGGAGCTGCTGTACGCGTCGGGACTGCGCATCTCCGAGCTCGTCGGGATCGACCTCGACGACCTCGAGCTCCGCTCGCGACTGGTGAAGGTGCGCGGCAAGGGCGCGAAGGAGCGCATCGTGCCGTTCGGATCGAAGGCCGAGGCGGCGCTGCGCGCGTACATCGCCGTGCGCGGCGAGCTCATTCGGAACATCGAAGAGGAGGCCGTCTTCGTCAACTACCGCGGAGAGCGCATCACCACGCGCAGCATCCGCAGGCTCTTCGACGGATATGTGCGCGACGCCGCGTTGCGCGCGGGGGTTTCGCCGCACACGCTGCGCCATTCATTCGCGACCCATCTTCTGAACGCCGGCGCCGACCTTCGCGGCATTCAGGAGCTCCTCGGCCACGCCTCCCTCTCGACGACGCAGAAGTACACGCATCTGAACGACTGGCAGCTGATGGCGGTGTACAAGAAGGCGCACCCGCGGGCGTGACGACCCCCCCTCCGACAAACCCTGAGCAACGCGAAGGGTCCGTCGTGGAAATGCTGAGCAGAGCGAAGCATCAAGGGAGCCCTCACGCGATCCATTCATCGGAGCGCGTCACGAGAGGGCTCCCTTGACCCTTCGCTGCGCTCAGGGTTCGTCGTGGAAATTTTGGCTTCGCTGCGCTCAGCATTACCCTGCCCCCGTGATCCGGGCCATCGTGCACCACGGCTTCATCGGAAGCGCCATCGAATACTTCGCGGTCGTCGCGGGTCCGGACGTCGACAGGCGCTTTTTCTTCGAGCAGATCAGCGCGCCTCGCGGGGACATCGTCCGCTACTTCGGCGGCAGCTCGGAGATCGTCCTCAACCCCGAGGGGGTGCGCTTCCGCGGAAACGGCGGAATCTTCGGCGAGTACATGTTCGGCGGACATCTCCCGGTCGGCGACCTGCTCAACGAAGACGTCGTGAACCGGCTCGCCCTCTACGGCACGGTCGTGGAGCGCAATCACGAGATCCGCTTCACGACGAACACCGAGGGTTTCGAGCGCTACGACCACCTGTTTCTGCAGGGGAACGCCGTCGCGAACTACTTCTTCTTCGTCGACGATCGGAAGAAGTACGCCGACGTCGGGGACCGCCAGGAGGCGACGCTCAAGAGTGCGGGCAAGCTGCTGAAGCGATCGCGCAAGGTCGGCGCCGGCAACTTCCTATCGCTCTCGCACGACATCCTCGAAGCACTCGACGAGCCGCACTCGACGATCTGCATCCTGCGCGTCGTCCATCGCGCGAACCAGCTTCTCGCCGATGCCTGCCGCCGCGCGTACGCGGAATCGCGGTCGATGGAAGAGGTGAGCGCCACGCTCTCCGACCTCCCCATCGAGCCGTACCAGCGCGAGCGGATCCAGATCGACATCATCTACCACCATCCCGACAACCAGGAGCTGATCGACGAGTACAAGCGCATCCTCGCGTCGTGCGCCGGCACGACGATCGACTCGTCCGCGCGGGCCCGGCTCATGCGTCTGCGCACGCTCTCGCTCCGCAACGAGGTTCCGCTGTCGATTTTCGACACGCTCGAGGAGATCGTCCTGCAGGAGCCCCGCGCCGTCGTTCGCAAGGAGGACGAGCCCGACTACATCCAGTCCACCCGCGAGATCCTCGGTGGCTTCCTGCTCGGACGCAGCATCACCCGCAAGCTCTCCTCGCTCGATCACGTACAGCTCATGGAGAACAAACAGCGCGCGGCCGCGAATCGCGATCAGACCTTCGAGGAAGTGCTGCTCGAGACCGGCCGGCTCATCGACGAGATCGGACGCGAGGAGGAAGACTACGAGCGACTGGAGTCGTTCGGCGAGCTGGTCACGCTCTTCGATCGCATCGACCACACGACCACGCTCGTGAACAAGCTCGCGTTCATGGACGACGTCGAGCTGTCCCAGGAACAGGTCCGTTCGCTCCTCGGCAACATGCAGGTCTTCGAGAAGCTCCGCCGCGGTCTCTTCCAGCAGCTCTTCATCGATCCGGTCGTGAACAACGAGTACGCGCTCGCGTACGGAAAGAAGAAGCTCTACGCGCTCACCCTCGGACTGATCTCCATCGAGAACAACGAGGAGTCGCTGGCCGGTGTGTCGGAGTCGATCGCGTCGTTGAATCACCACGAGCGCGCCTACTTCGCGGCGTACAACCTGGCCCGGCGGCGCATGGCGAACTTCTACCTCGAGCTCAACACGGCCGAGGGACGGGAGACGTTCCGCCGGGAGATCCGCGCCGAGATCGCGCACGATCCCGCGCACCGCGAGCTGCACGAGCTCATGACCGAGGGACTGCTCGAGGAAGTCATCACCAAGATCCGGCTCGAGGCCTTCTACATCAATCAGCTCCTGCCGAGGATCGTCGAGGAACAGGACGTCAAGCTGCGCAACGACTTCCTCGCCAACTCCGGGCTGGACCGCTTCCAGGTGGAAGAGCTCGAGAGCGAATACTTCGAGATGAGGGCGTTCCCGCCGCAACTGCTCGAGGCGCTGCGTTCCCAACCCTGAGCGAAGCGAAGGGTCAATGGAGCCCTCTCGCATACCCAACCCTGAGCAAAGCGAAGGGTCAATGGAGCCCTCTCACATACCCAACCCTGAGCAAAGCGAAGGGTCAATGGAGCCCTCTCGCATACCCAACCCTGAGCAAAGCGAAGGGTCAATGGAGCCCTCTCGCATCATGGGCCCACTTGCCGAGAGGGCGCACTTGATGCTTCGCTTCGCTCAGCATGACCATGGAGCCCTCTCGCATCGTAGGCCCATTTGCCGAGAGGGCGCAATTCATGCTTCGCTTCGCTCAGCATGACCATGGAGCCCTTCGCATCGTAGGCCCACCTGCCGTGAGGGCTCAATTGATGCTTCGCTCCGCTCAGCATGGACCATGGAGCCCTCTCGTGAATCGGCCCACTTGCCGAGAGGGCTCAATTGATGCTTCGCTTCGCTCAGCATGAATCGTTTAGCAAACGAAACCTCTCCCTACCTCCTCCAGCACGCCCACAACCCCGTGGACTGGTATCCGTGGGGCGAGGAGGCGTGGGCGAAGGCCCGCGCGGAGGACAAACCGGTCTTCCTCTCGATCGGATACTCGGCGTGCCATTGGTGTCACGTGATGGAGCGCGAGTCGTTCGAGGACGA
Source organism: uncultured Thermoanaerobaculia bacterium (assembly GCA_964558905.1). Taxonomy (GTDB): domain Bacteria; phylum Acidobacteriota; class Thermoanaerobaculia; order Gp7-AA8; family Gp7-AA8; genus QHVT01. Next base: position 40,777 of record CAZLGP010000275.1, on the reverse strand, counting down.
CCAGACCGCGGAGGTTCTCAACAGGGACTTCGTGTCGATCAAGGTCGATCGCGAGGAACGACCGGACGTCGACTCGATCTACATGCAGGCCGTGCAGATGATGACCGGGCACGGCGGATGGCCGATGTCGATGTTCCTCACGCCGGACGGCAAGCCGTTCTTCGCCGGAACCTACTTTCCTCCCGACGAGCGCCACGGGATGCCGGGCTTCCGGCACGTGCTCGAGCACGTCGCCGAGGTCTACCGCTCGCGGCGCAGCGAGGTGGAGGAAGCGTCGAGCGAGGTACAGAAGGCGCTCTCGACGCAGTTGAAACTGGACAGCAAGGGCACGATCGACCGTCAGGGACTCGACGCCGCGGCCGCGAGCATCGCGTCGGCTTACGACGCCGTGCACGGAGGGTTCGGCGGCGCGCCGAAGTTCCCGCCATCGATGTCGCTCGAGCTCCTCATGCAAGTCGCGTATCGCAACGACGACCGCCGGCTGCACGAGATCATCACGCACACGCTGACGAAGATGGCGCGCGGCGGGATGTACGACCAGATCGGCGGAGGATTCCACCGCTACTCCGTCGACGCGCGCTGGCTCGTGCCGCACTTCGAGAAGATGCTCTACGACAACGCGCTGCTCGCGCGCCTCTACACGCGCGCGTGGCAGTGGACGAAGGACCCTCTCTTCGCGCAGATCGCGAACGAGATCCTCGGATGGGTGCAGCGGGAGATGACCTCGCCCGAGGGCGCGTTCTATTCGACTCTGGACGCCGACTCCGAGGGCGAGGAGGGGAAGTTCTACGTCTGGTCGCGGGCCGAGGTGATGGACATCCTCGGCGCCGAGGAAGGCCGCGTCTTCTGCGCGCTGTATGACATCACCGAGCGCGGGAACTGGGAGGGGCACAACATCCCGAACGTGCCGCGCGATCCGGAGAGCGTCGCGGCCGACATGGGCGTGACGCTCGATCAGCTCGGGGACATCGTGCTGCGCGGCAAGTGCAAGCTGTTTGGCGTGCGCTCGAAGCGCGTTTGGCCGGGCCGAGACGAGAAGATGCTCGCGGGATGGAACGGTTGGATGCTCGGCGCGTTCGCCGAGGGGTGCATTGCCTTCGGACGGTACGACGACGTCGTGCGGCGCAACGCCGATTTTCTGCTGACGCGCATCGATGCCGAAGGACGGCTCACGCGACACGCGAAGATCGCGGGGCTGCTGGAGGATTACTCCGGCGTGGCGTGGGGACTGACGCTCGCGTACGAGGCGACCGGCGAGCGGCGCTACCTCGACGGGGCGAAGACGCTCGTCGATCAGATCCTCGCGCGCTTCCGGGACGAGGAGCACGCCGGGTTCTACGACACGCCGATCGATCACGAGAAGCTGATCACGCGACCGAAGGACCTGTTCGACAACGCCACTCCCGGCGGGACGTCCGTCGCCTGCGACGTGCTGCTCCGCCACGCGCTCCTCTTCGGCAACGCGGAGCACGCGCGCGTCGCGACCGAGGCGCTCGAGGCCACGTGGCCGCTGATGGAGCGCTATCCGTCGGGATTCGGTTTCCTGCTGAGCGTCGCGGAGTGGCGCGCGGGCCAACCGAGGGAGATCGCGCTCACGGGGGATGCGGCCGAGCTGCGCCGCGTAATCGGCGAGACCTACATCCCCCATCGCGTGCTGGTCGCCGGAACGCAGTCCGCGGACCTGCCGCTGATGGAGAACCGCCCCGCGGATCGCACGCTGGCGTACGTGTGCGTGGGGTATGCGTGCGAGGAGCCGACCAACGATCCGGAGCGGTTGAGGGCGTTGTTGTGAGCGTGGACGATGGGACGAATGGGACCTATGGGACGTATGGGACGTATGGGTAGCTACTCATGCGTCCCATGGGTCCCATGGGTCCCATTCGTCCCATCGGTCCTCCCCCTCACCCTCTCCCGAAACTCCTCGAACTTCCCGATCCTCCCGACCACGCGCGCTCTTTCCACACCCATCAGGCTCCGCACCTCGGCATCGCCGGGCGGTCTGCCCATGAGCAGAGTGAAGGTCTGGCGGACGAAGGTCTCGTCGTCCAGGCAGTCCATGCCGTAGGCCGCGGTCTCGATCAGGTCCTCGAGCCGAACGTCGCCGCGGGCGAGCCTTGGCCACGTCGTCGTCGGGTCGAGTCCGAGCCGCCCGAGGAGCACCTCGACCGCGGCGCGCTTCAGCCGCGCCGGCGGAAAGCGCGACTCCGTCGAATGCCAGGTCGTCTTCTCATCCAGCGGCGGCACCGCGGCGAGTCGGACGGCCAGCGCGGGGAGCCCAGGCGCGTCCGCGGCGGGAGCACGCGCGTCGTCGATCGCGATCCGGTCGAATGCCACGGAGAGCTTCCGGGGATCGCGGTTTGACGGATCGAAGTCGGCCGGAGCGACCGCGCGTCCGAAACGGAACGTGATCGTGTTCGGCCCATCGCGCCACAGCGCCGCGGGCGCAGGCACGGAACGCTCGGCCGGTCCGGACGCGAGCGTGAGTATCTCCAGCTCCGTCCCATTCAGATCGATGCGCATCGTCTGTCGCGGCAGTGACGGGTGATCGAGAGGACTCGCCTGCATTCGCAGGACGCGGTCCGCGCGTCCGAACCGGGGCACCGTGATCGTGGCCTCCTCGCCGATGGCCCAGCGGAAGGTCTGGCCGCCCGCACCTTCCGGACCCGCCCAACCTTCTCCGAAGAGGAGATCCTCCTGGGGCGTCATCTCCAGCTCGAGGCGCGTTCCGCCGAGAGCCGCGGCGACGGCGCGCCACTCGGCGGCGCCTCCGCGCTCGCGAAGAAAGCCTCCACCTGTGCGCGACGTGTAGTGCATGCGGAAGCTCTCGAGTGAGCTCGCGAGCACCACCGGGTAGTTGCACATCCACGCGCGTACCGAAACCTCGGGATTGAACCCGCCGGTGACGAGCCACGTGGCCGGATACTGCGCGGCCACTCGCTGGGCCAGGGGAAGGGACGAGAACTGAAACATCTCGACCTTCGGAGGGAGACGGCGGAGGTAGTAGTCGAGCACGATCCCCGACCACGGCTCGGCCATCAGCACGAGGTCGCCGCGGTGCGCGTAGCGGTGAATCGTCTGCGCAATCCCTCGCCAGTCGAGCTTCCGACGCGCCTCCGTGCGAGCAGGCGGCCACGTCTGAAGGGCGATCGAAACGAGAATCGCGAACGACAGCACGACCGGGATCGCCCTCGGCATTCTGCGAAAGGGAAGGACTGCCACTTGTGCCGCGGCGGCGATGCCGAAGCCCGCCAGGAGCAGATACGCCGGGAGCGCCGCAAGGACGTATCGGATGCCGAAGAAGTGGTTCTGCGCAAAGAGTCCGGCAATGCTGAAGACGACCGGCAGACACGCCATCGCGATCACCGCTCCCGCGGCGGCACGGCTACGCCGGAGCAGCGCGGCCGCGCCGATGATGGACAGCGCCAAGAGGACGTAGGCCGTGCGTCCGCCTCGCGGAGAGTCGAGCGCCGTCACCGCGAATCCGCGGACGATCGAGTCGAACAGTGACGCCGTCAGTCCGGGAAACGGCGAGAACGCCCGCTCCCCGGTCGTCGAACGGTAGAGCAGCGCGAACAGCGCCAACGTCAGCAGCGCGGCGAGGGCAATGATCAGAAGACGACGGCGCGCGCGAGGATCCCTCTCCAGCGATGCCGCGGCGAAGGCGGCGCACGCGGCCGACCCCACGGCGGCCGCCGAAGCGACGGACGTGTACAGCATCAGGAGCAGAGCCACGACCGCGAGCAGCGGCGCACGCGCGAGGATGGCCAGCAGCACGACCGTCACGAGCAGCACGAGCAGCGCGTACGGACGAGCCTCGCGGCTGTAGTAGACGTGCAGCGGCGAGACCGCGAGGAGACCCGCCGCCAGGAGCGGCGCGAGCACCGGACGATCTTCGCGCGCCGCGCGGCCGGCGATCCAGAGCAGCGGCACGGTGATCAGACCGAACAGGGCGGCGAGGAAGCGACCGCCCCACTCGTCGTCGCGCAATGTGGAAGCCAGCCACTGCAACGCGTAGTACAGAGGCCCGTGCTGCGGGTGGACGCCGGTGAGCCACTCGAACCAGGGGATCGAGCCCGCGCGCCGGATGACAACCTGTCCCAGGATCTCGTCGAGCCAGTAGCTCGGTTCACCGAGACCGTAAAAACGGAGAAAGGCCGCGACCGCCGTGGCGAGCGCCAGCGCCGCCGACGCGACCCACAAGGCCCATGCGGCCGTCCGACTCACGGCGTCTTCGGCGCGACGATCCAGTCCGTCCACGTCCGCGCGCTCTCATTGCCGGCCTGATCGACCGCCGTGACCGCGTATCGGAACGCGAGCCCGAGGCTCACCGGCGTGTTCACCCAGCTCGTCTCTTTGATCGGGACCTGGACGAGGTTGATCGTGCCGACCTCGCGAATGCTCGTGCCGTGGCCGGTCCCTTCCGTCCTGTAGATGCGATATCCCGCGAGATCGGGCGCATCCACCGCATCCCAAAGGAGGCGGATCGCATTCGGCTCCACGAGCGGAGTGATGGTCGCCGGGGCCGGCGGGGCGACGAGGTCGCGGAACGTCACCGTCGCCGGGGCGGAGAGGTCGCTCTGCACGAGGGGAGGACCGGTCGCGGCCACCGCGGCGACACGGTACTCGTGTTCGCCGTAGGCCGGCGCGTCCGTGTACGTCGTACGCGTGACCGGCCCGGTGTTGGTCGGCGCGTCCAGCTCTCCCGGCACCGTTCCCGGTGCCGTGCGGTAGACGTTGTAGCCGGTGACGATCGGAGCGCCGATGCCGCCTACTGCCTGCTGCGGTGTGGTCCACGTCAGCGTAACGCCCTCCGCCTTCGCCGTTGCGGTGAGTCCCGCCGGCGGGAAGCCGACCGCCAGGGGCACGATCACGGCGAGATTCGAGAACTGGCTGCGCGCCTCCTCTCCTTCAGTGACGACGGCGTACGTCAGCCGCACCGGCCGCCCGTCCGCGGAGCGGAACGGCGGCGTGTCGTGGTACAGAAGACGCGCTCCCGCGGTCGCGTCCGCAAGATTGGCCCCTTCTATGCTCTCGACTCGAGTGCTGAGCTTTACGAACTGCGCCTGCGGCACCGTGGGGATTCTGGAGAACATCACGACCGGCTGGGCCTCCGTCGGATCGACGTCGCCGGGCATCAGCGTCTTCGGATCGCGTCCCCCGGGCGCAACGGGGAGGCTCTCTTCGTAACGGTAGATCGAGATGCGCCGGACCTCGGGCAGGGTCCTGCCGGCGGTCGTCAGGGCGGGATAGCTCCAGGACAGAAGCACCCGGTCCGCGCGCTGTGTTACAACGAGGTCGCTCGTCGCCGCGGGAATCACCGGCACGGGCGGACGCGGGTCACCGCGCTTTCCGCACGCCGCGACCGACAACACGAGCAAGGCAAACAGGAGTGTCCGCTTCACGAGGCGCGATTCTAACGTTGAACGATGAACGATGAAGGATGAACGATGAACTTGGTCCCCCGCCCATGTTCATCGTTCATCCTTCATCGTTCATCGTTCGTCCAGGAGACAAGGCATGTGTGGAATCATCGGCTATGTCGGCACGCGTGAAGTCGTGCCGGTGCTCCTCGGCGGGCTGAAGAAGCTCGAGTACCGCGGCTACGACAGCGCGGGCGTGGCGGTCGTCGACGGCCAGGGCTCGGGAAACGCGGTGACCGTGGTGCGCGCCGAGGGGAAGCTGTCCAACCTCGAACGAAAGCTCGCCGAACGAGAGCTGCACGGCACGTTCGGCATGGGCCACACGCGCTGGGCCACGCACGGCAAGCCCAACGAGAACAACGCCCATCCGCATCGCGACTGCTCGGGGAACGTGGTCGTCATCCACAACGGCATCGTCGAGAACTTCCTCCCCCTCAAACACCGCCTCAAGTCCCAGGGCCACGAATTCAAGAGCGAAACCGACACCGAAGTCGTCGCCCATCTCATCGAAGAGCACCGCAAGGGCGGAACGTCGTTCGTCGACGCGGTGAAGAAGACCCTCAAGGAGCTCGAAGGGCACTACGCGCTCGTGATGATCGCCGCCGACGAGCCGGGGACGATCGTGGCCGCGAAGCAGGGGCCGCCGCTGGTCGTCGGGCTCGGCGAGGGCGAGAACATCGTCGCCTCCGACGTCGCGCCGCTGCTCGCCTACACGCGGGACATCATCTACCTCGAGGACGGTGAGTACGCGATCGCCGATGCCGCGCGTGTCGAGGTCTTCGGCCGCGACGACGTCAAGGTCGACCGCGAGCCCAAGAAGATCCTGTGGGACGCCGTCATGGCCGAGAAGGAAGGCTACCGGCACTACATGCTCAAGGAGATCCACGAGCAGTCCCGCGCCGTGCGGGACACCTTCAACGGGCGCATGTTCGAGGAGTCGGGCGAGGTCTACTTCAACGACCTGCAGTTCACCGCCGAGGAGTGGACGAGATTCACCAAGATCCACGTCGTGGCCTGCGGCACGTCGTGGCACTCCGGGCTCGTCGGCAAGTTCATCCTCGAGAACGCCGCGAAGATCCCGGTGGAGGTCGACTACGGCTCCGAGTATCGCTATCGCGATCCCATCATCGACGCCTCCACCCTCGTGATCGGCGTGACCCAGTCCGGCGAGACCGCCGACACCATCGCCGCCATGCAGGAGGCCAAGTCCAAGGGCGCCAAGCTGATCTCGATCTGCAACGTCATCGGCGCCGCCGCGACCCGGATGTCCGACGGAACCATCCATACCAACGCCGGCCCCGAGATCGGCGTCGCCTCGACCAAGGCCTTCACCACCCAGCTCACCGCCTTCTACCTCCTCTCGCTCTATGTCCGCCAACTGCGCGGCGATGACCGGGACGACATCCGCTACGCGATGCACGAGCTCTCCACGATCCCGCACAAGATCGAGCACCTGCTGAAGACGCAGGAGAAGAAGATCCAGCAGCTCGCGAACAAGTGGCACACCGCCCAGGACTTCCTCTTCCTCGGCCGCGGCGTGCATTACCCGATCGCCCTCGAGGGCGCGCTCAAGCTCAAGGAGATCTCCTACATCCACGCCGAGGGCTACCCGGCCGGCGAGATGAAGCACGGGCCGATCGCCCTCATCGACGAGAACATGCCCATCGTCGCCATCGCCACCCACACCCCCGTGTACGACAAAGTCGTCTCCAACCTCCAGGAAGTGAAAGCCCGCGACGGCAAGCTGCTCGTCATCTGCGACGAAGGCGACGAGGAGATGCAGGCCCTCGCCGACGACTTCATCGAAGTGCCGTGGGCCATCGAGCCGCTCCAGCCGATCCTCACCGTGATCCCCACCCAGCTCCTCGCGTACTACATCGCGCTACGCCGCGGCGCCGACGTGGATCAGCCGAGGAATCTGGCGAAGAGCGTGACGGTGGAGTGAGTGCCGCGCTGGCGGTGGCGGTCCGCGTCCGTTAGACCTCCGGCCTGTTACGCCGGAGGTCGCGGTCCCCCTCGGCGACGGCCCTTTTGCTCCGCCGGCGTTGCGTCGATGGTGCGCGGGCCGATCGAAGAAAGGGCGGGCACGCCATCGCGGCGCGCCGGCCCGGTCTACCTGGTGCCGCGGACTACTGAGTCCAGCCGGCGGTACAACAACCGGAAGGATCAGCAGTGCTCGATTCGCCCGCTGTGCAGCGGGACGTGTGCAAATCGGTTACTCTTGACAGGACGAATGGCTGAGAACACCGCTATCGAATGGACGGATGTAACCGACAACATCATCGTCGTAAAGGGCGGTGGATGGTGGTGCCACAAGATTTCGGCAGGTTGCCAGCATTGCTATGCTGCTGCACTCAATCAGAACGATTTCTTCGGCGGCAACCATCTTCAATACGGTGGCACGCCCCCAAAGCTCATCTTGCGTGAGGACATCCTCGAAAGGTGGAAACGGCAGACGAAGCCTCGGAGACACTTTGTTGCATCGATGACGGATGTATTCGGTGAGTGGGTTCCGCGCGAGTGGATCTTTTGTTTTCTCGACGCGATGGCAGCGGCCTCCCTGCAGACGTTCCAAATCTTGAGCAAGCGAACACACATCATGCGTCGGGAAGTTTCTGCGTGGCTTGAGGCGCGCGAGCTTGATCGCGTACCGTCGAACATGTGGCTTGGTGCGTCCGTTGAGGATCAGGAGCGAGCAGACCTCCGCATTCCGGAGCTCGTTCAGATTCCCGGCACCCTCTTCCTGTCGATCGAACCGCTTCTCGGTCCTGTATCAATTCATGGACTCGGTTGGCTCCCAACTGCGGACGGTTCATGCCAGCAAGACGGCTCTCCGGCGATTGCACCGGTCTGTCGAACCACAACCACGCAGCGAGGTTCAAACTCTGTCTCATGGGTGATCGTCGGCGGTGAGAGCGGCCGAAATGCTCGTCCAATGCATCCGAGTTGGTTGCGGGGACTGCGCGATCAGTGTACGGCGGCGGGTGTTGCCTTTTTCTTCAAGCAATGGGGCCAATGGCGGCCGGACGATCAAGGAAATCCCGTGCCGCCGAGAGCAACGCACATCTGGCCAGACGGCGAGACTTCTTTCCTCGTCGGCAAACATGCCGCCGGTCGCGAGCTGGACGGCGTGACGTGGGGTCAGTTCCCAGATTCTGTCGAGGCGTAGGATTCTCCGACCGTGTCCGAGGATTTCTTCAAACACCGGCGTGAGTGGTCTCGTTGGAAGCATCACCTTTTGAAGCGCTATCTTGGCCAGTTCGCAGGCATCGTCGGGTCCACGCACAGAGAGGTCTACTACGTGGACGGCTTTGCTGGAGAGGGTCGCTACAAAGATCCACCTGAAGATGGCTCACCGGTCATCGCCGCAAAACTCGCCGTAGACGATAGTGTCGCGCGTAATTACACGCTTCATTGCATCAACATCGAGCCTGATCGCTACGATGCCTTGTGCGATTCGACGAACGAATTCCCCCCGTCTGTCGTAACGAATCTAAGAGGCACTTTCCGCGAACACCTCGATAAGGTAGAGGCGAAGACTGGGCTAAATCCGACACTCTTTTTTCTCGATCCGATGGGCCACGTCGGCATGGAATGGGACGTCGTTCAACGGCTCGCGGACCGCGCTAGCGTCGCGATTACTGACGTGCTGCTGAACTTTTACGTGACGCGGATCGATATGCATGCCGGATTCCTGCGGTCGACGGAGCCGCCGGCCAACGCATTTGTGCAGCGCCTGAATGCTCTCTTCGGTACGGAGGAGTGGCAGCAGATCTGGATCAGGGCGGAGAACCAAGACGAACGATTCCGGCTCCTCACTGATTTGTACATGACCCGCCTGGTGGAGGCGTTCGCGGCTTCGTCTCCAGACTCTGTTGCGGCCCGTTATCCCGTTCGCACGATCGAGGGAGACCTGAAATACTTCATTATTTTCGGGACACGTCATCCACGCGGTGGCCGGGCGATGAGCGATGCGGTTTTCCGTGTGAGTTTTGAGTATGACAAGGCGCGGGTCGACGCTCGGAACGCAGAGATGACCGCCATCGGCCACACCTCGTCGTTGTTCGGACTGGAACCAGTACCAACACGCGACGAGATCGATCCGAAAATCGTTGCGGAGCTTGCGACGGATATTCGAAGTCTGGCGCCGCTCAACAAGTCGATGAGTCTAGACGATCTGGAAAACCTGCTTCTGCCACGGTGGTTCGGTCGAGCGATCCGCACACATTACTTGCAGGCGTGTGTGTCGATCGTTCAGGCCGGCTATGCGACGGTCCCGCCGCGAACTGGTCGCCGAAAGGTGATGACTGCCAGTGACAAAATCGCGCTAATACGAAGGTGATCACGCATAAGCGCGAAAGATGGACTCCGCTAAGAAGTCTAGCGATACGCGAACTGTTTCGAGACAAGAGCGATCCGCACGGCGCAACGGATTCCTGAACGTGCGGCTAGAAGCTGCGTTGCCGGTCGGCACTGACGAGTCATGCGGCGAAGTGTCTTGGATTCGCATCAATGCCGGTGTCTCTTCGAACAAGGTTCTTTCAGCCTTTCGACCCATTCAGAATCGGGCGCCAAACTGACTTCCGTTCGATCGGTGGGAACGATAGCAGGAAGGTCTATCGGTCCGTAGTTGGCAGCCAGATCTTCGGGTGCGAGAACTGAATGAAAGAGATGCAGTAATAGATTCTGTACCAACGGATAGAGTGCCGGTCCGCAATGGGGTGCCCCGTTGTAAATCGGATAGATTGGCTTGAAAAGGTCTTCTTCCATGAAGAGAGCTGGGCGTGACGACATGCCCGACCGATCGGTCGCGTCCTCGAAGCCCCAGATAAGCGTTCCGTGGCCTAAAACGCAGAGTGCACGCACCACATCGAGTCGTCGCAGGCTCCTGCAGATATCGAAGAACCTTTCCATGAGGCGTTGAAAAGTGACGTCAGCATCAAGTGTGATGCCGAAAACAAACGTATACAACGGGTTCGACAACCCATGCACGCAACTCGACAGGTCGCGGTTTTCGACGAGCCGATTTGCGAATGTTTCTGGTCGCTCAAGTCGATGGCATTTGACGAGTTTCTCCAATCCGTCGTCGAGAGTTGTGAGCGAGAGTGTTTGCTTGATTTCTCCTACTGCATACGCGCCTTCGATAGGTAAGATGACGCTTCGGGACGAAGCGATTGGTCCAGGCTTCACCGCTGGAAACCAATAATCATTGAAAACGATTAGGTCGCAGTCGCCTGCCGAGTAGCCTGTTGCATCAACCAATTGCCCCGCTCGGACTGAATATCGAGATGGAAGGAGCGTTCGAAACTCTTCGCGAACAACTTCCTCGATCGGCAGGCCGGAATCGAAAGCCTCCGATGCCATCACTCTTTCGAAGTTGGCACGCAGTCGGATAGCCTCCTCCGCCACTCGACAACGCTTAAGAAAGGCTTCTCCAAGCGTATCTGTGGCACGTTTAGGTATCCAAGTACTCGTGTCGGGGGTATCGGGCATTTGTCGATACTATCGTGATCGGCAACGATCTGTCCGGCTAGTCGCCGCCGCCGCAACCTCCCGCGCGTCGTAGCGGCGCGGCGGGTCTGCCGGTACCGCGTGGCCCGTCGCAGGATCTCCTCGATCAAGGATGACGAGCTTCCCGGCGTCGTCGACCGTCGGAAATGCCTACGACGCGGAGTCCTAGTTCCGTTGGTTAGACCTCCGGCCTGTCACGCCGGAGGTCGCGGGTTCGAGTCCCCTCGGCCCGCGGGGGAACTCTGCCTAGAAGTACGAGCTGACGCCGAGCGTCTTCATTCGGCGAACGAGCTTCTGATCGAATGTCGCGACAGAGTCGTAGTTGTTCGCCAGAGCGACGCTGACGATCGCGGCGTCCGTGATCGAGTCGAGCGGCTCGGGCCAGGTGTCCAGGACGCGGAGCCAGGAACAGTCATCGGTGATGATGACGCCGGGATAAACGAGCGTGGCGCGGATCGCGTCGGCGATCCTTGGCGGTGGAACCTCGTAGAAGCTGTCCAGGACGTAGGCGATCTCGAAGAGCGCGAATTGCGGGACGACGGCAATGATCTCGCCCTCTTCTGCGCTGAGGAGCAGCGCCTTTCCAGCGACACGTTGCTTCTCGTTTCGCTCCACGAAGAAGGAGACGAGCACGTTCGCGTCGACGACGACGTGACGCGTCAGACTCGACCTCGCCGTTTGCGGGCTTCAGCGATCTCTGCGACCACGTCGCCCGAACTGTTCTTGATGAACCCTTCGAAGTCGAGCAACGATGGTCGCTCCGTGGTGACAGCGACTCTCCCGCCGCGGACATCCCAAGAGAGCTTGTCGCCCGGTTCCAACGAGAGGGCGTCGCGCACTTCCTTCGGAACGGTTGTCTGACCTTTACTGGTGAGCGTCGAGATTGGCATAGCGCATGTCGTCCTTACGCGAGTCTAACACGGTAAGGCGGATGGAAAGTCGCCAGAAGCGCGCCCGCCTGGTTGTTGGTCGGGCCGACGTCGGCTAAGACGTCGACCTGTCCATCCCCACGCGAGGTCAAGCGCCGCGCCGAGATCGTCCTCGGCGAAACGAACCTCGAGCGCGACAAGCCGGCCCGCCTTTTCGTGGCCGTGCATTCGGCGAAGTGGGACCGCGAGCAGATCTACACGTTCGATTTGATTGCAAGTCTCGGGCGGCCGCATCGTCGGCGGCTACACCGTGCAGCTTCCCGATCTCGCGCGGATGACCGACGCCGGCACACGCGAGGACGACGGAGGGCCGCCGGCCCGGCACGACCGGCAGCGTTGAAGACGGCGGCGCGACCAAACGAAGCAGGCGTTTCCGATCTTCGCAAACTCGACGTTCTCACAGTCCCGATCCGTAGAGTTGAAGGCCAGCCCACTCGGACGGAGAGCGTGCGTTCGTCTTTGAACCGATCATCAACAATTGGGCAGCGCGCAAGGCCGCTGCCGGGGTCTCGCCGCGGCGAAGCACGCGATGGATCTCGACCGACATCGCGCGCGTGATTCCGTCGTCGATCTCCCAGAGCGCTCCGATCACGCTTCCGGCGCCGGCAGTCAGAAAGGCGTCCACGAGGCTTCGCGTTTCCGGTCGCCGAGGAGTGGCCACTGCCGTGCGGCACCCGGCCAACACCACCGTCCGCACGCCGACGAGGCGTAGCTCAGCGACCTCGGATGCCGAGAGCCGGCCGTCGTCGTCGCTGGACTCGGAAAGGAGCAAGTGCGGCGGACTGACATCATTCAGCGCGACGGCAGCATGCACCGCGAAATGGGCAACGTCGCAATAGGCCAGCGCGCTTACGACGCGCTGCTTCGTCGCGTCACCGCGGACGAGCAGCGCGCGTGACGGATACATCGCCGCGATCTCCTGCGCTTCTGCCTCCGCTCCCCTCAGGGAGCCGAGCGATCTCAAACCTTCGCTGAGGAGTGGGTTCCCGACAGCGAGCACCGCTCGTGAGCTCGCCCGTTCCGCGCGAAGCGATTCCCGATACGAGGCGATGCTCGGAGGGACCGTCACGGCATGATCCTGAACGAGGTAGCGGCCGCTGGACTGCACCAGCGCGGAAAAGGGGATCTGTCGCATGGACGGATCCGGTACGACGACGATCGAGTGGGCGTTTGCGACGATGTTCGCGACAGGAGCGATGAGAACGCGATACAGGGCGCTCCCAGCCACGCGCGACGCACGTTCGTCGCGGCTCTGAAGTGCCTGACGGAACGACACCGTGAGTCTCTCGACGTCCCGGGGCGGCAACGGGACGGACGCGCGTTCGACACCGCTCGCATGCGCCGCGTAGATGACGAGGTGCTGGTCAAATACGCCATAGCTGATCAAGACCGTATTGCGCGGGATCTCGCGGTACCAGCGTTCGGGATCGCGCCACATCGTGTCGGCGAACCGGTCCTGAAGACGATAGAGATCCAGGGACCTGATGGCCTCGAGTGTTTTCCCGGCTCGATCCTGCTCGGCAGCGAGAAGACGGAAGGAGTCGAGCGGCTGCGTGAGAAAGAACTGTCGAACGAAGTGACGCGACAGTCCGTGCAGCGCCAGCGGTCCATCTTCAACATGCCGGTCTCGTTCGGATTCGAGAACGCGGTCGAACCAGATCGCCGCGCGCTCGGGGTTGCCATCGATCAAGCCGGCGACGATCAGCGATTCGGCCGTCAGGTCTTCACGTTCGTCAGCGCGAATCCGCAAGACGCTTTGTGCCAGGTCGAGATGCCGGCGCGCCGTACGTTTCAGCCCTGCGCTGTTCGCCGCGGCCGCGCGCCAGATGAACGCCTCGTCGCGAATGCCATCGAAGACGTTCGAATCGACGACCGCGTTCAGAAGTGAATGAGCGAGATCGAACCGATTGCCGCGAAGCGCATCGGACGCTGCGAGATACATCGCGTACGTGAGCTGCCTGTCGCTTTCTCGTTCGGAGATCCATTGGAACCTCCCGGATCGCAGTCGCCACGCCTCGGCAGCATCCCCGATCGAGCTATACACGGCCGCCAACGCGTCACGGGTCCGCTGCGTGTGCCACTCTTCGCCGAGTTGCTGATAGGTGTCGTGAGCGGCCTGCAACGACGCCAATGCCTCGCGTGCCAGTCCGTCCCGAATGAATGCCCACGCCCGCATCGATTCGATGTGCGCTGTGAGCAACCGATAGCGAGGAGGGGTACGTCGTGAGAGCTCGTCGATGAGGCCTCGTCGCAGATCTGTCGACCGAGAGACTTCCATCCCCGCCGCGTCATATCGCGCAACGAGCGCCATCGGGCTGCCGTGCGCCGCGAAGAGGCGCTCCGATTCACGCAGGCATGCCGCCACGGAGCCGAGTGACGGCATGCGATCGTTGCCGTGCGTTACGTGGTGCTGGAGCCGCTCGAGAAGGTCGCCGTAACGCACCGATGTGCCCGTGCCGAACGCCGTGGGGAGGAACGGGTGTTGAAGGGACACGTTGCCGACGTCGCCGCGAGCAAGGTCGTGCCGGGACAGGTGACGAGCTTCGCCGAGAGCAGCGTGTGCCCTCGCCAGCGCCGCCGGATTGCGCGCCCCATCGATCGCGCGGACCGTCTCCGCGAGCAAGGCATCGCCGGCTTGCTTCTCGAACGACGCGCCGAGAATGCGTGCCAGGTTGAGCATTTCCGTTGCGCGCGCGTCGTGCGCGAGTGCACACTGGCCCCATTGCACCAAGGTTTCCTCGGCGATTCGGCGCATTTGCTCCGGTGAGGCGATCACCGCGTCGTTGATGAAGAGCACGTCGCCCGACACCGCGACATGCAACAGCTCGAAGAGGTCGATGGACCGCCGCCGAGGGGCGGTCGATGGCGCTCGAAGTCTCTTCAGCCTGTCCTGGACTTCGGCAGCCCATGGCGACGCCCGATCCACCCTCAAGTAGTCGTTGTAGGCCGTCGCGGCAGCGGTGCGAAACGACAGAGTCTCGAGGATCACGCCGCGGTTGAACAGGGCTTCCGGCAGGAGTGGTTCGATGTCCAGCGCATGATCGGCTGCCGCCAGCGCTGTGGTTAGCGCAAATGCGTCTCCGGGTGCGGCGCTGACGTGAAGGAGTGCGGCGTAATCACTCCATGCCGCTGCCGTCGCGTCGTTGCGCGAGGTCGTCTCTTGCAGCCGGAGCTTTGCGCCATCCCGTTGGCCGATCAGCACCAGACTGGCGGGGGAGCGGTCGATTCGCCTGAGCCCCTCTACCGAGAACCTCGCGCGATCGCCCGCACAGGGCGGTGGTGCGTACGGCAAGCCCGACAGGCGCGCCTCCAACGGACGGCAGGAAAGTCTCCGCAGGGCGGCGCTCCGATCCATGCCGTCACTTGGCCAGGCACGTCGCGAGGCGATGATCGCGATGCACAGAACTGTGATCGCGCCGACAATTGCGGCGTTTCTTCGTCGCATCTTCTCAGGTCGCTTTGTATAGGTGGGACGCATCCGGAGAAATCCCTACCCGACCCCTGACCCTCGGCAATCCGTCAATTTCATTCATGCGATCACTGGCCAGGCGGCGCCGCAAACCTACGACCGGTCGCGGCTGGACTCGGGAGTCGCTGTATGACGAGCGGATCGGTCGATGGCAAATGTCCTGATCAGGTAGTGACGGCGTCATCATGTGGCGACTGTCGCTTCGATACCGCGCCTCCCGGCTCCCTATTCAGGCGCCCTGAGTCTTGAGCATCGACTGGACCCGCGCCACTACGTCGGGAAGGCGGAACGGTTTGCCCATGAAACTGTCCGCGCCTTCTTCGAGCGCGGTCTGTGTCTGCGTCGCGTCCGCGGAGAGCACCAGAATCGACACCGGGTTCGAGGCCCGCAGTTCCTGCAGCTGCGCCATCACCTGAAGTCCCGTCATCTCCGGCATCTGCAGGTCGAGCAGGATCAGGTCGTAGTGATGCTCGAGGTGCATGGCCGCGACGTCGCGCGGCTCGACCGTCGAGCTCACCTCGAGGTATCCCGCTCGCCGCAGCGTTAGTTCGAGCAGACGGATGTTCGACTTCTGATCGTCGACGATCAGGATCCTCGGCGAGGCCGCTTCAGACGACTGAGGCATGTGTTTCCCTTGCGAAGTCCAGTGCTACGTTCAATGCAGTCATGAGCTCGGTGACTCTGATCGGCTTTGTGAGATAACGGAAGAAGCCCGCGTCCATCCCTTTCTGAATATCGCGCGACATGGCATTGGCGCTGACGGCGACCACCGGAATGTGTGCCGTGGTCCTGTCCTCGCGGAGGATCTTCAGGGCGTCGATGCCGCTCATCCCCGATAGATTGATGTCCATCACGATGACGTCCGGCAGGTGTTTGCGCGCCAGCTCCACTCCGCGGATGCCGTCGACGGCGGTGAGCAGGCGGAGGTCGCCGCGGCGGCCGATCAGTCGTTCGACCAGCTTCAAATTCGCCGGGTTGTCCTCGACATAAAGGATCGTGCGCACGCCCTCTGGCGCGCCCTCGAGGGATTCGATCGACGAAGTCAGGTCGATCGATGAAGGCATCGTGAGCGGCGCGGTCGATGGCAGTTCCACCCAGAACGTGCTTCCGGTGCCGACCGTGCTCTCCGCGCCGATGACACCGGTCATCAGCTCCACCAGCCGCTTGCTGACCACGAGGCCGATGCCTGTCCCTTCCACGGCGCCGGTCTCCTGTCCCAGACGATTGAACGGTTGGAAAAGCTGGGCAACCTTCTCGGGCGGCAGACCGGCTCCCGTGTCTGTGACGGTGATGCGAACGCGCCCCGTGGCTGTGCTGGCGCTGCAGTCGACGGCGACGGATCCGCCGGGCGTGTTGTATTTGATCGCGTTCGACAGAAGGTTGATCAGCACCTGTTTGATGCGCGTGCGATCGGCATTGACGCAATACGGCGCGTCGCAGCGAGGAGGGAGCATGCGCAGATTGCGGCGCTGCGCCAGCGGCTCGACCATCGAGTGACACTCGAGCAGCAGATCGTTGAGCAGCACCGGCTCCACCGACATGGAAAGCCTCCCCGACTCGATCGTGGCCAGGTCGAGCACTTCGTTGATCAGTTCCAGCAGATACCAGCCGGCGTTGAGGATCTGGATGATGCTCTCGCCTTGCGAAGGCGTGGGCGGCGGCAACTCGGACTCCATCAGCTGCGCGAAGCCGAGGATGGCGTTGAGCGGCGAGCGGAGCTCGTGGCTCATGCTGGAGAGGAAGTCGGATTTGGCCAGGTTCGCGGTCTCGGCGACGGCTTTGGCATTCGTCAGGATCGCTTCGACCTGTTTGCGTTCCGTGAGGTCACGGGTCAGCTTCGCGAAACCGCGGAGATTGCCGGCCTGGTCGCGAATGGCGGTGAAGACGATGTTCGCCCAGAAGAGCGAGCCGTCCTTGCGAACGCGCCAACCCTCATCTTCGTGCCGGCCGCTGGCGGTGACGGCGTCGATGTCGCGTTGGGGCTTGCCGCCCTCGACTTCGTCGGCGGGATAGAAGGTGGAGAAATGCCGGCCGAGGATCTCGTCGGCGGAGTAGCCCTTGAGGCGTTGCGCGCCCGTGTTCCAGCTCGCGACCCGTCCGTCCGGATCGAGCATGACGATGGCGTAGTCGGAGACGCTATCGACCATCAGCCGGAAGCTGCTCTCGGTCCAGCGCAGCTTCTCTTCGGCGAGTCTTCGCGCGCTGTTGTCGGTGCCGATCAACAGATAGCCGATGACGTTCAGCGAGGCATCGCGCAGAGCCGTCACCGAGACGATCGCGGGAAAGCGCGTCCCGTCTTTGCGGATGTACGTCATCTCGTAGATGTCGTCGATGCCGCGGGAGGCCTTGAACGCGAGCGCTTCGAAGCCGGGCGTGATGGCGGTGCCGAGCTCGAGGCTCAGCGCCCCGGCGCGCGCGATCACTTCCTGAGGGTCGGAGATGTCCGCCGGCGTGATCCGATCGACGACCTCAGCGGCGGAATAGCCGAGCATGCGCTCGGCGCCGACGTTGAACACCTGGATGACGCCTTTGTCATCGGTGGCGATGCTCGAGAAGTTCGCGCTGTTGAGAATCGCGTTCTGGAGCGCACCGGTTTTGAGCAGCGCTTTCTTGCGCGCGGCGGAACGGCTGGATCGCTTTCCGGGCGGGGCTCGTAACGCTGCGGGTGTAGACATCGCTTCTCCTTCGCTGTCGACGAGCTACACACGAGCCTCAGCCAATTAGCAACTGCGATGCCGGTTGCAGTATGTCGCGCGAGGTCAGATGAGCTCGCGAGCGGTCGCCGCTGCGTCTGGCAGTGAAGCGGCATGGCAAACCGAATCAGTCGCTCCGCGAATCGGATGACCCCACTTCGCGGTCGCGGAGAAGACACCCCCTTCGGTTCGCGCTGTCGTCCTTCGAGGAGACCCATTTTGAACATTGCGAAAGCGCCCACCGGAATCGCCGGCCTGGATGAAATCACCGGCGGAGGCCTGCCGCGTGGCCGAACGACGCTGCTGGCCGGCGGCTCGGGATCGGGCAAGACCATCCTCGCCCTGCAGTTCCTGGTGAATGGGGCGCGGCAGCACGGCGAGCCCGGCATCTTCGTCGCGTTCGAGGAGACGCCGGCGCGCATCGTGGGCAATGCCGACACGTTCGGCTGGAAACTCGATGAGCTGCAGCAGGGAAAGCTCTACTTCATCGATGCGCAGCCGGCGCCCGATCTGGTGCAGTCCGGCACGTTCGATCTGAGCGGCATGCTCGCCGCCCTCGGAGCGAAGGCCGAGGAGATGGGCGCGAAACGCATCGTGTTCGACGCGCTCGACATCGTGCTGGCGCTCCTCTCCGATCCCGCGGCGCAGCGTCGCGAGATCTACCGTCTCCACGCCTGGCTGCTGGCGCACGAAATGACCGGCATCATCACGTTGAAAGCCGACAACGACGACGGGGGCGCGATCGGACAGCCGTTCGGGTTCATGCAGTTCATGGTCGATTGCGCCGTGATCCTCAACCACACCGTGGTCCTCGGCGTGTCGCAGCGCAACCTGCGCGTGCAGAAGTACCGCGGCTCCAGCTTCGATGAGAACGAGTCGCCCTTCCTCATCGGTCGGAGCGGATTCGAGGTCGCGGTGACACGCACGCTCGGCCGCGGCCGGTCCGAGGTCACGAACGAACGCGTGTCCAGCGGCGTGGCCCGCCTCGACACCATGCTCGGCGGCGGCTACTACCGCGACGCCAGCGTGTTGATCACCGGCTTTCCCGGCACCGCGAAGACGACGCTCAGCGGCGCCTTCGCGGAGGCCGCCTGCGCGCGCGGCGAGCGCACCATGTTCGTCAGCTTCGACTCCGATTCCAACGAGGTGATCCGCAACCTCGCCTCGGTTGGCATTCGGCTCGATCGCTTCGTCGAGGACGGAACGCTGCACATGATCTCCGCCCGCACCATTACAGGCAGCGCCGAGACGTACCTGGTGCGCATCAAGACGCTGGCAAAGGAGCATCGGGCACGCTGCGTCGTCGTCGATCCGGTATCGACCTTGTCGAAATCTGGCAATGAGCTCACCGCCCACAGCGTCGCCGAGCGGCTGATCGACTGGTCGAAGGCCGAGGGGATCACGCTCGTCTGTACGAGCCTTCTCGACGAGATGTCCAATCAGTCGGAAGCGGGCTCTCCTCTGCAGATCTCGACGCTGGCAGACACGTGGATTCACCTCAACTACCTCGTCCAGGCGGGCGAGCGGAACCGAGGCATGTCGATCATCAAGTCGCGCGGCACCGCGCACTCGAACCAGGTGCGCGAGCTGATCCTGAGCGATACGGGAATCACCGTGACCGATGCGTACACCGCCGGCGGCGAAGTGCTCATGGGCACGATGCGCTGGGAGAAGGAAAGCGCGGCGCGTCACGCCGCCGAAGTGGCCGCGGTCACCGCGAGGCTTCAGAACGTGAAGCTCGAAGCGGAGCAGGCGGAGCTCGAAGCACGCGTGAAGTTGCTGCAGGTGGAGCTGACCGCGAAGGTGACGGAGAAGGCGGTGCTGGCCCGCAGTTCCGAAGTGCACGAGCGCGAGCTCGAGCTGGGTCGCGACCGCATGCGCGAGCTGCGCGGCAGCGACGTCACCCCCGAGCCCGCCACGGTGACCCGGTGAAACCGGACGTTTTCTCGTTCCGGTTGTACGTCGCCGGCGACGCTCCGAATTCGCTGCAGGCCATTGCGAACCTGGCGCAGCTCTGCGAAACGCATCTCCCCGACCGTCACGAGATCGAGATCGTCGACGTGCTGCTCGATCCGCAGCGCGCCCTCACGGAGTCGATCTTCATGACCCCGACGCTGGTGACGGATTCGCCGTACCCGGGTCATCGCATCGTCGGTACGCTCAGCCACACCGAGCCGATCCTTCAGATCCTCGGCCTCGGCAGCGCGCAACGCCGAACGTTCGCCGGCCTCAAGGAACGAGACTCCGCGCCGCAGTTGCGACGCCCGAGCTGACGGAGACGCGTTCTATGGGCGCGCTGCGCCTCGTGTTGCCGTACATCGGCGCGGAGACGGGTGGATCAGCCCGCGAAGAGTGTGACGGTGGGAGTGATCGCCAAGCGGACCCATCCTACAAATCCTGCTCGGAGCGTCCTTCGGATGAGATACCGTCTCGGCCTGGAGGATTCGCGATGCGTAACCTGACCCTGGGCGTGGTGCTGGCCGGTTTGCTCTTGTGTGCCGTTCCGCTGTTCGCGTTGAACCCAGGCGGGTCGCCGGTCATCATCCCCGTCATCGGCCGGTTCGCGGGCGCGGGCGGGACGCAGTGGCAGACGGACGTTTTCCTCAGCAATCCGTACAGCCCCACCCAGATCGTGACGCTGAGGTTCTATCACTCCGGCAGCACGTTGAAAGAGGCCACCGTGACCATGGCACCGTTCTCGACCGCGACCCTCCCCGACATCGTGCTGAACACGTTCGGGTTGACCAGTGCGGGTGGCATGCTGGAGGTTCTCGTCGCCGAATCGTCGACCATCCTGGCCCGGGCCACGATCTACAACACCGGCAACCCCGCCGGACGATTCGGCCAGGGGATCCCCGGTCTGGCCACCAGAGTTTTGAGCCGTCAGGCCTATCTGCACGGCCTGTCCGGCGTCGACGGGAGCCGCGTGAACGTCGGCGTGGCGAATCCCAACGATGTTCCCGTTCAGGTCAATGTCCGCGTCACGACCAACACCGGCGCGACACTCCACACGCGAACCGTCACCGTCGCACCGCACGCATACGTGCAGTACAACGACATCTTCACGACGTTCGGAATCACGCCCCGCGCAGGTGTGAGCGTCCACTTCGACACGGTCGGCGAGGAACTGATCTACGGCTATTCGTCCGAGGTACGAAACGACACGGGAGACGCAATCTTCAACTTCGGCACGAGTCCGAACTCCTGAATCGGGCGACTGATGTGGACCGCCGCCTGTCATCCTGAAGCCGCGGAGACGGCGAAGGACCCCCTGCGGTTTGCGACGCCCGCGCACGAGGCAGGGGGTCCTTCGCCGCGCTTCGCCGGCTCAGGATGACAGCGCCTTTTCAGGCGTGTCCTCAGCGGGCGATCCATCCTCCGCCGAGGCAGAGATCGTCCTGATAGAACACGACCGCCTGTCCCGGCGCGACGGAACGGAGCTTGTGGGCGAACACCACGCGCGCGCGGTCGCCGTCCATCGGCGTCACCGTCGCGGCGACGTCCGCCATGCGCGAGCGAACGCGGGCCTGTACCTCGATCGGGGCGCACTTCCCTGAGCGAAGGGGCGGAGCGCCGGCGATCCAGTGCACGCGCTCGGCGACGAGCTCGGACTTTTCGAGCACCGACGCCGGTCCCACGACGACGCGCCGAGTGAACGGGTTCACGTCGACGACATACGTCCGCTCCGCGCTGCCGCCGATGTCGAGGCCGCGTCGCTGGCCGATGGTGAAGCCGTAGTACGCGTCGTGGGTGCCGATGACGTTGCCGTCCATGTCCACGATGTCGCCGGCCGCGTCGCCCGAGGCGATCCCTGCCTCGCGCGTCACGATCTCCTTGTAGCCATCCTTCTCCGGCACGAAGCAGATCTCGTACGACTCTTTCTTGCGGGCGACCGATAGCCCGGCCGCCTCGGCGATGTCACGCACCTCCGGCTTGGTCAGGTCGCCCAGCGGAAACAGCGCCTCGGACAACTGCTCCTGCGAAAGCTCGAAGAGGAAGTACGACTGGTCCTTGGCCGGATCGAATGCCTTGCGCAGCTCGAAGCGATCGCCGCTACGGGTGATGCGGGCGTAGTGGCCGGTGGCGATCTTTTCCGCACCGATGGCGATGGCCTTGCGATGGAAGAGATCGAACTTCACGTGCGTGTTGCAGAGGACGCAGGGACTCGGCGTCGTACCGGCGAGATAGCCCTGCACGAACGGCGTGATGACCTTCTCGTGGAAGTTCGACTCGAGGTTGAGCGTGAAGTGCGGAATCTCGAGGCGCCAGGCGACGCGGCGCGCGTCCGCGAGGTCGTCGATCGTGCAGCATCCGCCATACGAAGTCTCCGACGCACGGGTGAGGTTGTCGTACATCTGCATCGACAGACCGATCACCTCGTGCCCCTGCGACTTCAGCAGGTACGCGGCGGTCGACGAATCGACGCCGCCTGACATCGCGACCGCGATCTTCATTTCGTGCGCCGTAACGGGACACATCGGGCATAATTCCAGTGCGGTGGCAACGGAAGTACCTGCATTTTCAGTCCTGGTAGTCGATGATGATCCGAACATCCGTCGGATGATCGTCGCGGCGCTGCGGAGGGATGGCTACTCGTTCTTCGAGGCGCCGAACGGCCGGGACGCGCTCGACCTCATGCGCGACCAGCATCCGGACGTCGTGGTCCTCGACCTGATGATGCCGGTGCTGTCGGGATGGGACGTCCTCCGCGAGCGCCAGCAGGATCCCGAGCTCAGTCGCATCCCGGTGATCGTCGTGAGCGCGAACCGCGACCCCGACGTCGCCGTGGCCGTCAACGCCGGCATCTGCGCGTTCCTGCCGAAGCCGTTCGACATCGGGGCGCTGAGTGCGCTGGTGAAGTCGTGTATGCCCGATGCAGTAGCCGGTGGCCAGTAGCCAGTTGCCGAGGGACGTTGTCGTAATCGGCAAGTCCCCCGGCTACTGGCCACTGGCTACTGGCTACTGGCCACTGGCTACTGGCAACTGGTAACTGGCTACTGGTAACTGGCTACTGCTACTTGTTCTCCAGATCCTGCGCGTCCAGCACGGCGATCGCGGCCATGTTGACGATGTCGTTCACGTCGACGCCGCGCTGCAGCACGTGTACCGGCTTCGACAGACCTTGGAGAATGGGTCCGATCACTTCGGCGCCGGCGAGACGCCAGAGCAGCTTGTACGCGGCGTTCGCTGCGTCGAGGCTGGAGAAGACGAGGACGTTGGCGTCGCCCTGGATCGCGCTCCAGGCGTAGTCCTCCTGCGCAATCTCGGGCACCACGGCGGTATCCGCCTGCATCTCGCCTTCGACGATCAGGTCCGGGCGGCGCTTCTTGAGGATCTGCACCGCCTCGGCGACCTTCTCCGCGTCGGGATGTTTCGTCGAACCGAAGTTCGAGAAGGAGATCATGGCCACACGCGGCTCGAGGTTGAACCGCTTGGCCGTCTCCGCGGTCTGCTCGGCGATCTCCGCCAGAGTCTCGCTGTCCGGGGTGATGTTCACGGTGGTGTCGGCGAGGATGACCGTGCGGTTCTTGAACATGAGCAGGTAGGCACCCGAGGCGTGCTTCACACCGGCACGGGTACGGACGATCTGCAGCGCGGGACGGATCGTCGCCGGATAGTACGCACCGATGCCTGCGATGACGCCGTCGGCGTCGCCGGCGTCGAGCATCATCATCGCGAAGTAGTTGCGGCTGGCGAGGAACCGGCGCGCGTCCGCGATGGTCACACCCTCACGGCGGCGGAGCTCGTGGAACTGCTGCACGTAGAGGTCGCGCTGCTCGCAGTTGCTGATGTCGATGAGCGTGAGCTTCTCGCGATCGATGTTGTACTTGTCGACCAGCGCGTCGACGTCGTTGCGGCGGCCGAGGAGGATCGGATGGGCGAGCTTCTCGTCGATGAGGATCTTCGCCGCGCGGACGATCTTCTCCTGTTCGCCCTCGGGAAACACGATCCGCTTCGGGTTCTGCCGCGCGCGGCCGTAGAGATCGTGCATCAGGCCGCGCGAGCGGCCGAGCATGTTCTCGAGGCGGCGGCGATACTCGCTGTAATCCTCGATGGGCTGCTGCGCGACGCCCGTCTCCGCGGCCGCGCGCGCCACCGCCACCGGCACGTTCAGGAGCACGCGATAGTCGAACGGCTTGGGGATCAGGTATTCGCGACCGAACGTGAGCCTGTCTTTTCCGTAGGCGCGCAGGACGGCATCGGGAACGTCTTCCTTGGCGAGCTCCGCCAGGGCTCGTGACGCGGCCAGCTTCATCTGTTCATTGATCGTCGTCGCCCGGCAATCGAGGGCGCCGCGGAAGATGAACGGAAAGCCGAGGACGTTGTTGACCTGGTTGGGATAGTCGCTGCGACCCGTGGCCATGATCACGTCCGCGCGCGCGGCCACGGCGTCGTCGTAGGCGATCTCCGGATTCGGATTCGCCATCGCGAAGACGATCGGGTCCTTCGCCATCGACCGGACCATGTCCTGGGAGACGATCCCGCCCGCGGAGAGTCCGATGAAGACGTCGACGTCGCGGAACGCGTCCGCGAGCGTACGGCGATCGGTGTCGGCGGCGAACTCCTCCTTGTACGGAGTCATGTCGTCCTTACGGCCTTTCCAGATCACGCCGTGGCGGTCGACGAGGATGACGTTCTCCTTGCGCAGCCCGAGCTCGAGGTAGAGGCGAAGGCAGGCCATCGCCGCGGCACCCGCGCCGGAGATGGCCATGCGCACGTTCTCGATCTTCTTGCCCGCGACCTCGAGGGCGTTCACCAGCGCGGCCGCGGAGATGATCGCCGTGCCGTGCTGGTCGTCGTGGAAGACGGGGATCTTCATCTCCTTCTTCAGACGCTCTTCGATCTCGAAGCACGCCGGTGCAGCGATGTCCTCGAGGTTGATGCCGCCGAAGGTCGGCTCGAGGAGCTTCACACAGCGGATGAACTCCTCGGTGTCGTGCGTGTCGATCTCGATGTCGAACACGTCGATGTCCGCGAACCTCTTGAAGAGGACGCCCTTGCCTTCCATGACCGGCTTCCCGGCGATCGCGCCGATGTCACCGAGCCCGAGGACGGCGGTGCCGTTGCTGATGACCGCGACCAGGTTCCCCTTGGCCGTGTACTTGTAGGCGGCCGACGGATCGGCGGCGATCTCGAGACACGGCTTGGCGACACCCGGCGTGTACGCGAGCGAGAGGTCGCGCTGCGTGGCTGTCGGTTTGGAAGGGACGACCTCGATCTTTCCAGGCCTGCCGCTGGAGTGGTATTCGAGCGCGTCGTCGTCGGTCTGATCGGCCATGCTTTCTCCTGGGGGCGGAGTCTATAGCATGGCGAAACGTCAGAAGCGCACGCCCAGCGCTACAGAGGTGAAGTCGCCCGCGTCACCGGTGGACGTGAGCTTCACCTGCGCGTACGGGTACATGCGCCCGCGGCGCGTGCCGATGCCGCCGAGGAGGTTCACACCTCCGTCGATGTCCCCTTCGTCGGGGTTGACGAACGCGAGACCCGCGCCGATCCAGAACGAGGTGTCCGAGCTGATGGCGAAGTCATAGTGGACGTCGGCGTTCGCGCTGAAGAGATCGGAGGTGAGCTCGATGTTCGGATTGACGACCAGGTCGCCCACCACGGGCATGACCAGCTCGGCGCCGATCATCGGATCCCCATCGGTGATGCCCGCGCGCACACCCCACCGCACCTGGGCCTGCAGAGGAACGACGACAGCAACGAGAACGAGAGCCAGCAGGAGTCTTTTCATGCGTGGCCGGTGGAGCAACTAGACTGCCAGTCCGTGCCGCCCGCGCAGCGCGCGGGGCCTCGAGTTTGGACGTTTTTTGCCGCAGCGCGGGCGAGACGCCCGCGCGTCAGCCGGCGGGGACGCGGGCGGTCCGCTGGAACGACCCGGCTCATATACGGTAACGCAGACCGACACATCCGGATCGCCGCCGTCCGGCGCCTGTCAGGCCGGCGCCCGCCGGCCTGGCCGCGCGAAGCGCGCCAGACCCGCTACGCGGGCCGGCTTCTGGGTCTGTTGCCCAAACGCCCGCGTAGCGGGCAAGAGGAAATAGCCCCCGGCTTTCAGCCGGGGGTGCGCGGTGTCCTTGGTCAGCCCGCGTAGCGGGCGAAAGAGTCGTCCTGTCGCCCGCTACGCGGGCTGGACTCTAAACGGTCGCAATTCCCCCGGCTGAAGCCGGGGGCTACTCCCTGTAGCCCGCTACGCGGGCAGCCCGCTACGCGGGCATTGGACAACAGGCCCTTCAGCCGAGGGCTGTTCCATTTGCCGCTACGCGGGCTCCGAATCACGGGCTGCGTGCGAATGTCCAAACTCCAGGGCGCGCGAAGCGCCATCCCCGCGCAGACAGAGCGCGGGCCAGATTGTGGAGCACGCCTTCGTGCGCATACAACTCGGAACGTCGGCGTCCCGCCGGGCCAGCCGCCGAGACGGCGGCGTTCCGAGATTTCGCCCGCAAAAAAAAACGGCGGGTCTGGAGCCCGCCGTTTTTCGCTGAGATTCGATCGTGTCAACTGGCTCTGCGATTCCGGACCGGCTCCTCGCGCGGCGCTTCCACGCGGGCGGCGGCGGGCGGGCGGCGGTTGCCGTTGAACTTGTCCCAGGCCACGGCCACGGCCGGGATGATGAGCAGCGTGGAGTACGTACCGCTGATGACGCCGATGGTGAGGATCCAGGAGAAGCTGCGGATCACCTCGCCGCCAAACACGAGCATCGCCAGGAGCACCAGGAAGACCGTTCCCGCGGTGAGCACCGTGCGCGAGAGCGTCTGGTTGATCGCCAAATTGAGGTGCTCGCTCAGCGCCATCGGCTTCTTGATCTTGCGCTTGTTCTCGCGCACGCGGTCGTACATCACGACGTTGTCGTTGATGGAGTAGCCGACGATGGTCAGCAGTGCCGCGACGACGTTCAGCGAGAACTCGAGGTTCAGGAGCAGGAGGAACGTCATCGCGATCAGCACGTCGTGAACGATGCAGACCATGGCCGCGATGCCAAAGCCGATGTCGAAGCGGATCCAGATGTACGCGCCCATGGCCAGCGCCGAGAGCACGATGGCCCAGAAGGCCTTCTGCTGGAGCTGCGCGCCGACCTGCGGACCGACCGTCTCCTGGTTGAGGACGTTGAAGCGGCCGATGAACGTGCGCTCCTGGAGCACGCGCGCCGCGGTGCTGGCGCCCTGCACGCTCGTGACCTGATTCATATCCGTGAAGATCCCGAGCTCGGAGCGCGCGTCGACGATGCGTTTCGCAAGCGCGTTGTAGTGCGCAACCGTCTCCGGATTCGATGCGACCCGGTTCTCCGGGTTCGTCTCGATGAGCAGGCCGGCGAGCCGGTCGCTGCCGAGGTAGTTGAGGTCGTGCTTTTGCGCGGCCTCGGGGTTGAGGTCCTTGTGGAGCTGTTCGACGACCGCGCCCGCGTAGTCGCCCTCGCGCGCCTGCTTCGGGAGGCGGATGAGCACCGAGTTCTCCTGCGCGCGGTCGTACTGCTGGATCGTGGCGTCCGGCAGCTTCGCCCGAAGGTCCGCCAGCGGCACCTCCTCCTTGAACTTGAGGACGATGCTCGCGCCGCCGGCAAAGTCGACGCCGAGATTGATGCCCTTCGTGGCGAACCATGCCACGCCGATACCGATCACGATGATCGACAGGATCACCCCGTGGAAGCGGTACTTGATGAAGTCGTAGTTAGGATTCTTGAAGAATTGCATGTTGTCCTCGCGGCCTCAGATGCTGAGCTCTTTGGCCCGATCGGTCGGCTTGTAAATGATGTCGAAGATCATTCGCGACACGAAGAAGGCCGTGAAGACGGAGGCCGCGAGACCGATCAGCAGCGTCACGGCGAAGCCCTTGATCGGGCCGGTGCCGAACTGGAAGAGGAACAGCGCCGCGATGATCGTGGTCAGGTGCGTGTCGATGATCGTACCGAAGGCGCGGGTGAACCCCTGGTCGATCGACGCGCGCACGGTCTTGCCCTCGCGCATCTCTTCGCGGATGCGCTCGAAGACGAGCACATTGGAGTCGACGGCCATACCGAGGGTCAGGATGATGCCGGCGATGCCGGGCAGCGTCAGCGTGGCCCGGATGTAGGCCATGACGCCGAGGAGGATGATCAGGTTGAGCAGCAGCGCGAGGACCGCATTGATGCCGGCGCCTTTGTAGTAGAGCATCATCGCCAGCACGAGCAGTCCGAAGCCGATCGCCGAGGCCATGAAGCCCTGGCGGATGGAGTCGCGGCCCAGCGACGGTCCGACGGTCCGCTCTTCGAGCGTCGTCAGCGATGCCGGGAGCGAGCCGCTGCGCAGGACCAGCGCGAGGTCGGCGGCCTGCTGCTGCGTGAAGGAGCCTTCGATCACTCCCTCGCTGTCGATGCGGCTGTTGATGGTCGGCGCGGAGACGACCTTGCTGTCGAGCACGATCGCCAGCTGGCGGTTCACGTTGTTGCTGGTCAGCGCTCCGAACTTCGGCGCGCCCTCGGGCGTGAGCGAGAAGCCGATGACCGGCTCGCCGATCCGTCCCTTCTGCACGCGCGCGTTCTTCAGATCGCGCCCGCTGACCGGGACTTCCTTCCGGACGGCGACGTACTCGGTGCCGGTGACCCGGCCCATGTCGTCCTCGCGATCGATGGGAAAGATGTCCACCTGCTCGCGCATGTTGGCGGGCAGGGAGTTGTACACCGCCTCGGCCGTCGGACCCGTTCCGCCTTCGACGATGCGGAACTGGAGCTGGGCTGTGGTCTTGATGATGTCCTTCACACGGGCCGGATCGTCGACGCCCGGGAGCTGGATGACGATGCGATCCTCACCCTCGGGGACGATGATCGGCTCGGTCACGCCGAGGGCGTTGACGCGCCGGTCGATCGCTTCCTTGGCCTGCTCGACCGTGTCCCGCCCCAGGTCCTTCACGGCCTGCGGCTTCATCGTGAAGCGCAGCTCATTGGCGGCGCGCGTGAGCTCGAACGTCGGCAGGAAGTCGGTCCCGATCCGCTCGTACGGCGCCGTGCTGACGCCCGCGGGCAGCGTCGCGACGAACGCGGTGTCGCTGACGCGACGCCCGGTCGGCGCGGGGATGCTCTGCGCCTCGGCCTGCTGCTTGAGCGTGTTGATTGCCTGGTCGACCTCGAGACGGGCGGCTTCGTTCACGTTCACCTGCATGACCAGGTGAATGCCGCCCTTGAGGTCGAGACCGCGCTTGAGCGGCTCGGGGTTGTTCTTCGTCGGGATGATGGCGACCGTAAACACCACCAGCACCGCGAGAATCAACGCGATTTTCCAGATGACATTTCTGTTCAAAGGATCCTCCAGGGACCAGCTACTGCGACTCGGACTCCCCGGACACGACACCGGAGATCGCAGAGCGCGCTACCTTGACTTTCACGTTGTCGGCGATCTTCAGGTAGACGGCGTCGGGCTCAACACCCTGGATCGTTCCGTAAATCCCACCGGACGTGAGCACCCGATCGCCCTTTTTCAGCGTGCTGAGCATTTCTGCCTGCTTTTTCCGCTGCTTGTTCGCGGGAGCGATGACGAGAAAATAGAAAACGAGACCGATCGCGATGATCGGCAGGAAATTGGCCAGCGCAGCCGCGCTGCCGGAACTCTGAAGCAGAGCAATGGCATTCATGATTTTTCTTCGCTCGAAAGCCGCGACAGGAACCCTTCGCGGAAGGAGTGAAACGAGTTGGACGCGATAGCCTGCCGGATCGCCCCCATCAAGTCAAGATAGAAGGAAACGTTGTGGATGGTGTTGTACACGCTGGCGGCGATCTCGTCGTTCGCGTAGAGGTGCCGCAGGTAGGCTCGGGACACGGTGGTGCAGGTGACGCAGAAACAGCTCGGATCGAGCGGTCGCTCGTCCGACGCGAACTTCGCATTCTTGATGTGGATCTTGCCGAAGCTCGTGAACAGCGACCCGTTTCGCGCGTTGCGCGTCGGCATCACGCAGTCGAACATGTCGATGCCCGCGGCCACGCCGTTCACCAGGTCTTCCGGCGTGCCGACGCCCATGAGGTAGCGCGGCTTGTCGGCCGGAAGGAGGGGCGCCGTGGCGTTCACGACCTCGAACATCTCGTCTTTCGGCTCGCCTACGGAGACGCCGCCGATGGCGATGCCGTCGAAGGCCTTTCCATCGACGCACAGGCCCGCGATCTCCTCCACGCTGCGCTTCCGCAGGTCGAGATGCACGCCGCCCTGAACGATGCCGAAGAGCGCGGACGTCGTGCGCGCGGAAAGCGACCGTCTCGCCCAGCGGTGGGTGAGCAGCATCGACTTCTCGACCTCGGAGTGGGAGATGCCGTAGGCCGGGCACTCGTCGAAGGCCATGGCGATGTCGACGCCCATCCGCGTTTGAATCTCCACGCAGAGCTCGGGAGTCAGGAAGTACGGGGAGCCGTCGATGTGGCTGCGGAACTCGACCCCCTCTTCGCGGATCTTCCGGATCGAGGCGAGGGAGAAGAGCTGAAAGCCGCCGGAATCCGTCAGCACCGCACGGTCCCATCCCATGAATTTGTGGACGCCCCCGAGCCGCTCGATGAGGTCCACGCCGGGGCGCAGCATCAGATGGTAGGTGTTGTTGAGGATGATCCGGGGACCGCTGTCGCTGCTGGGTGCTGAGTGCTGAGTGCTGGGTGCTGAGTGCTCCGCTGGTTGAGCGATTGAGCCGAGTCGCTTGAGCTGATCTGTGGTCAGGCTCTTGACCGAGGCGCGCGTGCCGACGGGCATGAACACGGGTGTGTCGATGACGCCGTGCGGAGTCTCGATCCGTCCCCGACGCGCCGCTCCATCGGTGTGAAGCAGCTCGAAGCTCAGTCGCGACTCAGCACTCAGCACTATTGAATGTTCATCTGCTCGACCTTCACGTTGCTGGGAAGGCTGAGCGCGAAGCGGCTCGCGGGCACGGGCTCGTTGATGCGGATGTTCGTGAACTCGTAGCGGGTGATGTCGCCGTCGCCCTCGACGTACTCGATCTTGTTCGTGAGGAACGTCGTCTTGTCGATCCAGATCTTGATGCGGCGAACACGCTTCGACACCGCCTTGGTCTTCGGCGTGAGGTCGAGCACGTAGACCGACTTCGCCTTCGCGTCGGTGAAGGTGAAGTCGAAGTAGCGCGCGAGCTCATCGATCGCGCCGGTCGCGCCCATGTACTTGAAGATGCGGTCCTCGAAGCGCTTCACGTCGATGCGCTCGGCTTTCATGAGCTCCGGGTAGTAGGTCGTCAGGACGCCGCCGGCGATCACCATCTGCACGCGCTTGGGCGCGTCGTACGTCCAGAGCACGTTGCTCGGCCGCGAGTAGGTGAACGTCCCCTTCGAGACCTCGGGGTTGGAGAGCAGCGCGAGCTCCTTCTCCTGGCGAAAGCTCGCCTGGAGGGTCATGGTCTTTTTCTGCTGTTCCTGGACTCTCTTGATGACCTGCTCGAGGGTCGCTGCCTGCGCGGGAACGACCACACCGAGGGCGCAGATGGCTGCCGCGATGGTTCTCCTGATGGACATGGGCTGGCCAACCGGGAGGGAAGGAACGATATTTCTGCGGTCTCATCCCGTATACTCGGAGCCGACCGCGAGGTTCCTCATGAAAAGACTACTGGTTACGGTAGCGCTCACGCTCATCGCCGTCTCGTCCTCCGCCGCCATTCAGTACGACTTCGTGCAGAAGAACACCAACGGCGACGCGGTGGACCCGGTCACCGATCTGACCGCCCGCGCCACGATCGACGGGCAGCGCCTCCGCATCGATTTCATCGGAGGAAATCTTTACCCTCCAGGGACTTACGTCGTGTCGACGGATGGAGCGCGAAAGCTGACGTTCGTCGATCCGCTCAAGGAGTGGTACACCGAGGTGAACACGGCGTCGGTCGCGACCTCGCTGGGATCCAGCAGCATCCGCATCGCCAACCTGAAGTCGACGATGGAGACGCGCGACGACCGGCCGGCGATCGCCGGCTATCCGACCGAGCACACGCGGCTGACCATCACTTACGACATCAGCGTCACCGTCAAATCGATCCCTCTCAAGCAGCACGTGCGGACCGAGGTGGACACCTGGGCGACCTCGCAATTGCCGGCGGTCTCGGCGATGTCCTTCCTTTCCGGGATGCGCACCGGCAATCCGGAGATCGACCGCCTGCTGGACGTCGAGACCACGCGCGTCCAGGGGTTCCCGCTGCGCCAGACCGTGACCACGCGCGCGGTGGTCGACGTCCGGCCGTCGCGCTCGGAGATCAAGACGCCGACCACGCGCACGTTGGTCCGCGAGATGTGGGTGACCTCGATCCGTGAGACGCCGCCGGACGCGACGCTGTTCGCGGTCCCGGCAAACTACCGCCGTGCCGACACGCAGGACGGGCCGAACGCGGCCACGGAAACGCTGACCTTCGACACGCCCGCGCAGTAGGGCGCAGGGGGCAGGGGGCAGGGCGCAGGAGCCCGGTCAGGTACTTGCGCCCTGCCCTCTGCGCCCTGCCCTCTGCGCCCTGCGCCCTGATCTGTTACCATCCTCTTGAAGCGCAGTTCGGTTCCCCGGTTTCCCCTCACGCATCGCATGAAGAGATCTCGCGCCATAGGTGGACGTCTGGGTGGGGTGGTCAAGCGGCCGCGAGCTTACGCCGCATTGGCACTCCCGCTCGCGATTCCGTTGTTCCTCGCTGCCGTTCGCGCGCAGCCGGAGATCGGCGGTCCCATCCAGGCGTCCCTCGTCCCGCCGCCACAACTCCGTTACGCGGAGCTGCAGCCCGTCCATGCCGCGCTCCCCGAGCATTCGCTCATTCTCACAGTCGAGAGGAACGACACCCTCGACAAGCTCCTCGCTGCCGGCGGCCTCTCGCGCGGCGAGAGCGCCCTCCTGGCGCGGGAGCTCGCGAAATCGATCGACGTCCGCAAGCTCCGTCCCGGTCAGCTCATCCGATTCCACTACGACCAGACCGGAACCGTCGACGCGGTGCAGCTGAAGGTCACCGGCTGGGGCGAGATCGGCGCCGTGCGCGAGGGCTCCGGTTTCACGGTGACGGCGCAGCAGGCCACGATCCGGGAAGTCGAAGTGACGGTCACCGCGCCCATCGAGCGCTCGCTCTACCAGGCGCTTCGCGAGCAGGGCGAAGGACCGCAACTCGTCCAGCAGCTCGTCGATGTCTTCCAGTGGGACATCGACTTCTTCGGCCTGAGCCGGGGCGACTCCTTCAGCCTCGTCGTGAAGAAGCAGTACGCGGGCTCGGATCTCGTCGGCTACGGCCCCATCGTCGCCGCACGCTTCACGAACCGCGGGACCACGTACGAGGCCTTCCGCCACGAGCAGGACGACGGGCGCGGCGGCTACTACTCCGCAACCGGCACTCCGCTCCGCAAGCAGTTCCTCAAGGCGCCGGTCAAGTTCACGCGCGTCACCTCGGGCTTCACCAAGAAGCGTTTTCATCCCGTCCTCAAGTACTTCCGCCCGCACTACGGCGTCGACTACGGCGCGCCGGTCGGAACGCCGGTGATGACGACGGCGGACGGCGTCGTCGTCGAGGCGCGCTACAAGCCCGGCGAAGGGAACTTCATTCGCGTCCGCCACTCCTCGCGCTACGACACCTGCTACCTGCACCTGTCCCGCTTTGCGAAAGGCCTCAAGAAGGGGACCAAGGTCACACAGGGTGACGTGATCGGCTACGTCGGAATGACCGGCCTGGCGACCGGGCCGCACCTCGACTACCGCGTGTCCGAGAACGGGAAGTGGCTCGATCCCCTGAAGCTCAAGTCCATCACGCCCGATCCGCTGCGCGGCGCGTCCCTCACGCGCTTCCGCGCCGACGTCGCCCGCCTCCTTCCGCAACTGTCGATCGAGTCACAGGACGTCGCGGAAAAACAGGTGCAGCAGCGGGCACTCTTCTAGCAGAATCGCCCCTACCCATATGAACAAGGTCATCGTCCGGGCGCCGGTCCGCGCCGACTTCGCTGGTGGCACTCTCGACCTCTGGCCCCTGTACCTCTTCCACCCCGGGTCGCGCACCGTCAACGTCGCGATCTCGTACTTTGCCGAGTCGGAAGTCTGTGAGACCGGCAGCGGCGCGATCGAAATCCATCTGACCGATCAGCAGTACCGGCAGACGTACGAGTCGCTGCAGGCGATGTCCAACGACCCGAAAGCGGCGCTGCTGCACCGCGCGGTCGAGCATTTCCGCCTCGGCGGCATCCGCATCACCACCCGAACCGACGCGCCCCGCGGCTCTGGCCTCGGCGGCTCCTCGTCGCTGGCGATCACCCTCGTTCGCGCGCTCTCCGAGATCGCCGGACAACCGATCGAAGGCGAAGACCTCATCTTTCTCGTCCGCGACCTCGAGACCCGGCTCCTCGGCGTCCCCGCGGGAATCCAGGACTACTACCCTCCCGTCTACGGAGGCCTCGGATCGCTGCATCTCAATCCCGGCAAGCCCGCGCGCCATCCCCTGCAGACGTCCCTTCCCGATCTGTCCGCGCACATGGTCCTGCACTACACCGGCATCGCGCACTTCTCGGGCACGAACAACTGGGACATGTACAAGCGCCAGGTCGAGAAGAAGAAGAAGGTCGAAAAGGGTCTGGCGCGCATTTCCACGATCTCCGTGGAGATGGAGCGCGCGCTCGACTCCGGAAACTTCGAGGCCGCGGGCGCCGCGTTGCGAAGTGAGTGGGAGGCGCGGAAGGCCCTGATCGACGGGATCTCGACCCCCGAGGTCGATGCCGTGATCGCTGCTGCGACGGGGGCAGGCGCGTGGGGTGGAAAAGTGTGCGGTGCCGGAGGCGGCGGCTGCGTCGTCTTCCTCGTTCCGCGCGATCGTCGCGAGGCCGTCGTCGCCGCACTGGCCACGGTGCCCGGGCGCGTGCTCGACGCGGCGCCCGTTGCGCACGGACTGACGGTCGAGCGCGAGCGGGACGGACAGGCAACGCCGAGTGCGCGTCCGCGCCAGGCCGCGCGTCGCGATGCGGAGACGCTCGAGCAGCTCTATGTCTACGGAGGCACCGGCGGTTATCGTCCGTTCGTTCTCGCGGAAGGAATCGTCACCCACGCGGAGTCCCGCAGCGGCACGCATCACCAGAGCGCCCGTTCGTATCTCGCACCGATCTCGCCGGCGGACGGCCGCGTCCTGTGGCAGCAGGCGTCGCAGATCGACGCGGAGGAGCTCGACATCCGAGCCGTTCCCGATCCCGCGCGGCATCTCGAGATCGAAGTCACGCCCGAGGCCCTCGTGCAGAACGCCGCCCAGTCACAGGAAGGGTTCAAGCAGTTCCTCGAGCAGAACGCGCGGATGCAGATCTTCCACAACCCCGCGTTCGGTTTGTATTCCGAGCCCGCCGAGACGCGCCAAGCGTTCCTCGACCGTTGCCTGGAAGAGGCGAACCGGCAGCTCGAGGACCAGCAGGAGCGCCTCGAATCGACCTTCCGCCGCCGCATCGACCAGCTCCGCGAGCGCTCCGAGCGCGAGCAGCGCGAGATCGACGACGACGAGACCCGACCGCGCACCCAGAGCAGAGAAGTCAACGTCGCCTGGGGCCAGACCCTCTACAACATCACCAGCGGCCGCCCCGCCGCCGTGGCCGACCCCGGCCTGTCCGTCCGCGAAGTCGACTACCGCGAGAACATCGCCCAGATCCAGAAAGCGTGGGACCGCGAGCTCCAGGCCTTCCGCGAAGAGCTGCAGGCGAAGGCACGGTCGATCGAAGAGATCTCGATCGTCCCCACGCAGAAGAACATCGAAGTGACGAAGTACCTGATCCTCTGGGCGGGGAATCTGGGATAGCCGGCCGTTCGTTAGGACCCCGCGCGTGGTAGCATCACGCCGAGTCGGGCAGTAGCGCAGCCTGGTAGCGTACCTGAATGGGGTTCAGGTGGTCGGGGGTTCAAATCCCCCCTGCCCGACCAAAACAACTTACCCCTCTAAAGCCGCCCTTCGTTGCCTTACTCCGGTTCACGCAGCCGCTGAATTTCTTCTCGGATGCGCGCGAGCTCGCCGAGATACCCCGACAGTTCCCGGTCGCCGTCCCCCTGCTTTTCAATTTGCGCCTGCCACTCGGCACGTGACACAGCGATCGAATCCGCAATGTCACGCGCAGCGACGCGAGCCCATTCGTCGATGGCACGACGATAGCCCGGCATCACTCCCGCGCCGTCGAGCAGCGCGTGTTTGATGGCCATCTCCACGCGAGCACGACTTGCGAATGGGATCGCGCTCGCGGTGACGACGTTGTAGAGCAGCGCGTCGGTAAAGGGTGGCTCGATGAACTCCGCGATATTGTGGACGATCGGCGAACGCAGCCGGACCTCGGAGAACGGCGTGATTCGAACAAAGCGATGGCGCGAGTCCTCCATTGTCAACCGCGACTCGCGCAGCTGCCGACGGACCTCATGGACGTTCGGAGACCATTCGTGATCGAAGCCCCAGCCGCCAGGGTCTTTGAAGAATCGATCGAGCTCGTTGCGTAGCGCGTACGTCGCGTCCTCTACCACCTGGTTGACGCTGCGCAACAACCTCTTTCGGTTCCAGAGAAAAAAAACGGCGCCTTCGTCGAGACGCCAGGTATCAACGACCGATACCACTCGTTTCGCCGCTCGCGTGCGCGCAAGTTCCACATCCGCGAGCCATCCATCGCGCAGCGCGCGCTCGAACTTGTCGGCCTCACGCTCGGCGTTTCGCCGCACGATCTCCAACTCGTGCCGACGCATGCTGAGATGCGCGAATCCGACCTCCTGCGCTCGTCGTGCAAGGTCTCGCAGCCGCGGCACTCGTCTTTCCGTGACCGCTGTGCGCGCGCTCATCTCTTCGCGTTCCGCGGCGCCTGTCAGGACGCGGTCCACCCACCCCATGGCGGGCTGCGACTGCGCTTCGCTCACCACTTCGCGAAACTCTCCGAGTTGCGCCGCCATGTAGTCCTCGCCGTCGTAGCTGATGACCCGCTGCATGCGCTCGACGATTGCGGCGAGCCCTACCTCGAGCCTCTGGCTCTGCTGCAGAATCGCGCGCGC
The DNA here is from genome assembly GCA_964558905.1 of uncultured Thermoanaerobaculia bacterium. Classification (GTDB taxonomy): domain Bacteria; phylum Acidobacteriota; class Thermoanaerobaculia; order Gp7-AA8; family Gp7-AA8; genus QHVT01. The sequence continues at coordinate 3,802 of CAZLGP010000275.1, read as the reverse complement.
CGAGCGGGGAAACTGCTTCCGTTCGGTCAGCAGGAGCACCCGCTCGAGCCTCCATTCCGCCAGACGGAAGCCATGCGTTGCGAGGCGCACCTCCGTTTGCTCAAACCACGACGCGAGGAACGGTCGCGCGTTCTCAACCAGCGCCGCAACTGCGCGAATGAGTTCCGGCCCGACGAGATCGTCGTAGCCGGTTTCGAGTGCCAGTGCGAGACGAAGGAAGGGATCGGCGCGCTCAAACCTCTGCTCGTTGAGCAGTGAGGCGAAGAACGTTTGCTCGTTGGCGATCGAATAGCTGACAACGTCGCGCTCGTCGAACGCGAAAAGTGCGGAGGTTGCGGTATTGAAGTACCGGAGTTGGGCGTGGACCTCGCGTTGATGGCGTACGAACTTCGCATCCGGTGCAACGGCATCCTCGATTACCCTCCCATTTTGGGAGCGAAAAACCGCCACAAGCTTTCCATCGCGCTCACCGACCGGCACGACGACCGCGGGATAGCGGCCGGCGGGCACGTCGTGACCGAGGAGTGTGAAGGTCACGGCTGCATCTCCGCGTAGCGGCGGGTGACGGCCTCGTTCGCCCACATCTCGAGCTGTGCACCGATCTCGGCGGGATTGAAGTTGACATGATACGAGTACGCGCGGAACTCCGGCACGTTCGGCTGTGTCCAGCGATAGAGGTCCCGCAGCATGTCTGCAGTGTTGAGATCGGGAAATCCGATCCAGAGTAGATGTTGCCCGAGCTTCAACGCCACCTCGCTCACACATTCGATCGTCCGCTGCCGGTGATCCGACTCTGGACTCAGGTCTGCCCCGAGAAACGACGCGAGGAGCGGAAGCGGTTCGGCGCGTTGGGAAGCATCGGCCGCGACCTCGCCTCGCAGGTAATGCGGATTGTCCGAATAGAGCAACCGCACGAGCGAAGGTGTGTCTTGAAGCGCATCGCTCGTCGTGAGGCAGAAGCGCGTCTCGAACGGCGAGAACTTGTCCCGCCACGTGGCAAAGCCCGCATGAGTGGCCATCGCTCCCGTGTCGAACGGAAATACAGACGAAATCAGTCGCAAGGCTTCCGGGCTGAATACGAAACCGATCGGCAGCTCCGTCACCTGCTGGGTAGAAATGCGTTGGGGCCGATAGAACAGCCCTCCGTAGGACAGGTACAGAAGGTCACGCCTTAGGATCGCGCAGGGACGCGGCTGGATCTCGCCGACGCGGAGAATGTCCGTCAGCCAACGCGCAATCGTGAGATGCGCGATCGGCAGCGGGGGTGGCAGACGGTCCAGTGCTGCACGCTCGTGTTCCACAGCTAGTTGCAGAGTGGGATCGCTCACTGCGGAGGAGGGTCTACTTCCGCGCATTTCCCTACCCCGGCACAGCCGGAACCAAGAAGTAAGTGCGGGAGTGACGATCGGCGGTACGTCGGAGGGATGGCGAGTCTGATCGAGCGTCATCGCACCCGGATCCATGGCGTGCTCTCCTGCTTCGACCGCGTGGTGATCCGCGGAACGCTACCGAGTGTGTGCCATGCCCAGGTGATGGCGACGACGCTCGACAGCCGCGGGATCAGGCTGTTCGACTACGCGACAGAGCCCAGCCGCTGCTGGAAGCGATTCGCGCCCACGCTACTACTATTTCTACTTCATCGACGAAAGTGCTCGGGCTCTGCTTCCTCAGCGTACCGACGTCGTGTCCCTTTCGCGCGCACCTCTACTTCAACGGCCACAACTGGCTGGCCTCTAAGCTCAAAGCTGCCGGTCCGCCACCGCATCGAACGCGCGGCCGACCTCTACCTCGAGGACTGTTACGCGCGCCGCACCGCCGCGCGTGCGACCGAGTTCGCCCAGCGCTCGTTACCGCATGTCGCGGGCGCCGCGGCGCTGCTGCTGCAGATCAACAGAGACCTGACCTGCACGCAAATCGCGCAACTGCTGATGCGCGCCGCGGCCCGCACAGGCGCCGCGTCGTCTGCTCCGGATGACACGTGGGGAGGCGGAAAGCTCGATATCGAAGAGGCGATCCGGCTGGCCCGCACCGTCACGTTTCCGGTGATCACGAATGTCACGGTCAGGGACTGTCATCTCGTGGCGGACGAACGTCGCGACAACCGGCGCCGCCCGCTTCAACACGCACCAGCGCAGGATGCTCCTCGACCGATGCTGCCCTCGAAGGCGCGCGGCGATCCGCTCTACGACGACCGGATGCTGCGCGTGCTCCGCGCGATGGACGTCGAAGGGCAGCTCGACATCCGCGAGCTTCTGTACCTCTCAGAGAGCATCGACGCCGCGCACACGACGGCGGATCGGCCGTCGGTCGCGCAGCTCGTCGCAAAGCTTTCGTATTGATGAGACCTTGGTTATCCCGCCGCCTGGAAGCATCGCGCTCGTGGACGACGTGCTCACGACCGGGGCGCATTTCGTCGCGGCGAAGAGGCTACTTGCCGCGGCGATTTCATCGTGCCGCGGTTCGCGGTCTGTTCGCCGCTCGCCGGACGTTTTACTCGCCCTCCGCGGAAGACGCCGATCTCGCCTTCCACCGAAGCACCCCTCCCACGTCAGCGGGAGGGGTGTTCTCCTGTTGTCGAACGTCCTTGGTGTAAGCTGCGGCGGACTTCACGCGCAAGGAACGGCGCTACGCCGTGAAACTGGCGATGCTGTAGCCGGCTCGGCCGGCGGGCCGGCCACCAGCCCGCCCCTTGGATTGGAGGTGTCGAGATGGAGCGAAACGACGACGCGGACCAACGTTTTGACGACTTGATGCGAGTCTATGAGCTTTATACAAACCTTCAACTTCAAGCGGAGACCATCTACTACAACAGAAGCAACTTATTGCTTGTCGCCCAGGGGCTTCTGTTTGTGGCGATCCCTCAGACACTACAGCATCGTGTGCTCGCTGAGGTGATCGCGGCGCTGGGGCTCTGGTTGTCGGCGCTGTGGTGGGGCCTGGAACAAAGACAACGGATACACCAGCAATCGCGTGAAGACGTGATCCTGAAACCCCTGGAATCGGAACTCTGTCTGTTGGCGGAGACAGCATCCCGCGGGTTTCGGCCGTTCTGGGCGCGGACAGCTGAATGGGTGAAGGAGAACGCCAAACCGTACCAAAGACAGAGTACTCGACACATTTTGCGGAATCTGACACCGTTAACGTTCATCATTTGTTGGGGTGCCATCCTGGTCTTTCTACTCGCTGGCATCATCTCAGCGCCGACACGTTGAGAGGATGCTCGTGAAGCCCGCCTCGTGTTGAGTTTACCTGTGGGTTCTCTTTCGACGAAGATGGTGCGTGAGCGGAGCGGTTTCTTCGCCGGTGCCGGCGTCGGGAAGGTGGCTTCGGTGCGCCTAACTCATAGGACTCTATACCGCATCCCCAGAAACCGAAGAAGGACCAGTCGCGGCGAGCGAGTGAGTCGGAGTGTGTCGCGCGTATGGAGGTGAAGAGTGATGCGGTATAGAGTTTAGTTGGACGAAGCCGCGAAGCTCACCGCAGTTGCCGGCCACGGGGCGTTCCGCGTGGCATGAGCGTTGCTAAGTGGGTAGAGTATCCGGCACGTACAAGTCACTCTAAATGAGTAACTTGCGAAATTTGGCGAAGACGCAAATTTTGCCGATATCGGTCTCATTGCAGACAGCGGGGATGAGTATACTGCCGGTCGGGCGTGACTCGTCATGGGACGCGAAGCGCGCCGCGTAGCGGCTTCGTCCAACTTGCTGCTTGAGCAGACGCAAGGTAGGGAATCTCGCCCCCGCGTCACTCCTTCAACTGAAGAGTCGCAACGAATTCCGATAACTAAGGATTATCCGTGCCG
>CAZLGP010000274.1:0-3680 GCA_964558905.1 uncultured Thermoanaerobaculia bacterium | reverse complement strand
CCCCAAGAGGCCCGCGGCTTCGTCCAACTGAACTCATCACCGCATCTCCTTCACTCACCCAACACGCACCCCGGCCTCGCTTCGCCTGCGCGATCGGCTCGAGCTTCGTGTGGGGGGATGCGGTATAGAGTCCTATGAGTTGGACGAAGCCGCGAAGCTCACCGCAGTTGCCGGCCACGGGGCGTTCCGCGTGGCATGAGCGTTGCTAAGTGGGTAAAGTATCCGGCACGTACAAGTCACGTTAAATGAGCAACTTGCGAAAGTTGGCGAAGACGCAAATTTTGCCGATATCGGTCTCATGGCAGACACGCGGGGATGAGTATACTGCCGGTCGGGCGTGGCTCGTCATGGGACGCGAAGCGCGCCGCGTAGCGGCTTCGTCCAACTCCGGGTTGCAGCCGACGTGGTCCGCTGCGTTCTTCCCATCCAAGTTGTGGCATGATCGCGTCGCGGACCACGCGGCTGAGCCCTGGGCCGTTGGGCGAACGAAGGTCACGTCTCGAACTTTCACTGTGACCAGTTCTCGACCTCGAGGCCGGCGACACGTGTCATGTGCTTCAGATTCGCGGTGACCAGCAACCATCCCTCAGCCAGTGCGTGCGCGGCGACGGCAGCGTCGAAGTCCTCGATCCGTTCACCCTTACGTTCCAACGCGGCTTTGATCACTCCGAAGGCCTCGCTAACGTCGTCAGACCAGGCGACACGCCGAATCTCACTCTTCAGCAGTTCGAATCGGGAGGTCAGTGCGTCTTTTCGCTTCGACGGCGCGAGTCGCCGGATTCCGTAAGCGATCTCGGCCACGACAGGCTGTGGCATGCACACATCCGCTCGCGCGACCTGTTTGAGACGCTCGATCACATTCGGCTCGCCTTTCATCAGCGACGAGACCGCGTTCGTGTCCAGCACGTACTTCACAGGCCCACCGGCTTCTTCGAACGCCTCCGGCCCTGGATGGTCTTCAGCATCTCCTCCGCCGCCTCTTCGACACCCGCCTCAGTCGATTCGAGCTGACCGAAGAAGTCTGGTGACCAGTTCGAACCCTGCGTAACTTCGCGCTCCAAGGCCTGCACGATCAACCGGTTCCGGCTGATCTTCAACGCGCGCGCCTTCCGATCGACGGCGACGAGTAGCGGCTTGGGGATGTGCACACTCGTTGGCATAGTATATTCAGAATATACTCGTTTGCTTGGGAACCAGGCAAGAGGAACGCCGTTTCGCCGCCGCCCAACTTGGCCGCTGCACCGGACGCCAACCGCGCCGCAGGTATCCCTAGCTCGAGTTCGTCGCATCCTATGAGCCTCTGAGCGCCGATGCGGGGTGCCTGGTGGGACGGAGTCCGCTCGACACCCGGCGCACTTTGCGTTAGAAGGGACGCCTCCGGAAACCGTTCGTGATCGTCGCCTTCGTCCTCATTCTGCTCATCGCCGTCAACGCGCTCTACGTCGCCGCGGAGTTCGCCGCGGTTGCCGTCCGGCCGAGCCGGATCCACGAGATGGCCGAGAGCAGCCGTCTCGCCCGCATTCTCCTGCCGGTCCTCACCGATGCCCGTCTGCTCGACCGCTACATCGCCGCGTGCCAGATCGGAATCACGATCTCTTCGCTCGTTCTCGGAGCTTACGGTCAGGCTACCCTGTCGACTGCTCTCGAGGAGCCGCTCGATCGCCTGTTCGGACTGGGAGCGGTCTACGCGGCATCGGGATCGGCGGCGATCATCCTCATCGCACTCACATGCCTGCAGATGGTGCTCGGCGAGCTCGTGCCGAAGTCGGTCGCGATCCGCAGACCGGCGGCCACCGGTCTGGCCACCGTCGTTCCGATACGCTGGTCGCTCGTCCTGATGCGCCCGTTCATCGCGGTTCTGAACGGCTCCGGCCTCGCGGTCCTGCGGCTCTTCCGCATCCCGATCACCTCGCACCGCCACGTGCACTCACCGGAAGAGATCGAGCTTCTGCTGGATGAATCGCACGAGAGGGGCGTTCTGCGGCCCGAGGAGCACCTGCGGCTCGCCGCGGCATTCGAGCTGCGCCGCCGCCGGATCCGGCAGATCCTCAAACCGCGGCCGATGATTGTCGGGCTTCAATCGAATCTGACCGTTGGCGCGGCGCTCGACGAAGTTGCCCAGATGCCCTACACGCGCTTTCCGGTCTTCGGCGAGGGAATGGACGACATCGTCGGCATCGTGCACTCGAAGGATCTCTCCGCGCGCACGATCGCGGGCGAAGACGATGCACCACTCCTCTCGATTCTTCGTCCTGCTCTCCTCATTCCGGAGACGGCGACGGTCGAGGACGCGCTCGAGCAGATGCGTGGGCGCCGCACGCAGCTCGCGGTCGTCATCGACGAGTATGGCGGAACGGCGGGCATTCTGTCGGTTGCCGACATCCTCGGCAGCGTGATCGGGGCGCGACGGCGCACGCCGATCGGGGAAGCAACGGTCCCGGCGGGAGCGGAGCGGTTGCCGGGCAACCTGCCGCTCGCCGACCTTCCCGCCGGACTCCGCGACGACTGGATCGAGTCCGACGTCCATACGGTGTCGGGACGGGTCATCGCCGAGCTGGGGCGTTTTCCCCGGCAGGGCGAGGTGGTGTCGATCGAAGGATGGCGCACCGAAGTGGAAGACGTGCAGGGGCACGTCGTCCTGTCGGTGCTCGTGTCGCGCGAGCCGGAGGACGCACCATGACCGCCGGTGCGATTGCGATCATCGCTCTCTTGATTCTGCTGAACGGGGTCTTCGTGGCCGCGGAGTTCGCCATCGTGGCGGCGCCGCGGATGACGCTGCGGCGGCGGGCGTCCGAGGGGGGGCTCTTCGCGTCCCGCCTCGCCGGCATTGCCGCGGATCCGCGCCGGCAGGACCAATGGGTCGCAACCGCGCAACTGGGGATCACGCTCGCCAGTCTCGGACTGGGCATGTACGGCGAGCATCTCCTGGCTGAGTGGCTCTACGGCGTGTTCTCCGGCGAGGGATGGCCCGTGTGGCTCGCGAGCCATGCGGTCGCAAGCGTCATCGCCATCAGTGTTCTCACGTACTTCCACATCGTCATCGGCGAGATGGTCCCGAAGGCGATCGCGCTTCAGGATCCCATGCGCACGTCGTTCGTGCTGCTGTTTCCGATGGAAGCAATCCGACTGCTCCTGCTTCCTCTCGTCCTCGCGCTCAACGGGATCGGGAACGGACTGCTGCGCATCTTCCGCCTCGACGTCTCGAGCGGCGCCGCGCCGCATTCGATTCAGGAGTTGCGATACGTGATCGCCGAGAGCGCACGCGAGGGGTCGCTCGAAAAGTACGACAGCGAAGTGCTCCGGGAGTTGATCGACTTCGGCGCGCGCACGGCCGGCGAGATCCTCGTCCCGCGCGTCCACATGGTCGCGCTGCCGGTGCGGGCGACGCGGGAAGACGTGGAGGCTCTCGTCGAACAGCCGTTGCACACGTACTATCCGGTGTACGACGAGACGCTCGACGAAATCATCGGAATCGTCCACATCCGCGATCTCACCGCGGCGCTCCGGCGCGTCGAGCGGTTCCGCCTCCCCGTTCGCCGCGTTCCCTTCGTCCCGCACAGCGCTCCGCTGCAGAGCGTCATCGAGCAGATGAGCGCCTCCTCCGAGCAGATCGTCGTCGTGATGGACGAGCACGGAGGCACCGCCGGAATCGTCACGATGGAAGACCTCTTCGAACTGGT
>CAZLGP010000273.1:0-4843 GCA_964558905.1 uncultured Thermoanaerobaculia bacterium | reverse complement strand
GACTAAGCATGGATAGAACCGAGACGTTCACCAGTGCGGTGACAAACCTTGGTCGGCACAAGCTCCGTACGTCCCTGACGATGCTGGGCATGATCTTCGGGGTCGGTGCGGTCATCGCCATGTTGTCGATCGGGGCGGGCGCTGAAGAGAAAGCGCTCGATGCGATCGGACGGCTCGGATTGCGCAACGTCATCGTCCGGGCGAAGGACGTCAAACCCGAGGATCGGCAGGAGCTGCGCAAGAAATCGCTGGGCGTTTCGTTGCGCGACGGCGAGGCCATCATGGAGGCGGTCCCGAACGCCGAGCGCGTGCTGCCGCGCATCGAAGTCAAGCCGTACAAGATCATGGCCCCGGGCGCGAAGACGAAGGGGAAAGTGTTCGGGATCTCCTGGCAATACCGCGAAGTCGCCGACGTCGGCCTTGCGAGCGGACGTTTCTTCGACGCCCGCGACGAGCGCGAGCACGCGCAGGTCTGCGTCATCGGCGAGGAAGTCCGGCGCAATCTGTTCGGCTACGGCCCGGTCATCGGCAAGCAGCTCAAGGTCAACGACGTCTGGCTCGAGGTCATCGGCGTGCTGCGGAGCGATCCCGCGGGCGGTGCGCCGTCGCAGGACGCCGGACAACAGTCGACGGCGAGAGAGATCTGGATTCCCGCCAGCACGGCCATGCGCAAGTTCGATCGCGACCCGCTCGATGCGCCGATCGACGAGCTGCTGGTGACGGTGAAAGAAGGTGTGTCCACGCGTCGCACCGCGCAGGTCATCGAGCCGCTCCTGCAGCGACTGCACGGCGGCGCGGACGACTACGAGGTCGTCGTGCCGGAGGCGTTGCTCGAGCAGAGCCGGCAGACGCAGCGGATTTTCAACATCGTCATGGGCTCGATCGCCGGCATCTCGCTGCTCGTCGGCGGCATCGGCATCATGAACATCATGCTCGCCAGCGTCCTGGAACGGACGCGCGAGATCGGCGTGCGCCGCGCGATCGGCGCGACGCGCAAGGACATCCGCGCGCAGTTCGTGATCGAGTCCTTCGCGATCAGCCTCCTCGGAGGGATCGCCGGCATCATCATCGGCATCGTGCTCGCGAGAATCGTCGCCGCCTATGCCGGCTGGCCGACCGTGATCACGATCTGGTCGCTCGTGCTGTCGACGGGAGTGTCGATCAGCGTGGGGTTGGTCTCCGGGATCTACCCGGCCGCGAGGGCGGCGGAGTTGAATCCGGTGGAGGCGCTGAGGTACGAGTAGCGCGAAAGGTTGACCGATAGGACGAATAGGACGAATAGGACGGATAGGACGAATAGGGAGCCTCGCTACCTATCCGTCCTATCCGTCCTATCCGTCCTATCGGTCCCATTCGTCCCATTCGTCTCATTGTCCCATTCGGTCACTCCCTCGTAACCCCGCGCCCCCCACCCCCGCCGCTATGATGCGCCCCATGCTCCGTCGAATCGCACTGCTGCTCCTGATCGCCACGACGGCTTCCGCCGCCACGACGATCCCTCCGATTTCCTACAAGCATCGCGTCCTGCCGAATGGTCTCGAGGTTTATTCGGTCCAGGACCGGTCCACGCCCACCGTCGCAATTCATGTCTGGTATCGCGTCGGCTCGAAAGACGATCCGCAGGGGCGGAGCGGCTTCGCGCATCTCTTCGAGCACATCATGTTCAAGAGCACGAAGAACATGCCCGCGGAGATGATGGATCGCCTCACCGAGGACGTGGGCGGGTTCAACAACGCCACGACCTACGATGACTTCACGGCCTACTACGAGGTCGTTCCGTCGAACTACCTCGAGACGCTTCTGTGGGCCGAGGCCGACCGGCTCGGCGCGCTCACCGTCGACGACGCGAGCTTCCAATCCGAGCGCGACGTGGTGAAGGAAGAGTTCCGCTTCCGCATTCTCGCGCCGCCGTACGGAAAGCTTTTCTACGCGATCGAGAAGAACTCCTTCGTCGCGCATCCCTACAAGCGGCCGGGTATCGGCAGCATCGAGGAGCTCGACGCCGCCACGATCGACGACGTGAAGGCGTTCCACTCGACGTTCTACCGTCCGGACAACGCCATCCTCATCGTGGTCGGCGATTTCGAGCAGCAGCAGCTCGACGGCTGGGTCGACAAGTACTTCACTCCCATCGCGAAGCCCGCGACGGAGATCCCGCGCGTGAGCGTCGAAGAGCCGGCCCGGAAGGAGGAAAAGCGCATCACCGAGTACGCCGCGAACGTGCCGCTGCCGGCGTTGGCGATGACCTGGCTCGCGCCGCGCGCGCGCCAGCACGCGGACGCTGTGCCGCTGTTCGTCGCGGCGACGCTGCTGGCGGACGGGGAATCGTCGCGTCTTCAGGAGAAGCTCGTTCGCGGCGAGGTCGCCCAGGAAGTCTTCGCCGACGCCGACCTGCGCGAGGACCTCGGGCTCTTCGGAGTCGTGGCCATCATGGGAAGTGAGAAACAGCCCGCCGACGCGGAGAAGCTGATCCGCGCCGAGCTGACCGCGCTCGCCGAGAAGCCGGTTGCCGCCGCCGAGCTCGAGAAAGCAAAGAACCTCATCCTCACCAGCGCGCTGCGGGAGCGCGAGACCAGCAACGGCAAAGGCTTCGCGCTCGGCGAGTCGCTGATCCTCCATCACGACGCGTCGGTCGTGAACGCCGGCCTCGCAAAGGTGCAGGCCGTCACGGCCGCGGACGTGCAGCGGGTGGTGAAGAAATATCTGATCGAAGGAAAACCGCTGGTGATCACCTATCTCGATGAATCGGCGAAGCCGGCCGAGGGAGGTGCGCGGTGAAGCGCGCCCTCTTCTCGCTGCTGATTGCAACCTCCCTCCTGGCGCAGGTCGCGCCACCGCCTCCCGCCGCCCCGCGCGACGTGAAGCTCCCGCAGCCGATCGAGAAGACGCTCGGAAACGGCCTGCGCGTCATCGTCGTGCCGAAGCACGACATCCCGCTCGTGGCCGCGCGACTGCTCGTGAAGACCGGCGCGGCCGCGGATCCCGCGGACCGCGACGGTCTCGCCCAACTGACGGCGACGGTGCTCACGCAGGGTACGAAGACGAAGAGCGCCGAACAGATCGCGCGCGGCGTCGAAGCTCTCGGCGCGACGCTGACGAGCGACGCGGGCTGGGACAGCACGTCCGTCGATCTGTCCGTGATGTCGTCGAACCTGCCCGGCGCGATGGCGTATGTGGCGGACGTCGCGCGGAACGCCACGTTCGCGAAGGACGAGCTCGAGCGCGAGCGTGCGCAGGCCATCGACGCGCTCCAGTTCGAGCTCTCCGAGCCGCGGCCGCTCGCAAACATCGTCGCGTCTCGCCTGATCTTCGGGGATGCGCCCTACGGCCATCATCTGCGCGGGATGCCGCCGACGCTGGGGAAGATCTCGCGCGAGGACCTGGTGCAGTTCCACGCCGCGCACTACCGCCCCGACAACGCCGTGCTCGTGTTTGCCGGCGACGTGAAGGCGGAAGAGGCGTTCAAGCTTGCGGAGTCGCAGTTCGGGACGTGGAAGGCGTCGAGGGGTCGAGTCGCCGAGTCCCCGACATCCTCGAAACCTCCCAAACCCGATGACTTGGCCCCTCGCGTCGTCGTGATCGACATGCCGGCGTCGGGGCAGGCCGCGGTCGTCGTCGGCCGCAGGGGGATCCGCCGCACGGATCCGGCGTACATGAAGGCCATCGTCGCGAACTCTGTCCTCGGCGCGGGCTACTCGTCGCGTCTCAACCAGGAGGTTCGCATCAAGCGCGGACTCAGTTACGGCGCGGGAAGCTCGTTCGAACCGCGCGTCGAGGTCGGACCGTTCACCGCGCGCACCGAGACCAAGCACGAGTCGGCCGCGGAAGTCGCCGGGATCCTGGTCGGTGAGATGAGCCGCCTTTCCGCGGCCGACGTGCCGGAGGCGGAGCTGACGCCGCGCAAGGCCGCCCTCATCGGCGGGTTCGCTCAGTCGCTGGAGACGACCTCAGGGATCGTGAATCGCGTCTCGTCTCTCGCCTTGTACGGACTGCCGCTGTCGGACATCAACCGCTACGTCGGCGGTGTGCAGGCGGTGACCGCCGGAGATCTCCGCAAGTTCGCCGCGTCGAACCTCGGCGGGAAGGATGTGAACGTGGTTGTGATCGGCGATGCGAAGCAGTTCGTCGAGCCGCTCCGCGCTCAGTTCGGCGAGGTCGAGGTGATCGCGGCGGACGAACTGGATCTCGGGTCGGCAACGCTGCGGGTGAGGAAGGCGAAGAATTAAGTAGCCAGCAGCCGGTAGCCAGTTGCCGGTTGCCAGTAGCCAGTAGTCAGTTGCCAGTTGCCGGTTGCCAGCACAGCGGAGCGCCGGCGTCCCCGCCGGCTGTCGTGGCGGCGTCCCGTGCCGCCACCCCGGGCGGGCGGGGGAGAGCGGGGGTCGCACGATGCACGTGCGAAACCGCGGCGGCTCCACCCCGAACCTGGCAGTTGATTTGTACTGCACCGTCCCGTGGGCAGGATGCACGCTCCCCGTGTGCTGATCGCCGACGGCGACGGACCTTACGCCACCTCGTAGCCGGCGTCGCGCAGCACGTCGACTGCGCGCGGGAAGCCGGCCGCCTTCAGCAGCATAGTCGGTATCGTACGTCGAGATCAGGAAGATGCTGATCCGGGCCTCGGCTAGCCCCAATGGCGTTAACTTTAGGCGAGGTCGTCGTCTTGTTGGCGTTCAGCGGCTCTCCCCACTCGACGCGCAGAGAGTGGCCTGATCAGCGCCGGAGGCGCGGCAGAGGGTAGCCGGTGGCGAGCGCGGAGCGCCGCCACCGGAAGAAGACGGCGTGCAGGAAGTCCGCCCCGGAGGGGCGGAAGAGGTTCTCTGCCGCCCCTCCGGGGCGGATCATT
>CAZLGP010000272.1:0-64336 GCA_964558905.1 uncultured Thermoanaerobaculia bacterium | reverse complement strand
AGCGGCCTGTCTGCTTCGCCGCACGACGATTTCGCTCCTCAACATAGTGTCAACTATGCTTTCGTCGCGAAATCGCCGTGTGACTCGCATCCAGGCCACTCTCGGCTGTCTCGCGACGAAAGGCTGTGAGAAATGCGGGCTAAGGCGTTACCGACTCGAGAAGCCACGCGCCGTACGCCTCTGACGTTTCGCTGACCGGCATCACCACCAGCTCCGGCACGTCATACGGGTGAAGCTCGAACAGCGCGGAGCGCAGTTCGTCCAGGCGTGCCGTCGACGTCTTGAGGATCAGCAACTGCTCGCCATCCTCGGCCACGCGGCCTTCCCAGCGATAGACCGAGTGAATGGCCGGTACGATGTTGACGCATGCGGCGAGGCGCGCCTCGACGAGCGCGCGGGCCAGAGCGCGGGCGTCAAAGTCCGCGCCGACGGTCGTGAGGACCAGGACGATCATGAATTAGTCTATCCTTTGTCATTCTGAAGCGGATTGCTCTTTTCGTTCTGCTCGCCCTCCTGGGCTGGCTGGCCTGGGAATGGATCACCTTCCCCGACGTGGCGAAGCTTGCCAAGGAACGCCCCACGACGACGGCGTTCATGGAGCAGCGCAAACGCGATCTGCGGCGCGCGGGAAAGAACGACGAGCTGCAGTGGCGCTGGGTCTCGTACGACAGGATCTCGCCGAACCTCCGCCGGGGCGTCCTCGTCGCCGAAGACAACGAGTTCTACGACCACCAGGGCGTCGACACGAAGGCGATGCGCGAGGCCTTCGAGCGGAACTGGAAGCGCGGCCGCATCACCCACGGCGGCTCCACGATCACCCAGCAACTCGCGAAGAACCTCTACCTCTCGCCGTCCCGCAATCCGTTGCGCAAGGTCCGCGAGTACTTCATCGCACGCTCGCTCGAAAACCACCTCTCGAAGAAGCGCATCCTCGAGATCTACCTGAACGTCGTGGAGATGGGCGAGCGGACGTACGGGGCCGAGGCCGGCGCACGCCATCACTTCGGCAAGTCCGCGTCGGCGCTCTCGCCCAGCGAGGCGGCGCTGCTCGCGGGTTGTCTTCCGAATCCGCGGGTGATGGATCCGTCGAATCCGAACAGGCGCCTCCGGGCCCGGCAGCGGATGATCCTCTCGCGCATGCGCCGCTGGGGCTACGTCTTCGAGCGCGAAGTGGTGACCGAGAAGAAGGCGGAGCCCGAGAAGACGGACACCGAAGCGACGGATACGACGGAAACGACGGATACGACGGATACGACGGATACGACGGATACGACGGATACGACGGATACGACGGATGGGACGGATACGGAGACCGTGACGGAGACTTCCGCGACGGAACCGAGCACTGAAACGGCCACGGAGACGACGACCGACACGACGACCGGACCGACGACCGAAACCACACATACGAGGCCGCCTGGTTGAAATGGCTGGACCTCGCCATCCGCCACCGGCAACCCTCAGCCGTTCCAGCGGTTTATACGGGCTGGTCCGTCTTTTGCCCTTGATGCAAATCTGTGATGCACCAATTTCGTAGACGAAACACTCCCCAGTGGCGCGGCGGGATGGATTGGCGAGTCGTCTGTTCGTGTCAGATTCACGCCCGCAGGCCGAGTCCATGGCGCGGAGCGTTGCGTTTCGCCGCCCGCGGCGCGGCCGTGCTCCTCGGCGTTCCCCTCGCGCTCGCGGCGATCGACATGCCCGGCGCGATTCGCACGTTCGAGGATTTGCGTCCGACGAAATCGCCCCCGCCGGCGCATTCCGAGGCGTCCCTGCCGATTTTCACCACGGAATCGGTGAAAAAGCAGTTCCTCCACCCTGAAAAGCCGCTCACGCTCGAGGTCTTCAAAGAGGACTACTTCCGTACGCACATCCCCTTCGGCGCGATCATTTTCCGCGAGGCGCGGAGGAACGATCTGCCGCCGGAGCTGGTCGCGGCGATGGTGCAAACGGAGTCGGACTTCCGTCCCGGTCTCGTGTCGCACAAGACGGCCCAGGGCCTGATGCAGATCGTGCCGGCGACCGCGGCGCTCCTCGGCGTCGACGATCCCTTCGACCCGGAGAAGAACATCGCCGCGGGAACGAGGTACTACCGCTACCTCCTCGACCGCTTCGACGACGAGACCATGGCCCTCGCCGCCTACAACGCCGGCGAAGGGAACGTGGCCCGCTACGGCGGCATCCCGCCGTTCGCGGAGACGCGCGACTACATCTCGAAGGTGAACCGCCGGACCCGCCGCTATCGCGACGGACTGAGAAACTCCTACATCGCCAGCCTGAGGATGCGTCGCGACGCACTACACTGACGCGGCGTTGAGGAGCGGCTGACGCACCTTGACTCGCGCTTCGCGTAAAATCTCCGCTCATGATGTACAGCCAGGGCGTGGAACGGCGGGAATTCCAGCGTCTGCGTCTCAATTCGCCCATTCCTGGAAAGTACGGCGACCTTGACGTGTCCATCGTCGAGATCGGAATCCTCGGCGCGCGCATCGAACACGCCGCTCCGCTCGAATCGCCGCGCGGCGATCTCCGCTTCGTTTTCGGCGGCAGTCCGGTTCACATGCGCTGCGAAGTCGCGCGCTCGACCGGGCCGGTGTCCGGCCTGCGTTTCCTCGCGGCGATCGGCGAGTCGGGCGACATCCTCCGCGACATGCTCGCGCAGCTCGTCGTGCGGGCGCTCGAGAGCGAACACGACTCCTCGGCGACGCGTCTGCGCATCCGCTCGGTCGACGGCGACAAGACCGTCCGCGGCGTCGACGCGAGTTTCCTGTCCTATCAGTACGAGAACGGCGCGTGGAAGCGACGCCCGGTCCTTCTTCCCGAGCAGCCACAGATGGGCTTCACCGTCGCCCGCGGGGAAGACGCCGCGGAGATGCAGCGCCTCTGCGAAGTCTTCGAGGCCTCGGATGAGGAAGGCCGCCGCCTCATCCGCCTGTTCGCGGAGCTCAGCGTGAGCGACGTTCTCCAGATCCCGCCGCGGACGTGAGCGCGCCGGCCTCGACCGGCAGGGTGAAGTAGAAGTCCGTGCCGCGTCCGGGCTCGCTTTCCACCCAGATCCGGCCGCCGTGCGCCTCCACGATCCCCTTCGCGATCGGCAGCCCGAGGCCGGCACCGAGTCGCTCCGCGCGTTTTGCCTGCCAGTACGGAGAGAAGATGTCGTCGAGATTCTCTTTCGGGATGCCGGGTCCGGTGTCGCTGATCGAGAAGAGCACTTCGTCGCTACCGGCGAGCTTCGCGCGGACTTCGATGCGTCCTCCCGGCGGCGTGAATTTCATCGAGTTGCCGATGAGGTTGGTCATCACCTGCATGACCCGGTGGCGGTCCGCGAACACCTCCGGGATCGTTTCGTCGATCGCGTAGTCGAGCGTGACCGAGCCGACGGCGGCCTGCGCGCGAAAGATCTCCTCCGCCTCGCGCAGCAGCTCGGCCGGCTCGACCGGCGCCGGCTCGATCGGCAGCCGTTTTCCCCCTTCGAGTCGGGTCACGTCGAGCAGGTCTTCGATGAGCCGGGCCATGCGGCGGGCGGAGACCTCGATCGTCTCGACCTGCTCGCGGTCGTCGTCGGAGAGCGTCTCCGACATCTGCATCAGCCCCGCGCCGAGGGTGACGGCGTTCAGGGGATTGCGGAGGTCGTGCGAGACGATGGCCAGCACTTCCTCGCGCGTGCGCACGGCCTGCTGCGACTCGAGGTACAGCCGCGCATTGTCGATGGCCAGCGACGCCCGTCGCGCGAGCTCGGCGAACAGCGGCAGGTCGTCGCTGTGGAATGGCCGCGCCTCCGCCGACACCGCGGAGGCGATGCCGATGCTTTGCCCGCGGCTCACCAGGGGCAGGAAGATGAGCGTCCGTCCCGCCCCGTCGGTCTCGCCGGTGACGTAGTCGTACAGCCCGGACGACGCCCCGACGAGCACCGGCTCCGCGCCGTGCATGATGCGCACGAGCGCCTCCGGCACTTCCATGCGCAGCATCCCGGCGTCCGATCCGAGCCGCGTTTCATCCTCGGGGTTCCGGTGCGCGATCGCTACCCTGCGCAGAGCGGTCTGTTGCTCGCCGATGTCGATCACGCACATCTCGGCGAGGTTCGGCACGATGAGATGCGCCAGCGTGTCGATGGTCTCCTGGTACTCGAGCGACGCGGCGAGCTCCTGTCCCGCGGCGCCGAGGAACGCGGCCCGCCGCTCTTCGCGCTCCGCGGACTCGCGTGCCTGTCGCGCGTCGTGCGCCTCGCGCTCGGCCTCGAGGCGCCGCGCCATCGCCTCGCGCGCGAGGAGGCGCATCTGCCTTCCCAATCCCGCGACCAGCAGCGCTGAGGTGAGTGCGAGCAGGGTGAGGATCATCGTCAGCCAGAGGTTGATCCTCTCCGTGTTGCGAATGCTCTGCAGCCGCGACTCGATCGCCCCCTGCAACTCCAGCTCGAGCTCCGATGCGGCGGTCAGAGACTTCTCGTAGGCCGGATGCCCTTCGTGGACGCGGGCGAGCAGGACCGCGTGCGGCATCTGCCGCGCCATGAGCTCGTGCTGGACGACGCGGCCGTGCCATTGGCTGGATTGCACGAAGAGCGCGGTCAGGTCCTTCCGCAAGTCGTCGTCCAGGTGAGGAAGCAGCCGGGCGAGATTCCGCCGGTTCGCTTCCTGGCTGGCGATCAGGCCGAAATAATCGCGGCGATACTGTTCCTGGCCCGTGAACTGCCAGGAGATGATCTTGTCGAGCTCCGCGGAGAGATCCATCTGGATCTGATTTGCGGACCGGCGGGCCGGCTCGGCGAGGCGGGAGATCTCCCTCCGGGCCTGCGACGTCTTCCGGGCGACGATCACCGGAAGGATGACGAGCGAAAGCAGAGACACGATGATGAAGACCACCGGAACGATGGTCGTCCACGTGCTCTCCGGCCCGACGCGCCAGATGCTGCGTCGTTCGATGGATGAAGAGGGTGCCAAGTTTTTTCTGTAGGATAGCGAGCAAAGCTCTTACCAGCTCGACAACGAACGTATTCCACCCCATGCTTCAGCACGACCGCCGCGAGTTCCAGCGGCTCAAGCTCGCCAAGCCGATCCTCGCCCTGATGGACTCGGCGAATGCGCTGATCCTCGACATCGGCATGGCCGGCGCGTTCCTCGAGCACTACGGCATCACCGAGCCCGGCAAGCGGTTTCACCTCACGTTCCGGTGGCGGGGCGAGGACGTGGAGTTCCTCTGTGAGGTCGCGCGGACGTTGGTGGTGCGGCAGCCGGCGGGCGACGGCAAGAGCCTTCTCTCGCACTCGGGCGTGCAGTTCATGGAAGCCGTGGGCAGCTCCGCGGAGCGCCTCCAGGATCTCATCGCGACGTTCGTCGGACGCATCCTGGCCGCGCAGCGGGCCAACGCGGCGGGCGAGGAAGACCACCACCAGAGCGCGATGATCCTCGACTCGCTCGGCGCCGCACGCCGCAAGAGATCGCGCGGCTACATCAGCTACCGGCTCCGCGACGAGCACTGGTGGCGCATCCCGACGGATTCGCCCGTGCAGCCGGAAGACGGCTTCACGGTTGCGGATTTCGAGGACGAGACCGAGCTCGAGACGCTCTGCCGCACCTATGAGGCAAGCGACGAAGACGGCCGGCAGCTGATCCGCCTGGTCGCGGAGCTCAGCCTATCCCGCGTCTAGCCCGGCCGGCACGGCCGGCAAGGGCGCGCGAAGCGCGCCAGGGCGCGGGGCGCGCGAAGCGCGCCATGGCCCGCTACGCGGACCCTGGTTGCGCCGGAGGTGCGGTCAGAGGGTAGCCGGTGGCGAGCGCGGAGCGCCGCCACCGGACCGGCGCGTGTGGTCGATCTCCGCCCCGGCAGGGGCGGCAGACGTCTCTTCCGCCCCTGCCGGGGCGGTTTGAGTTGCGTGCGCTCCTTTCCGGTGGCTGCGCGCTTTCGCGCTTGCTACCGGCTACCCTCTGATGTCCCTTCGGGACGATCTCCCTACGCCACCCCGTCCAAACTCCTGGGCCGGCCGGCACGGCCGGCAGCGCTGGTTGCTCCGCCTTGCGGCGCGTTTGCGGATGGATGCGACGTACGCTGGCTGGACTCGCCCCACACCCGGACCGCCCCGTCCCGGCGGCTGACGGGCCGGCCCGCGACCCGGCCCGCGCCCGCGGACTCCGCCCGCGGCTCCGCCGGTGCGCCGTGCGGGCAATGCGGCCACAAAAGCGGCCGCTCCAAATCCGGCCGCTCTCAGATCCGCCCGCGAGCTCCGCCGGCGCTCCTCCGAAACGTCAGAGCCCGAGGAGAGAAGCTACCGCATCCATCCGATCCACCACGACATCCGCCGCCGACAGATCCTGACGCTCCAGCGCGCGCGGATTGCGCACGGCAACGCAGAACATTCCCGCGCGCTTCGCGGCCACGACTCCGACGTGGGAATCCTCGAACACGATGCACCGCTGCGGCGCGACCCCGAGCCGCCGCGCCGTCAGCAGGTACGACTCGGGGTCGGGCTTGCCGTGGCTGACCTCGCTGCCGTCGACGATGAGCACGAACGCGTCGCGGAGCTCCAATCGGTCGAGGATGGCCACGATCGACGAAGCGACCGCGGACGAGGTGATCGCCAGCGGCACCTTCATCGCCCGCAGCTTCGCGATGGTCTCGCGCACGCCGGGCATCGCCTCGAGATCCGCGGCGCGACAGATCGCATCGAAGTACTCCTGCCGTCGCGCGACCAGCTCGTCCTCGGATGTGATCCACCCGAAGTGCGCGCGCATCTCGCGGACGTCGTCGATGATCCGCCGCCCGCTGGCGCGCCGGAAGCTCTCCGGCATCGCCAGGTAGTCGGCGCCGTAGTCGCGGCACAGCGCCGCGTGCGCGGCCGTGTGCTGGGGCTCGAGGTCGATGATGGTCTCGTCGAAGTCGAAGATCACAGCGTCCACCATGCTAAGGTCCAGCCGTGGATCCGGAGTTTCAGCGCGCACTGATCATCGTCCTCATCGCCGGCACGTTCATGGGCGGCGTCGGCACGATCGTCCTGTTCCTCGCGTTTCGCACGGCGCAGAACGGGCGCTCGATGCACATGGGGCTCATCGGCGGCCTCGTGGTGTTCGTCTTCGTCTGTTGCCTGATCCTCTTCGCGCTGTCGTACGCAGCTCATCGCTGACCGCCGCCGTGTGCTCGCCGAGACGGGGCGGCGGCATGCGCACGGTAAGCCGCTTGCCGTCGAACCGCACGGGATGGGCCACGGTCTCGTAGTCGCCGAGGCGGGCGAGGAGCGGCTTCGCCTCGTCGCTGCGCAGCGCTTCAAGGACGCCCCGCACGAGCGACGCGGGGATGTTCGCCTCCCGGCACCGCGCCACCCAATGCGTCGCGTCGGCGCCGGCGAAGATCGACTCGAGCAGCGGCACGAGCGTGGCCCGCCGCGTCACGCGCAGGGTGTTCGTCGGGTACTCCTCGGCGAGCTCCGGCCGCTCGATGACGCGCTCGCAGAGCAGCCGGAAGTGCCGGTCCGTGCCGCCTCCGATCGCGAACACGCGGTCCCGCGCGTGGAAGAGCTGATACGGCACGATGGAAGGGTGCGCGTTGCCGTAACGCCGGGCCTCGACGCCGGTGCTCAGCGCCGCCTGGGCCACGTTGGCGAGCGACGCCAGCGTCGCCCCGAACAGCGAGACCTCGATGCGCGCGCCTCTGCCGGCGTACAGCGCCGCCAGGATCGCACCGTGCGCGTAATGCGCGGTGAGCACGTCCGCCAGTGCGACGCCGATCTTCGTCGGCTCCTCGTCGCCGGTGATCGACATCAGTCCCGCCCCTGCCTGGGCTAGGAGATCGTAGCCGGGCGTGTTTGCGTCCGGCGTGTCGGGATCGAAGCCGGTGATGGAGCAGTGGATCTTCGAGGGCGGCACGTCCAGGAGCCGCTCGCGCTGCGATGGGAGGAAGTTGTCGATGACGACGTCCGCGCGATCGATGATCTCGTGAGCGAGCGCGCGCCCCTCCTCGCTCCGCAGATCGATGGCCACGGATTCCTTGTTGCGGTTGACGGCCAGAAAGTATGTCGCTACGTCGCCGGCGAACGGCGGCCCCCAGTGTCGCGTCTCGTCTCCGCGGTTCGGCTCTTCGATCTTGAGGACGCGCGCGCCTTCGTCGGCGAGCATCTGCGTGCAGAGGGGGCCGGCCAGGACGCGGGTGAAGTCGGCGACGAGGATGCCGTCGAGAGGGAGGCGGGCGGTCACCGGCTGCCTGATCAACGGTATGTCGACTTCAGCTCGCCGAGGTCCGCGAGGGTCTTGCGGAGGATGTTGACGACCTTGTGGATCTCGTTGCCGTAGGTGCGGAGCTCGGCGTCGCAGTCGGTCATGGAGTAGACGGCCTGGTCGCGCTCGAGGCGGTCGCGCTCGAACACGAGCCGCTCGAGCAGCTCGTCGATCTCGGAGATGATGATGAAGTTCAGATCCTTCTCGCCGAGGTAGCGCTTGCACTGCGGGCAGTGGATGGACTGGTCGGCAGCGTTCTCCACCAGCTCGACCACGAACTGGCGCTGGCACTGCGGACACTCGAAAACCTCGGGCAGCATCGGTCGTTTTCCTTCGACGATTGTGCCACGCGAAGCAAGCCCCCACGCTGGAATGTGGATCTTGACCCTCGCGTTAGCCGCCGTGTAGCATCCAACGCCCTGCCGATGCTGGGAGATCGTTCAATGGTAGGACAACCGGCTCTGGACCGGTGAATCGGGGTTCGACTCCCTGTCTCCCAGCCAGGCGGCACGGCCGCCGACGCTTGTTGGCCCAGCCCGTCCGCACGTTTCGCATCCCTTCTGCGACCATTTCACGCGAGCACCGCAGTTCGAACTTCGTCCCTGTCTGCCAGCCACCGGGCACGGCCCGGAGCGCTTGTTGGCCCAGCCTCCTTGGAGGCATTTTTCGTTTCAGGGCCGTTCGGCGCGAGAGCGCCAGAGCTCGAACTTCTTCCAGTCCTCCCAGCCAAGGCCCGAACCCGCTCACCTGTCGCGAGACATTGCCGCGACCACGCTGCCTGTGCATGGTGGCCACGGGCAGCTCGCCGCGCCAGACCTCGATCGTCTCTGCGTAGAGGCGCAGATCGACTTGCTCGCCGATCAGAGGCGAGCCGACCGTGTCGGTTTGTCCGCCGCGCGGATTGTCGAGAACCGCGTCACCATCACCCGCGCGACGGAAGTCTTCGATGCGCATCGGTGAAGCTCGTTCATACGGCGCAGTCCATCGCCCGGCTTGGCGATCCGACGCTTGTTCCGTGCGCCGAAGTCTCGCGCAGGAATGCTTCATGGCTCGGTCGATCGGTGAGCTCGCGCGTTCGACACATCAGCAGCGCCCACTCGACTGCGCGCTTGAAGCAGGGAACCGAGTAGATGCGACACTCCTACGGAGCGGCTCTCCCCGAATCGAGTGAGCTTCGATCTTCGTTCACGGTTGACGACTCTACAATGGACGCAAATGGACGTTCCACGCTTCACGCGTGCGGAGCTGAACGCGAGACTGGTTGAAGGTGAGCTCGAAGAGGCTTTCCCTCGCTTCGCAGCCGATGTCTTCGCGAAAGACCTACCCGGCCTGCACATCTTCCCCACTGGAGGTAAAGACGGAGCCATCGACTTCGTGCATGAAGCTCCCTCTCGAGCCGTGGGTGATTTCAAGTTCCTATCGGCGGACGGTATCGGACCGGCGAGGGGTGCTTGGCGCGAAGTTGCGGGCCACCTACGCAAGCATCTCGAGCCGTCGTCTGGCCCAACTCGAGGGCAGGCTCAATACGCTCCCTGGTACCGAACGGACAATCCGATCCAGACTTATCACTTCTGCTTGAGCTCGCGGGTGAAGAACCTCAACCAGGAGGATGATCTCTCCAGGGAGATCGAGCAGTTTTTCCTCCGCCTCGCCCAGAGGCGCTCTCACCTCGGCCATCTCGGAAATCTCGCGGTGCAGGTTCACGACTGGGGTGACATCGAGCGACTTCTGATCGAGCAACCCCATCTGTTGTTGCGCTGGTTTCCGCGTACCCGTCCTCGGGGGCTCGTTCCCCTCGACGAGGCTGCTGGATTGACTTCGTTCCGCGCCTATCTGCGTTCCGACAAGCTTCCCTATTACAGCCGGGCTGAGCATCGCCGGCACGAGCCACTCTTCCCAAACGATCTCGTCGAGGAGGAGATGCTCCGGCGGATCGATCACCGGCAAGTGACCGGCCTGCTCATCACTGGTAGCGGTGGCGTCGGAAAATCTCGCCTTTCGATGGAGCTCGGTAGCCGAGCCGCGGCTGCCGGCGCGCTGGTGTTGCGGTCGGTCGGCCGTGTGGCTGTCGATGAGCTCACGCAACTCGGAGAGAGGCTCAACCCCGACACGCCCTGCCTCATTCTTGTCGAATACGTCGAGACGCAAGCTGATTTCGACGCCTTGGTCGACTGCATCAACACCCTCAACGACACGTATGGGCTGCGGATCGGCTACGTCGCGACCTGTCGGACGAGCCACTATGGCACGGTGGCCGGGCTCACGCGACACGTGCGGCTCGACCTGACGCCGCCATCTGGAACTACGGAGCTGGACGTCGAGCGCACCTTCCGGAGAACGGCGGTCGAACACATCCTCTCGCTGTCCGTTGGCGTCACCGATGAATCGTTGCGGGTGTGTCGTGACTCGCCCGTGCTTGCCGTTTTCCTCGCCTACCTCCGTGATCGCGGGCGTGAGCCCGATCTCGCGGAGCTCCTGCATGAACGCGACTTCGGTGCTTGGGTTGCGCGTCGAATTCAAGCCAGCTTCGGGACACGTGAGATCGGGCGGGACCTTGCAACGCTGATCGGCCAACTTCCCTTCGACGATGCGGTTGCGGGTGCCCTTCCGCTCGACTCCCGAGTGCTCTTCGATCGACTCGCAGCCGACGGTTGGATCGAGCGCGACGACCTTGCGGGTGACGGGACGCTCGTCTGGTCCTCCATCCATGACGTCCTGGCCGATCAGATCTTGCTCGGTTACCTCCGCCGCATCCCACCGACGGTTACTCTGTTCGTTCGAGACCTTCTCCGGCACGCCGGAGTGGCCGGAACGCTCCCGGCCACCGTCGTTTCCTTCCAGCGGGTTCAGGGAGAACCGCCCCTGGCGATGGTGGACTGGGCTGAACTTCTGGAGGGCGAGGTGCGGAGAGATCCAGCCACGTGGTCTCCCGCGCGGCTGCTCCTCCTCAGAACGTCGCTTTTGACCCCGAGTGTTCGTCTGCGCTTCCTCTCAGAGGATCTCGGACCCCTCTGGTTGGGTGTAGATGACGAGGTCGATCTTCACAATCTACTCGGATATTTCGCTCGTCTGGAAGCCCGCCATCCGACCGTTGAGGCGCAAAGCCGGGAGAATCTCCTGCGCTGGATCGGCCGCGTTGCCTCTCGTGTAACCAAAAGCAATTTTGTTCTTACGTGGGGATTGCGACTGGGAATCGAGGAGGTTCGAGGCCCGGCACTCGAGTGGATCAGGTCCAGGCCTTCGCTGTTCCAAACTCACTATCTTGTCGTGGCGTGGCTCCAAAGTGGGCTGGGTCCCTTTGAGGTCGAGGTGACGACCAAGCGATGGCTCATATCCTGGAAGGTCTCTTTTCATGCCTCGTTTGTCTACAGCGCCTGGCTCGACGCGAAGGGCGAACTCGAAGTCGTCCATGAACCGATCAAGGACTGGCTCGGTCACGAGAACAATCGGCTTATCCCCGACGCCCGGTTCGTCTACCGGGCGTGGCTCGACGCGAAGGGCGAGCTCGACGTCGTCCAAGAACCGATCAAGGACTGGCTCGGTCAGAAGAACAATCGGCTTATCCCCGAAGCCCAGTTCGTCTATAAGGCGTGGCTCGACGCGAAGGGCGAGCTCGAGCTCGTCCAAGAACCGATCAAGGACTGGCTCGGTCACGAGAACAATCGGCTTATCCCCGACGCCTCGTTCGTCTATAAGGCGTGGCTCAACGCGAAGGGCGAGCTCGAAGTCGTCCAAGAACGTATCAAGGACTGGCTCGGTCACGAGAACAATCGGCTTATCCCCGAAGCGCAGTTCGTCTACAAGGCGTGGCTCGACGCGAAGGGCGAGCTCGACGTCGTCCGAAAACCCATCAAGGACTGGCTCGGTCACGAGAACAATCGGCTTATCCCCGAAGCGCAGTTCGTCTACGGCGGGTGGCTCGACCGCACCAAAGACACCGTTTCGATCGAAAAGCCTCTGGCGGAATGGTTGGTTCTCAACGGGACTGCTAGGGACAGCGACCACATTTACCGCGCCTGGCTCCAAGCCGGGGGAGGATTCGCTCTCGTTCGCAAGCATGTTCTCGAGTGGTTGATGACACATCGTCTCGAACAAGACGCCGTTTACCTCTTGAAGTATGTCGTGAAACAACGCGTCCTCCCCGACGATGTCACGCTGAAAATCCTCACTTGGTGCAGCGACTTTGCGGCCGATCCCGACACTATTTGGAGACTCGACTCTTTGACGGCTCACATCAGTTATGACCTTTCCTTGGAGGCTCTTCGAACATCCGAATCGGTCTTGGAGCCCATCCTTGCCAACGCGTACCTGCGTGATGTCACGCGTTCGCAGGTAACCACTGTCCTTGGAAACCTTTCGAGGCTCGAGCCTCTCGGTTCGGAACCGGCGTCACGAGATTTCAACACCCTCCTCCGCCGCTGGATCAGCCACCCGCAGTCCTTCGAAGCGTCGTCTCATCACGGGCCTCACCACCAGACGCGGCAGTTCCTTGCGAGATTAGTGGCGGCGCTCGACGGCGAAGCCAGGCCGTCGGACGTCTCACGTCTGATGGGATGGGTCGATTCCTGGGACGAGAGAACCCGAATCGAATGTGCGGATCTTATCGGACGACTCCGTACCTTGATCTAGGCCACCGACCCGCAAGGCACAGCCGTTTCGTTGTGATGAGAGGCTCACGACGGGAGATCCGCTCCCCGCCCGCAGCCCAACGGCGACGCGCCGCTGGGCACGGCTGAATCCTCGCAAGTACTCTCCGCACCGATGACGACCGGAACGACCGAACTATCGGATGAGATCACGGCCGCCGGTGCAGGTTGGCCCCGCCTCCTTGGAGGCATTTTTCGTTTCAGGGCCATTCGCCGCGAGAGCCTGAGCTCGAACTTCGTTCCTTGCCGCCAGCCACGATTTCGACCCCGCAAATTCTGAGAGTTACGCCGAGGAGACTCGCAGGACTCGAGCTTCCGGTGCATGATTTCGCCAGCTTCGGCATGCGTGCGCGGGCTAGCGATGTGTGCGGCGTAGCCTTCCCCATCCGTCAGTTGCATGGACTTCAATACAAAGTCCAGATGGGGTAGAGTAGCCACGGGTCCCCCCTTCCTTCAGATGCGAAAGGACGGATTTCATGATCCGCGAGTCGACGACTGCGTTTCCAGCCTGTGGCACCAGCATCGGCGGCTATCCCCATGGGTTCAGCCTCCACGAACGGTGCTTCGCCTATTTCCTAGAACGCTACTGGCGGTACTTTACGCTCCGCGTCCGGCCGGCGAGACCTTGGCTGCCGCACAAGTGGGATACGAGCCTCGAGGATCCGAAGTCACGGGTCGTGGCCGATTTGCTGGGGATGAGGTTCGAGGTGCTCCCCGACGCCGGAATGGTCAAGCTCATCGTGCGGCTGGGTGCGAAAGGCTCGTTTACCGTGGACGGGAAGGCCTTTCCAACCCGCGGCTGGACCTTCAAGCTGCTCGTGCCCCTGAAACTGGAACGTTCATCGGCGGTGACCGGGGACTCGTATCCGTATTACCGCAAGGCGTACGAGGCGGTTCAAACGGACTATGAGCACGTCCATCAGGTGGCGCTGGACCTGGAGAGCATGGCCACAACCCCACAGGAGGGCGATATCGACGACCAGGGAGCGGACCTGAGCGCCGAGCAGAAGACTGCCTTCCTCCGGCACATCCAGGCGCTCATGGAACCGTCTCGCGCCCACGGGCGCTTCGTGCTGCTGTATTTGGGCGGGAACCGGCGAGAGCCGACGAGGAACGCCGGACGATCGTACGAACAGCAGATCGCGGACGCCGCGGCCCACCCCGAGTCGAGTGATGCGACCTGGCTGCGCTACTTCTACTATCCGCACTTCCACCACAAATCACAGTCTTACGAGGTAGCGGCGTGCAAGCCCGACGCTCGGCCCGGCGAGTTGCACTTCGCGTACAGAGTCGCCGTGTGCCCGGCCGACGGCACCGGCAGCCTGGGCCGTCTTCTCGTCCCCGAGGATGTCGAAGGCGTGTTCTGCCTGGGCCGGGCCTTCCTGTTCCACCGGCTCAGCGGCATCAGAAAAAGCCTGCAGGTCCATGAACAGGTAGGACGGGTCTCACACCTCTCCCGATCGTGGGACTCGGGGAATCTCCAAATCAAGACGTTGCCCGCGGGCGACGAGGCCAAGCTGGGCTTCACCTACTCCTTTCATCCGACCTTCCATCTTCGGTTCCCGGTCATCGGGTCCAACGGCGAAACCTACCCGGTAAGAATCGATTATCGCGGGACCCGGAGCTACGTGGTGACGCTCAGCCTCGACAAGACGGCCATCTGCTTCAGCACGGTGGACACCAGCAAACCGATGGAAGACAGATGGGTCTGGAAAGATCACCTCGGCGAAGACGACCTGGCCGTCAAATATCCGGAGCTCATGGCATCCATCAACCGTGGATCTCTGACGGCTGGATTGAGAACGAACATCGCGGTCGCCTGCGGCCGGCTTGGCGATCGATGTACACAGGTCGTCATCGCGGCATATGAGACGGCGATCAATGCGTGCCGTGACGCGGCCGCGGAATCTCGCCAACGCCAAACCGCCGACCTCGAGTTGGGCCTCGGCGCCGAACAGTTCTTCGTGCGGTTGCCGGCGAGCTTCACGTGCCAGAAGCTGCGATTCGACGATCAGTACAACCTGCTGTTCAACCTGAAGATGGATCGATTGACCGACACGATCGATTGACTCGCACTGAAGGAGCAGATGCCATGACCATGACAGCCACCGCCAGCGACGACCGCCCTGTTCACCTGCACATCCCGCTCCGCGACGACCTGACGAAGGCGGAAGACCTGCCGCCGGCGATCGATGTCGCTGTGAAATCGGACATCATGCAGAGCTTCGAGAATCAGTCGCTGCTCCACAATGATGGGCACATTCTGTCGCTCGTTGCCGGACAGAAGGGCATCGTCACGTTCTCGATCGGCCGGGACCACCGGCTCTACCTGATTCGAAAGGCGGAGGAGCAATCGGCGTTCTGGCGCGACGAGGACGTCAGCGAGAAGCTGTTGGATCGCTTCTCCGGCGCCGAGGCAGGCGCCGGCAAGGAAGTGGTGAGTTTCCACGCCACGCACGGTGAAGGCGATGCGGTCACCCTGGTCTGCTGTGTGGCCCAGGCCGGCGAGCCGGAACGCAACGAGATCTTCGTTGCCGAAAGGGTGAACCTGGATCGAGCGGGTGATACCGACTGGCGCTCGCTCGGGAGTCTGCCGGGCAGAAGGGTCGAGACACTGCGCGTCATCGCCGCTACGGAGGCCTTCTTCCAAGCCACGGGCGAGCGATATGACTACATCGCATCCGTCCGCAAGACCGGCAACAAAGACATCGACAGCTTCCGCTACGCCGCGGGCACGCGGACCTGGAAGTACCTGCAGCCAACGTTCGACAATGAGGGCATCATCGACATCCAATTCGGCAAGACCGCCAGCCTCGGAGCGGGTCTCTACATGCTCTACCACTGGCGCAACAAGCGTCACTTCAACTTCATCGAGATGTACGACGAGGGCGAACACGTGAAGCTGCGGATTGCCGGGAGCGACCTGACAGGCGCGACTCTGGTCAATCCGGGACCTTTCGCGGTCGACGTCATTGCCGACGGCGACGACGCGGGGTTGACCGAGGTGTATCTGGCCGACGAAGTCAGTCCGGGGAAGAACGTCGTTCGCTACCTCGACGTCGATGCCCAGGATGAGTCGTTTGCCGGCAGCCCCGGCTGGCGGGACCTGGCCAAAGATCTTCCTGGCCAGGCCAGAGAGGTGTTCTTCACCAGGAATGATGCTGGGCGGATGGACGTGTACGTCCACACCACAGACGGCGACGGAACCCTCCTGCATTTCTTCAGAAACGAGACCACCAAGAACTGGTCGCCGGCCTATGTCCTCCAGCGGGGCATTCGCAGGCTCGCGCCGGCGAGCAACGCCCAGGGGAGGATCTGCGAGCTGTTCGCCATCGGCGCCGGCGCCGATGACCTCCTCTATCTGTGGCAGGACGAGAAGCACTTCTCGTGGGGCCGCGATCGGATCAAGGTCCGCGCCAGCGGCAAGTCTGTGGCGGTCGACGCCGCGCAGACCCGCATCACCTTCAGCGACCCTCGGGACGGCAGTCCCATCCTGTTCCAACGCTACGAGAACCCGGGCAAGATCACCATCAGCTCCTCAATGGCAGCCAGTGTGCGCATCAACAACGTGATGATGAACCTGGACGCCGGAGCTCCGGTCGAGCTCAATCCCAAGACATTGGTCGACGGCATCGAGATCGTGGTCATCATCAGTGAGGCCGACACGCCGTTCTTTACGCTGCGGGCCGACTTCCTTGCAGGCGGCCAGCTCGTCGTCTACCCGGTGAACAAGGTCAAAGACGACATGAGCAGGGCCGACAAGAAGAATCTGCTCGCGCCGACCGATCGGTACGGCGATCCCCTCCGCACCAGATTGGTCGATGGCGACCGGGCCAAGCCGGAATACCTCGACGGTGTTCTCCCCGGGATGAATGAAGTGGCAGGCTTCCAGCGTAAGAGCAAAGGCGCGGATTTCCTGTCGCTGCTTGCAAGCCCGCCCGATCTCCCGGCCATGACTCGC
The DNA here is from genome assembly GCA_964558905.1 of uncultured Thermoanaerobaculia bacterium. Taxonomy (GTDB): domain Bacteria; phylum Acidobacteriota; class Thermoanaerobaculia; order Gp7-AA8; family Gp7-AA8; genus QHVT01. The sequence goes on along the minus strand of CAZLGP010000272.1, from coordinate 47,528 downwards.
GAGGGAGTGTGGTACGAGGCCGCTGGCCCCCTGGATACGACCCTCGACCTCGACGCACTTCCCGAGGGTTACATGTTCGCCATCGATTTCAGCGGTCCCGAGCCACGTTTCCTGGATTCGGCGGCATGCCGCGCACAGGGACTGGGAGACGTTCCAATCCCCGAGTGGGCTTCATGGGACGACCTTGCGAAGTTCTTCGGGGCATTCGTGGAAGCGGTCAAGAACGCTCTCGAGAAGGTGGTGAAGTTCGTGGCAAAGAAGGTCACCGAGGGCATTCAGTTCGTGATCCACTTCGCGGGGGAGGTCGTGCAGTGTCTGGTCAAGACCGTCGAGCAGGCCATGAAGACCGTCAACATGGTGCTGAAAAAGTACCTGGGGATCGACCTGGAAAAGATCCTTCAGTGGGTCGGTTTCATTTTTGATATCGGCGACATGCGGGCCGCCCAGAAGATGCTCGCGAACGAGGTGGCCAAAGGGTTCGCCAAGATGAAGGACGTTCTGCGTGACGGTCGGGGCGCATTGCTGGCGGAGCTCGACGAAGCGCGCCGGGGCTTGACTGAAGGGCGGAAGCTCTTCGACGCCGCCGGACTTGGACGCGCCCTGGCGGAAGGTGACACAGCCGCCATTCGAGCCATTTTCCAATCGAAGGGTTTGAACCTTGGGTCCAACTTTGAGTCGCGGCAGCAGGGAGACGGAACCTGGCTGCTACGCGACGAGCAACAAACCTACATCATTCGCCCCGGCGGCGCCGCCGATGAGGTGCGAGTGAGCATCAAGCTGCCGAACAGCGTCGAGAAACAGACGCCGGCGGGGTACAAGGGCCAGGTCAGCAAGGACTACACACCTCATCTCGGGCGCAACGAGAATGAGCGCGCACGCAACCGGCAGGCCATCCAGCAGCGGGGCGAGGACATGCGCCACGACCCGGTGCTGCACTGGATCGGCAGTCAGGTCAAACAACTCCCTTCGCTCGGACTTGCCAGCATCTTCGAGTTCGACCTGTCGAGCGACCTCCGGAACCGGATCGAGCGATTCTTCATCGAAGAGGTCCAAAGGCCTTTGGAGGGCGCCGCCGGGACACTCATGGCCAAAGTCGAAGGGCTGGTCAAGATGCTCCGGGACACCAACAAGACCCTGGCCGATCTCTTCGACTACGTGAATCGGAACCTGCTCGACTTCGGTCTCGAGTTGACGCGCAACCTGATCTCCGCCATCTTCCGGGCACTCGCCGATTGCACCGAGGTGCTCGAGAAGATCGTCACCGGCGGGCTGAATATCCCTGTGATCAAGGACCTGTTTCAGTTGATCTGCCCGGGCGTGACGTTCAACGTGATCAACGTTCTCTCTCTGGTCGCGGCCGTCCCCTCGGTCGTGATCATGAAGCTCAGTGGCGTCAAGTTCACAGCTCTCGACTCGGCGAACATCCCCTCCATCCTGAGACAACTCGTCAATTGGGCCCAGTTGGTCCTCAACTTCCTCGGCACGGTGGCGACCACGGCGATGGCGGCGGCCAACTGGATCGCGATGTCTCCCGCGGACGAAGCCCGTGATGCCGAGGGAGCGCTTGGCCCTGCCGACGCCTGCGGTAACCTCATGGCATGCGTGGCGATGGCCGTGCAGACGATGTCCGCCTCCATTCGCCACTCGATGTTCGGTCCCAAACCCGATCCCTCCAAGGGGGAGTGGGTCTTGTGGGAGTGGCGGATGGAGCTCAGTGTGGTCATCGCCGAGGCCATCGATCTCGTATTCAGCGCCTTGATCGTAGGCATTCGGTTGAAAACGGGGGCGAGAGTCGCCGCGGTCATCATGAGCGTGTACGGTGCGGTATTTGGAATTGCTTATACAGCCTTACAGCTAACGCTCGGCGTGTTCCGGACCATCGTGCGATTCATCAAGAAGGACGTCTGGCTGATCGTCGAAGGTGTGTTGGGCTTTTTCCAGGCCCTGACCGGGCAGGCCGCGCGTTTCCTGGTGAGCGTCGGCAACCTGATCCCCCGCGAAGGCAAGCCCGCCATCTTAAAGGGTGTCGTGCATGTCGCCTACGCCGTGGTCGGTTGGGGCGGCCTGATCATTCTTCACTTACCGCGGACGATCGGCAATACCGTGTGGCTGCAGAACAATCCCAACTCGGTCGAGTCTTTGTCCGTCGTATAGGGCGGGAAGAGCATTTCGCGTCTGACTCCTGGCGTGTGATACCACGACGTGTAAAATGCGCACTCACGGATGAGCTCGCAACGGCGATCTTCCTATGCCGTGCTCTCTGATACATTGACTTCGGCCCGCGCGTTGCTGACTGCGAGGCGGGAGATCCAATGGCGAAGCGCGACAAAGCAACAGTGGAGCAACCCTCCACGCCGCCGCCGCAACCCTCCCGTGCTGAGAAGGGCGGGTCGGCCGCTGCGGTCCCGTCGGACCGCCAATCATCGCCGTTGCGGGTGGTTGGTATCGGCGCTTCGGCCGGCGGGCTGGACGCCTTCCGCGAGCTGTTGCACGCGCTGCCGGTCGATTCCGGTATGGCATTCGTCATCGTGCAGCACCTCGCGCGTGACCAGGAAAGCATGCTGCCCGACATCCTGTCGAGGAGCACGGCCATGCCGGTGGTCGAGATCGTGGACGCAACGACCATTCTCGCGAACCATGTGTACGTGATGTCGCCGGACACCGACGTCGAGTACGCGCGCGGAGCCCTGGTGGTTCGCAAGCGCGAGACCGGAAAGCGGCACTTGCCCGTCGACCGGCTGTTCGCCACGCTCGCCGAAGGTCTCGGCGACCTCTCCGTCGGCGTGATCCTTTCCGGAACGGACGGCGATGGAAGCACGGGGGCACAGCGAATCAAAGCGGTCGGCGGAGTGACGTTCGCGCAGGACGGCTCAGCGCAGTTCGACGGCATGCCCACGTCCGCAATCGAAAAGGGGACGGTCGACTTTGTCCTGTCTCCGAAGGAGATCGCCCACAAGGTCGTCGAACTCGCTGACCGCCGTCCGGCCGCGATCGCCGAGCCCTCCTCCGTGCCCGAATTCGATCGCATCATCCAGTTGCTGAATGCCGCGGACCGGATCGACTTTCTTCACTACAAGACGCCCACCATCGAGCGGCGAATCCAGCGCCGCATGCTGCTGCTGAATGTCGATGATCTCGCCGTCTATCGGCGCGTGCTGGAAGACGATCCGGCCGAGCGCGACGCCCTGTATCGGGATGTCCTCATCGGGGTCACGCGCTTTTTCCGCGATCCGTCGCGGTCCGCCACGCTCAGGAAAAAGGTTTTCCCGATGCTGTTCGCGAATCGCTCCGAGGAACCGCTCCGGTTCTGGGTTCCCGGCTGCTCGACCGGGGAGGAGGCATATTCACTTGCGATCCTGCTGGCCGAGTATCTGGCCGAGAAGAAGCTCACCCGCAACGTCCAGATCTTCGGCAGTGACATCAAGGGGGAGTCGGTCGCGTTCGCCCGAGCCGGCTTGTATCCGAAGTCCATTGAAGACGCGGTGTCGCCCACGCGGTTGCGGAAGTTTTTCACGCCGGGCGCAGGAGGCGGCTATGCGATCAACGGGAGTATTCGCGGGCTGTGCGTCTTCGCAGAGCACAATCTTCTCAAAGACCCCCCGTTCTCGCGGCTCGACCTCATTTCGTGCAGCAACCTTCTCATCTATCTTCAGCCCGGCCAGCAGGAGCGCGTGGCCACCATCTTTCGTTATGCGCTCAATGGCAACGGCCTGCTGATGCTCGGGCCGTCGGAGAGTCTCCGTGCCAACGTAGACGGATTCCTCGTCGTCGACAAGAAGCACAAGCTCTACCGGGTCGCTCCCGGATCGCGCCCGCGCCTCGACCTTTCGTTTCAGCGGGGAAAGCGCAGCGACACGGCGCCCGTGGCAGGGCCGTCGATCGGTGTTGCCGCGGCCGAAGACGTGGACCGTCTTGTCGACCGGCTGCTCCTCGAGCGCTACGCGCATCCGAGTCTGATCGTGAACGACGACGCCGAAGCCATCGAGTTCCGAGGTGACCTGCAGCCCTATCTCGCGCCGGCATCGGGCCCCCCCAGTTTCAAACTTTCGAAACTCCTGCACCACGATCTGCTCATGGACGTTCGCACGGCGTTGTTCAAGGCCCGGCACCACGGGATACCCGTGCGCCGCGAACGGCTGAAGCTGACGCGCGGAACCGATACACGGCTCGTCAGCGTCGAGGTCATCCCCGCCGCACGGTCCGCGCACGACCGCATCTACATCATCACCTTCGAGCCCGTCGCCGCTACCCTTGAAGCGGCGTCTGACGTCCGCCGCCGGCCACGCGATCGAGGCGAGAGCGAGCGCCTCGAGAAGGAGTTGACGGCCGCGCGCGAATACATGACGCATTTGACCAGCGAGCACGAACAATCCGACTCTGCGCTCAATGCCACGAGCGAAGAACTGCAGTCGGCGAATGAAGAGCTGCAGAGCACCATCGAGGAGCTCGAAACGGCGAAGGAAGAGCTGCAGTCGACCAACGAGGAGCTCTCGACGCTGAATGACGAGCTGCGCATCCGCAACGCCGATCTCGTCACACTGGGCGACGATCTGATGAACCTGCTTTCGTCGATCGACACGCCGGTGATCATGGTCGATCGCGACCTCGTGATCCGCCTCTTCAACCCTACGGCTCAGCGCCTCTTCAGTTTCCGCGAGAGCGATGTCGGCCGGCCGATCGCGGCGTTCAGACCGTTGATGGATCTTCCCGATCTCCCGAAGGTGCTGCACCGGGTCATCGATACTCCCACCACCGTCGACACCGAGGTGCAAGCCAGCGACGGACACTGGTACTCGCTGCGCGTGCGTCCATACCGGTCGAGCCGCAAGCAGATCGAGGGCGCCGTCGTTACCCTGATCGATACGCACGCTCTGCGCTCAGCCCTCACCAACGCGGAAGAATCGCGCGACTTCGCCGAGGGAGCGCGCTCGACGGCCGAGCACGCGCGCGCCGAGGCGCTCCACGCGAACCGCCTCAAAGACGAGTTCCTGTCGACGTTGTCCCACGAGTTACGAACGCCGATGACGTCCATCCTCGGGTGGGCGCAAATGATGCGCATGACGCGCCTCGACGACGAGACCATGGCCACCGCCGTGTCCACCATCGAGCGCGGAACGTTTGCGCAGATCCGTCTCATCGACGACCTGCTCGACATCTCGAGAATCACGACCGGCCGCCTCCGTCTGGAGCAACGGGTGTTCCGCCTCCGCGCGCTCGTCGAAGAGACACTGGACGTCGTGCATCCGGCAGTCGTTGCCAAAGAGCTCAACGTGCAGACCCACCTCGACGAGACGCCGGTCATGCTCTACGGCGATCCGGACCGGCTGCGGCAGGTGATCTGGAATCTGCTGAGCAATGCCGTGAAGTTCACGCCGACTGGAGGCACGATTGAAATCGAGGTTGTGCAGTCGAAAGGGACCGCCGTCATCCGCGTATGCGATTCAGGCCAGGGCATCGCGCCCGAGTTTCTCCCGCGGGTATTCGAGCGATTCTCGCAGGGCGAGACCGGAACGAAACGGGTGACGCCGGGTCTCGGTCTGGGCCTGGCGATCTCGAAATCCGTCGTGGACCTGCATGGCGGCACGATCGTCGCCGAAAGCGATGGCGTCGGCCGGGGCGCGACGTTCACCATCACGCTCCCCCTTGTCGCGACGGCCGGCACAGCCGAGGCGCCGCCGCACTCATTCACCGGCGCCGTCGATACGTTGCCCAACCTCGACGGGACGACGGTGCTGGTCGTCGATGACGATCCCGATTCGCTGAAACTCGTGGCCATCGCGCTCGGGCAGTGTGGCGCCGAGGTCGTAGAGGCGACGTCGGTCGCATCCGCAATGGGGAGCCTCGAGCAATCCACGCCGGCGGTCATCATCAGCGACATCGCCATGCCCACGCAGGACGGACTCGACCTGCTGCGTCAGGTCCGCGCACTCGACGCGCCGCTACGGAACGTTCCGATGGTCGCGATGACGGCCTACACATCCGATGAAGACCGACAACGGATCCTCGCCGCGGGCTTCAATGAACACATGACAAAGCCCGTCGCGCCGCTGCAGTTGATGCGCTTGGTGGCGGCGTTGAGGGAGGCGGGATCGTCTCCGTCGACCATTCATTAGCGGGTTAGGCTACGCCGCGCGGGGTCATTCCTGACCGGCCAGCCTCTCCGTAACGCAGCCGGCGGCTGCCTTCACAGGGAGTGACGACCTCGATCAACCTCAACTTCGCTGTTCGAACTTAGCCCCACCCACCCACCCGGCGACCCCGCTGGGCACGGCTGGATCCTTGCAAGTGCACATCCGCACCGATGACCGGAACGACCGAACCGGCGGATGAGATCGCCCCGACCGGGATCGCCGGACTCGATGAAATCGTGCGCGGCGGGCTGCCGAAGCACCAGATGTATTTCATCCAGGGGGACCCGGGAGCCGGGAAGACGACGCTTTCCTTCCAGTTCCTCCTGGAGGGTGTTCGCCGCGGCGAGAAGGCGCTGTACGTCACGCTCTCCTCTTCGGCACGGGACCTCAACCGCGTGGCAAGGTCGCACGGCTGGGACCTGGCTGGCATCGACATTCACGAGCAGTTCAACGTCGACAGCGCCTCGGATACCACGATCTTCCGGCCGGCCGACGTGGAGCTCGCCAAGACGGTCCGGGCAATTCTCGACGCGATCGAGGCCCACCAGCCGGAGCGAGTGGTCATCGACTCGCTTGGCGAGATCCGGCTGCTGTCGGACAGCCTGGTCCGGTATCGGAAGCAGTTGCTGGTCATGAAAGAGTTCTTCCGCGAGCGAAGCATCACGGCGCTCGTGCTCGATTCGGCCGGCACCCTCGAATCGGAGATCCAGGGCTTGGCCGAGGGCGTGATCGTGCTGAGCGTCTCCGCTCCTCTGTACGGCGAGACGAGAAGGCGCATCGAAGTGGTGAAGCTGCGCGGGGTCGGGTTCCGGAGCGGCTGCCATGACTTCACCATCGCCAAGGGCGGACTCAGTGTCTTCCCACGGCTGAGCGCAGGTCAGCACATGGTCAGCCGGGATGCCCGGGTCATGGAGAGCGGAGTCGACAGCATCGACGCGCTCGTCGGTGGCGGACTGGAACGTGGATCGGCGACGCTGATCATGGGACCGGCCGGCGTAGGGAAGTCTTCTCTGGCAATGCAGTTCGCCTCGACCGCCGCAGCCCGTGGCGAGCGCGTGGCCTTGTTCATCTTCGAGGAACATCGCACCGTCTTCGTGAAACGCTCCACGTCCCTCGGATTCGACGTCCATGGCCTGGCGAAATCCGGCAGTCTGATCATTCAGCAGATCGATCCTGCCGAGATGTCCCCGGGAGAGTTCGCCTACGCGGTCCGCACGGCCGTCGAGACGAAAGGCTCCTCGATGGTCGTGATCGACAGCTTGAACGGCTATTTCAACGCCATGCCGGAACAGCACTTTCTCACGCTGCACCTGCACGAGCTCTTGAGCTATCTCACCGACGCCGCCGTCACGACGATCGTCATCGTCTCCCAGCATGGAGCGGTCGGTCAGGTGTCGTCACCCGTTGACGTCAGCTATCTCGCCGACTCCGTCATTCTGCTCCGCTACTACGAGAAGCGTGGGGCGTTCGGCCGCGCGATCTCGATGCTGAAGAAGCGGACGAGCGCTCACGAGCAGACAGTTCGCGAGTACCACCTGACGTCCAGCGGCGTCCGCGTCGGTCCCGTGCTGCAGGAGTTTCGAGGCATCCTCGCGGGCATGCAGGCCGCCGAGTCACCCGCACCGGAGCTCGAACCGGCCGCGCAAACGCCTCGATGATTCGACGCTCACCGCGGATCAGCGCTTCGAAGCGGCAGCGTGATCACGAACTCCGCTCCTTTGCCGATGCCGTCGCTGAACGCCTCGACCTTGCCCTCATGGCTTTCGACCAGATGCTTCACGATCGCCAGTCCGAGCCCGAGCCCGCGGTATTCGCGTGTCAGCTCGCCGGCTTCTGCCTGCCGGTATCGCTCGAAGACGTGGGGTAGCAGATCGCCCGGGATGCCGCGACCCGTATCGCGTACGCGGATGACGGCCGAGTCGTCGAGGCGCTGCAACGATACGTGCACCGAGCCGCCGCGGGGCGTGAACTTGATGGCGTTGGAGACGACGTTCCAGCCGACTTGTTGAAGACGGCTATCGTCGGCCCAGACCGTCAGCGGCTCGTTGCAGATGTCGGAGCTGAGCCCCACGCCCTCCAGCTCGGCTGAAGGACGAAATGCCGCGACGACATTGGCGACGACGGGCCCGAGCTCGATCAGCGCGGGGTCGATCATCACCTTGCCGGCGATGATCCGCGACACGTCCATCAGGTCTTCGATGATGTGCCCCTGCACCTTCGTGCTCGATTCGATCATCGAAAGAGCGTCCGCCGCCTCCGCGGCGTCGAGCTCGCCCTTTTTCAACATCTGGATCCAACCGCGGATGGCGGCCATCGGCGATCGCAGCTCATGTCCGAGCGTCGCGAGGAACTCGTCCTTCGCGCGGTTCGCCTCCTCATAGGCCCGCTCGACTTCCCGGGCTGCCTCGGCGAGGGTCTCCAGCAGCCGCCTGACTTCAAACTGGCGACGCCGGCTGCGCAGAGCGGCATCGATCGCCGTCATGAACGTTGCGAGCCCGAGCGGCCGCTCGAGCAGCACGAGGTGAGCGCTTTGCCCGAGCAGCTCCACTGCCGACGCGCTTTCGGAGTCGACACTGTGCCCAAGCAGCAGGACGGGCAGCTCCGACCACGGCTCCTGATCGTCGAGCGCCTGCCGCACCTGCGCGACCGCGTCATCGGCGAGAGCCTCCGACGTGATCAACGCGACACCCGCCCCACTCCTGATCTCGGCAGCCAACGCCGCGAGATGATCCAACGCGGCAACTTCCAGTCCCGCCTCGCGCAGGATGCGCGTGACGAGCGAAGCGTCGTCACCCGTTGGAGCGACGACGAGCACCCGTTCTGCGCGTGCATGATCGGCCGACCGCCGATCGAGACCATCCGTCACCGTAGTGTCGATCACACGCTGAACGCATGCGTCCGGCGGGCCAAGAGCACCGACGGTGACTAGCCGTTGCTTTTCGTGAGGGTGTCTAGCCGTCTAGCCCGCGTTTCTCACGAGGGACCTGGGTGGGTGGGAGCGGCAGGCACGTCCATCGAGCCCCTCCCGCCAGATCCCTCGCTCGACGCTCGGGATGACAGTGTGAGAAATGCGGCTAGCGAAGGGCTAGCGAGGCTAGCGGCCTGTCGCCCGCTACGCGGGCTCTATGGGCGGACGCTGTGTTCCCCCGGCTGAAAGCCGGGGGCTATTTCCTCTTGCCCGCTACGCGGGCGTTTTGGACAACCGACACGAGCGCCCCTTCGCGTCAGCTGCGTCCTTGTCGAACCAGAGACACGAGAAGGTCGTACCGATCGACATTCATGACTCGGGTCCACGCCGCGACGAAGTCGCGAACGAATTTTTCTTTCGCGTCGTCACTCGCATACACCTCCGCCAGAGCGCGAAGCTGCGAGTGCGCGCCGAAGACCAGATCGGCGGCCGTGGCCGTCCACCTCACCTCGCCGGTAGCACGGTCGCGGCCTTCGTAGATGTTCTCCTCGGTGGCGGACGGCCGCCAGGCGGTTCGCATGTCGAGCAGATTCACGAAAAAGTCGTTGCTGAGCGTCTCGGGACGATCGGTGAAGACCCCATGCTTTGAGCCGCGGAAGTTCGCGTTCAGAGCGCGCATACCGCCGACCAGAACCGTCATCTGCGGTGCCGTGAGCTTCAGCAGATTGGCCCTGTCGAGCAGCCGGGTCTCCGGCGACAACGGGTCTCCGGTACGCACGTAGTTGCGGAACCCGTCGCCTTCCGGTTCGAGGACGTCGAACGTGCTCACGTCGGTCTGCTCCTGAGTGGCGTCCGTGCGGCCTGCCGTGAACGGGACGGCGACGTCATATCCCGCGTTCTTTGCGGCCCGCTCGACGGCGGCACAACCGCCGAGGACGATCAGGTCGGCGAGCGACACCTTCTTGCCGCCCGACTGGGAGTCGTTGAAGTCCTTCTGGATCGTCTCGAGAACCTGCAGCACCTTCGCCAACTGCTTCGGTTCGTTGGCCTCCCAGTCTCTCTGGGGCGCGAGGCGGATGCGTGCACCGTTCGCACCGCCGCGCTTGTCGGTGGCACGGAAGCTGGCTGCCGCGTTCCAGGCCGTGGAGACGAGCTCCGGGATGGACAGACCGGCGTCGAGAATCTTCTTCTTCAGCGCGGCGATGTCCGGCTCGTCGATCAACTCATGATCGACCGGTGGCACCGGGTCCTGCCACAACTGCGGCTCCGGAACCCACGGGCCGAGGTAACGCGGGAGAGGCCCCATGTCGCGATGAAGAAGCTTGAACCAGGCCCGCGCGAACGCGTCCGCGAGCTGGTCCGGATTCTCGTAGAAGCGCTTCGCGATCGGACCGTAAACGGGATCCACCCGCATCGACAGGTCGGTCGTCAACATCATCGGTGCATGCCGCTTCGACGGGTTGTGTGCGTCCGGGACCGTCCCCTGCGCCTCCGGATTCTTCGGGGTCCACTGCTTCGCACCGGCCGGGCTTTCGGTCAGCTCCCACTCGTACTTGAAGAGGTTCTCGAGGAAGCCGTTGTCCCACTGGATCGGATTATTGGTCCATGCGCCCTCGAGACCGCTGGTGATCGTGTGCTCGCCTTTGCCGCTGCCGTACTGGTTCATCCAGCCGAGGCCCTGTCCTTCGATGGGAGCGGCCTCCGGCTCCGGGCCGACGTTTCCGACCGCCGGCGCTGCACCGTGGCTCTTGCCGAATGAGTGGCCACCGACGATGAGGGCCACCGTTTCCTCATCATTCATCGCCATCCGGGCGAACGTGTCTCGAATGTCTCTTGCCGCGGCCAGCGGATCAGGGTTGCCCCCCGGGCCCTCGGGATTGACGTAGATCAGCCCCATCTGCACGGCGCCGAGAGGACGGGAGAGCTCGCGGTCGCCGCTGTAACGCGCGTCCCCGAGCCAGGCATCCTCGGGACCCCAGAAAATCTCCTCCGGCTCCCAGACGTCAGCGCGGCCGAATCCGAACCCGAACGTCTTGAAGCCCATCGATTCCATGGCCACGTTGCCCGCCAGAACCAGGAGATCGGCCCACGAGATCTTCCGACCATACTTCTTCTTGATCGGCCAGAGCAGGCGGCGCGCTTTGTCGAGGTTCGCATTGTCCGGCCAGCTGTTGAGTGGGGCGAAGCGCTGCTGCCCGTCGCCGGCGCCTCCGCGTCCGTCGGAAATGCGGTACGTTCCCGCGGCATGCCACGACATGCGGATGAAGAGACCGCCATAGTGGCCGTAGTCCGCCGGCCACCACTCCTGCGATGCCGTCATCAGCCCGATCAGATCGCGCTTCAGCGCCTCGACATCGAGAGACTTGAACGCTTCCGCGTAGTTGAAGTCCTCCTCCAACGGGTTGCACAACTGCGAGTGGCAGTGCAGCACCGACAGGTCGAGTTGATTCGGCCACCAGTCTCGATTCGTCCTCGGCCGGCCGCGCTTCGGAGTCGGGGACGGAATTACAGGGTTCTCGCTCTCGCTGACGCTTTGCGTGTCTCGTTTGTCCGGCACGGTGATCCTTCTTTTCTCGTCCGCTCTGTGGAACTGAATCCGGACGTTGACTGACCCATTATAAAAAAACAGCGGGGATCGCGACGGCGGCCCCCGCGTGACCGTCTGATCGTCGTGGACCCTGGTACAGGCGGCGGTGTCGCGTGTCGCATTTCGATGTGATCCCGTGAACGATCGTGGATTTCCGACGGGGTGGATGGCGCCACAGGACCGCCGCCGTCTCGGCGGCTGACGCGCACGCGTCTCGCGTGCGCGGGTCGGGCGGGACGCCCGCCCCTGGAGTTTTGGACATTCGCACGTGATTTGGAGCCCGCGTAGCGGGCACGTTGGGCTCGAAGCGCCCGCGAGAGAAGAGGCGATAGTCGGCCGACCAGTCCTAGCCCGCGTAGCGGGCAAAAGGAAATAGCCCCCGGCTTCAGCCGGGGGTGCGACGTGGTGTCCTGGTCAGCCCGCGTAGCGGGCGACAGGACGACTCTTTCGCCCGCTACGCGGGCTGACCAAGGACACGGCGCCCCACCCCCGGCTGAAAGCCGGGGGCTACCCCCGGCTGAAAGCCGGGGGCTATTTCCTCATGCCCGCTACGCGGGCGTTGGGCAACAGACCCTGAAGCTGGCCCGCGTAACGGGCCTGCGCGGGCGGGACGCCCGCCCGTCAGCCGGCGGGCGGGACGCAGGCGGTCCAGGCGAAGCGCACCTTCAACCCTGATGAGACACGACACGAGGGTCCTGCCGGAGACACGACACCTGTGTCGTGCCGCCGCCTTCCGAAGCCTGCGCTACCATCTACACGATCAAGGCGACAACATGAAGCTCATCGCACGCATGGCGGTCGTGTTCGCGCTCGTGTGCAGCGCGCTGGCCGCGCGGGCGGAGGGCGCGAGCGCCATCGATCCGGCGCGAGCGAACCTGAAGTGGTCGCCCCGACAGCTCGTCTATCTGCAGAGTCGAGGTCCGATCCGCATGTGCGTCGCACCCGACTGGATGCCGATGGAGGGAATCGACCAAAACGGGCGGCATGCCGGGATGGCGGCCGATTTCATTCGTCTCATGGCCGAGCGTGGCGGACTGAATGTCGAGCTCGTGCCGGCGAAGACATGGGAAGAATCGTTCACCCACGGACAGCAGCGCCGGTGCGACATCTTCTCGCTGCTGATGGATTCGCCATCGCGCCGCTCCTTCCTCGATTTCACCACGCCGTACCTCGAGATCCCCGGCGTGATTGCGACGTCGACGAACGTCCCTTTCGTCGCCGGACTCGAGCAGGTCATGGGCGAGCCCCTCGGCCACATGCGCGGCTTCGCCGGCATCGAGCTGCTGCGCCTGCAGCATCCCGCCATCCAGCTGGTCGACGTCGAAAGCTACGAGGAGGGATTGACCAGGGTTCAGAACGGAGAGCTGTACGGCTTCATCGGAAACATGATGAGCATCGGGCGCGTGCTGCAGGAGAACAAGATCTACGACGTCAAGATCGCTGGCCGCATCGGCCACGACAACCGGATGAGCATCGCCACGCGCAACGACGATCCGATGCTGCTCGAGATCTTTCAGACGCTCGTCGACTCCATCGAGCCGAAGGAGCGCCAGGAGATCATGAACCGGTGGATCGCCGTCCGTTTCGAGCAAGGCTTCGACTACCGGCTGTTCTGGCAGGCCCTCGGAGCTCTCATCCTCGTCGGTGCGGTCACACTCTTCTGGGCGACGAAGCTGCGCCGGCTGAATCGCGAGCTGCGCCAGGCGAACCAGCGGCTCGCCGAGATCAGCCGCCGCGACGCATTGACAGGGTTGTACAACCGCATGCACTTCGACGAGGTCATCGCGTCGGCGCTGGACGACTGCATCCGCAACCAGCTCCCGATGACCGTAGCGGTCATCGATCTCGACCGATTCAAGCAGATCAACGACACCTGCGGCCATCCGTTCGGCGACGCCTGTCTGCGCCACGTGGCGGCTTCGCTGGGGAAGTGCTTCCCGCGCGATACCGACACCACGTTTCGCTACGGCGGAGAAGAGCTCATCGTCATCGCGGCCGGCGCAACGACCGCGGAGATGGTGGAGCGGCTCGAGGAGTTCCGCCGCGACATCGAGCGCTCTCTGGTGGCGCTCGGCAGTCGCCAGGCGCGACTGACGGTGAGCATCGGCGTCTGGTCCGCCGTGCCGAGGATCGGACACGACGCCGTCTGGATCCTCGAGCGGGCCGACCGCGCGCTCTACGAGGCCAAACGCGCCGGCAGAAACCGACTGGTCCTCGCCGGCGACTCCAACCCGCGGGTCGCGACGGCGCGTTGAAGGTGCCGGGCTCGCATCCGGCCCACCGGCGCTCGCAACTTACCCACGTTTCAACCTTGACACGTTTCTCGAAAGCGGCTTCCCAGCGTCCGCTGCCGTTGTCAGCCTCGCCGCGCTGCCTCGATGGTGGCGACGTCGATCTTCGTCATCGGCATCATCGCTTCGAAGGCGCGCGCTGCCTCATCGCCACCAGCTGCGAGCGCGTCGGTGAGGGCCCGCGGGGTGATTTGCCAGGAGAGGCCCCAGCGGTCCTTGCACCAACCACATTGGCTCTCCTCTCCTCCATTGTTGACGATCGCGTTCCAGTAACGGTCCGTCTCTTCCTGATCGTCCGTCGCGATCTGGAACGAGAAGGCTTCGCTGTGCCTGAACTCCGGGCCGCCGTTCAGACCGAGGCAGGGAATCCCCAGAACCGTGAACTCCACGGTCAGGACATCGCCCTTCCTGCCGCTGGGGTAGTCGGCAGGCGCCTCGTGAACAGCGGTCACTTCACTATCGGGAAAGGTGGCGGCGTAAAACCGCGCCGCGTCAGCTGCGTCCTTGTCGAACCAGAGACAAATCGTGTTCTTTGGCTTCATGCTCGTGTGCTCCCTTGTCCTCGATCTGGGCGAGTATCGTAGTCTCTCCGGGACGAACGCGATTGGCAATAGCGACCTCGTCCCGGACGCACGTTCTACTCGGCGGCGTTCCGCTTCGTGTGCGTACCGAGGTTCGCTCCCTGGCGAAGCAGCTCCTCCTGAATCTCCGCGGCCGGGATGTCCCGTGGCACGGTCCCCTGTCTGGCGGCGATCGCGGCAGCGATTCCCGCGGCATGTCCCGTGGCCATGGCGATCGGCATCACCCGGTAGGACGAGTGGGCCTCGTGCGTTCCGGAGATGCAGCGGCCAGCGACGATCACGCGCGGCACCCCCTGGGGCAGCAACGCGCGTAGAGGGATGTCATAGGCCTCTCCGGCCGGGATCCGCTGCAGCAGTGTTCCTTTACCGACGGGATTGTGGATGTCGACCGGATACGAGCCGCGCGCGACGACGTCGGCGAATTTTCGGGCCGTGAGGAGATCGGCCGCCGTCAATCGGTATTCGCCGGTGATCCGGCGTGTCTCCCGGACGCCGACATGGACACCACTCTGGGCCACGTACGACTCCTCGAATCCCGGCACCCGCTTGCGGAGAAAGTCGGCGATCTGGCCGAGCTGACGGCGCCCTTCCCATTCCGCGTACGTCAGGTCCCACACGTCGGTGCCTAGGACGCGGGTCACACGCGTACTGTTGACGCTGACCTCGTTCGGGTGAGGCGTCCCGAAGAAGAGAAGATCCTCGCGCCGCAGGTCGAGCTCCCCCGCGGCGGTGGCCGCGCGAATGAGATCCCACAATCCGTGGACGCCCTGCCACTGATCGGGATGCTGCTCGGCATAGTCGCGAAACCGGTCGCGGTGGAATTCGATGACGCGAAACATGAGCGTCATGGGCTGGACCAATCCGTCCGACTCGCGTCCAACTTCATAGGGTGCGCCGGCAAGCGCGGCGATGTCTCCGTCGCCGGTGCCGTCGACGACCACGGACGCGCGAATGACGATCGGGCCCGATTTCGTCTCGAAGACGACGTCGCACCTTCCCGGCGAATCGACCACGCCGCTGGCGAACGCGTGGAAGAGAAACTCGACGCCGGCGTCGTCCAGCAGATCGAGCGCGACGGACTTGAAGATCTCCGGGTCGAAGGGGACGACGTAGCCCGTCTCCGCGGTCGGGGCGATGGCGCCGCCGCTGCGCACGAGCCGCTCCAGCAGTTCACGCAAGACGCCCGCGATCACGGGATCCCCGCCAACATCCTGGTCGGCGGGAAGAAGAGTGAACGGCATCGCCCGGCCCGGCGGGGGCTGCTGCGTGTGGAAAGACATGAGCGGCATCACCAGCGCAGCGGTTGCATTCCCGCCGAGGAAGCCGTATCGCTCGGCCAGAATGACCCGCACGCCGGCGCGCGCGGCGCCCAGGGCCGCGCCGAGCCCGGCCGGTCCCCCACCAACGACCAGCACTTCCGTTTCGGCCGCCACTGTTCCCCTGCGGGGTGGCAGCGTCAATGATCCGAGGTTTTCACGGCGAAGGGGCGGCATCTCGCTCCTTCCCGTTGGACCGGCCATCGAGAAGCCCGAGCAGCAGCCGATGGGTCTCCTCCGCGCGCCGGCGCAGAGGCTCGAGCCTGCCCTTCATCTGCTCGGCAACCTGGGCTCGATGGTCCCAGCGGTCGTCGATGCATGCGATCAGGGAACCGAGGCTGGAGCCTGCCGCCGGAGGGGTCTCCATCTGCATCTCGACCAGGAATGCATCCACCTTCGGGGCGTACGGGAGGGCCACGAAGGGGACGCCCCGGGAGGCCGCGAAGATCAGAAAGTGAAGCCGCATCCCAACTGCGAATTCGAAGCGATCGACGATCGAGAGGATCTCCCCCGGCGAGTATTTTCTCTTCAGCACCGTCGTGTGGGCGGCGTGCTCCATCCGGGCGATGACGGCATGGCTGTGCTGCAGGTCCATCGACGTCGGCTCCATGGGGACGAAGACGATGTGGGCTCCGAACCGGTCGACCATGAAATCGGCGGCATTTGCCAGCAGGCCGTGGTACCGCTCGATGTCCAGAGCGGGAGCTGCGGGTCCCGGCTCGCGGATCGACATTCCGACCAGCGGGCGCGAAGTGCTCACACCCTCGAGATCGAGGCTGTTCTCGGGAACGGCGTCCGCCTCGAGCAGAAGTGCGGGATCGGCGGTCACGATGATCTCCCGTTCCACGCCGACCTGTTCCAGAAGGTGTTGCGCGGGCCGGTCGCGAACCGTGACGACGTCCGTCGCCGACAGGACGTCGCGCACGAGATCTCGCAGAGTGGGACGCTCCAGCGGCCCCGCGCTGATGGCGTAGGTCATCGTGGGGATTCCGGCCTCCTGCGCCAGCTTCAGCTCGCGCAGATAGCCCTCGGCGTCTTCATCGTAGAGAAGCCCTCCGCCGCCCAGGACGAACAGGTCCAGAGCCCCGACGATCTCCCGCGCCTCGTCTTTCGTGAGATCGCGAATGGCCACGGCGTCGACGCCGTGACGGTCTCGCGTGTCGGCGGCGTTCCGACTGAACACCGTGATCTCGGCCTCGATCGAACGCCGCAGCTGGGTGAGGATCGACTGCAGAATCGCCTCATCACCGACGTTCAGACCGCCGTACGACCCCGAGATTCCGATGCGGATGTCTCGTTTCATGCCATTCGGCGCTTCAAGAGCGATACCGAGAGGGTGATCGGCCCCGTTTTGAGGGTGCACAGGAGCCAGCACTACCGTTCTGGATTCGAGCGCGGAACGCGTGCCGCTCCGTGAGGGACGTGCGTATTCACACCCACGTGTTCGTGCCGTGAAGCCTCGCCGCCGGCCATGCCGCTCACTCGCCCTGCGGTTTCGCAATCCGTTTGTGGGTGTCCTGCACGGCCATCAACGCGGCGGAGCCGTACCACGGCGTCAACTCGTAGACAAACACCTCCGCCTTGACCGCAGGATCGAGGACGACGAGCTTCTCCGCTTCCTCGATCGTGGCCACGTTGAAGATGTAGAGGCCGCGCCACGACCTGTCGTTCTTGCCGAAGGGGCCGGCCACCGCCAGAGTTCCTTCCTCAGCGAGGCGGCCGATGTTGGCGAAGTGCCCGGCGAAGATCTCCTTCCGCGCGTCGCCCTGGATCTCGGCGTCCTTCGGTCCGGTCTTGAGGATGCACAGGACGTAGGTCTTCATGCCGCGCTCGTCGGCACCGAGTCTCTTCGCGAGCTCTGGATCGAAGGCAGGTTGTTCCGCCGCCGTGACGAAGGGGACGACGCAGGTGAAGGTCAGAGCGAGGAGGAAAACATGTTTGTGTCTCACGGCAACACTATAGACGGAGCC
This sequence comes from uncultured Thermoanaerobaculia bacterium, assembly GCA_964558905.1. GTDB lineage: Bacteria > Acidobacteriota > Thermoanaerobaculia > Gp7-AA8 > Gp7-AA8 > QHVT01. Next base: position 29,744 of record CAZLGP010000272.1, on the reverse strand, counting down.
GGCGAATCTCCCGCTCCAAGCCAGGGGCGGCGCGTGGCGAGCGCAAGCGCCGTCAGCATGGCCAGCGCGGCGACAACCCAGTCGCCTTAAATTCAGATCTCTCCGGTAGCTTTAGCGCGCCGATCGACTGTCAGCGACTACCGGTCCGGATTCGAGCGCAGGCGCGTGCCGCTCGACGGCACCCACCGGTACGGGATCTCCTCCGAATCGTAGGGGAGGCGGTAGTGGTCGGGGTCGCGGTAGTCGTATGCGCGCGAGGGATAGTTCAACATCAGCGCATCGGTTGCGCCGACGTTCTGAAGACCGTGCCAGACCCCAATCGGGATGACCACGAACGTAGGCCGAACGTCGCCGACGTGAACCTCCATGATCCCTCCCCGTGTCGCGCTCTCTTCGCGACCGTCGTAGAGCACGACCTTGAGATGCCCCTGATTGACGAACAGGCGGTCGACCGTCTTCGCATGGCAGCTCCAGGCTCCGATCGCGCCTGGGTAGAGACGGGACTGATATACGTGCACGATCGGAAGACCCGTAGGATCCCACTCGGGCCGGTACGTCTCGGTGATCACTCCATGGTCGCGCGGAACGTGGAGCACTTCGTGTGTGGCCACGCCGTCGATGGGCGCCTGGACGCTTTGCCATGCAGGCGTGACGAGCTGACCGTCCTTTCGTGCACTGGTGAGCATTGCTCTCCTCCTTGGCGAGTTCACAGACCTTTGAAGCGCCGCGCCTGGTCGATGTTGGCTTTGCGAACGCCAAACCATTGGAGCACGCGACGGACCGAGATGCGCGCCAGCGTCTGACGGGCGAGGTGGTGCACGAGATCGCGATACCGCAGGCCGGCAGGTACGGGCGTGTCGCCGGCGATGAAGTGCACGAGCTGATGGACTTCGAACTCCGGATCCTTCAGCATCGCCTCGCTCCATGCTGCCTGCTCGTGGCACGGTCGGGTGCGATACACGTCGCGTCGCCATGACGCGGGGAACTTGATTCCGGTCAAGCGCGGCACGAACTTCAGTCGCAGACCGGCAGCAGCCGCGCGCTGCCACAGCTCGACATCCGGCGAAGTCGTGGATGGAAGCTCGCGGTAGTCGCGCCATCCTCCGATCTGTTCCGTGACGCGTCTTCGATGCGTCATGCAGACCGGTGAAGCAAAGGATCCGGCTTGCGGCTGCGGGATGAGAGGCCATCCGAAGGGGCTGTCCGGCGGGACGTTCATGCAGAGCGAGTAGGCGAGGTCGGTCCCGGTCTCCTCATAGGCGTGAACCATCACATCGAGGTGGTGCGGCAACCAGAGATCGTCATGACCGATGTACGCGATGATGTCGCCTCGGGCCTGGCGCAGTCCCTCGTTGTTTGGGCCGCTCTGGTGCTTCGTGTTCTCGGGAAGGTTGATCCACCGCACGCGGCCGTCGCCGAACCCAAGGACGACGCTCTCCGAGTCGTCTGTGCAACCGTCTCCCACGACGAGCAACTCGAAGTCCGTGTACGTTTGTCGCAACACGCTGGCCGTCGAGTAGCGAAGGACGCTGCTCCAGTCATAGGTCGCGAGGATCACCGTGACGCGCGGAGGGCTCAAGGCCCGTAGTTTGACTGACCAGTGGGCGCGGCGATAGGGCGATGATGCCGACAACCGGCACGGAACGGCGAAGATCCTTTCTCTCACTCGGTGCAAAACATATCCGCAGGGCAAGTTGTCCCGGGCAGGCTGGTGTCAGGCCTTCGTTTTTTGAAAAGGTCCAGGCTGGAAACGTCCAGGCTGGTGTCAGGCCTGCGTTTTTGAACCGCCGAGTCGTTTCACTACGGCTTGACCCGGAGCACCAGCGGCATCGGTCTGTCCGGCGCGGCGGTCGCGATCTCGCGGCTGAAGCGCAGGGTCGTTCCGTCGAACGTCCATCCGCCGTCGCTGCATCGCGAGGCGGTTTGGATCCGCTTCCCCTCGCGCAGGCGCAGCGCGTTGGCGGCCGCCTCGCGCTCTGCGCGGTAGCGGAACGCGCGGCGCCAAACGGATGTGAGGTCCACCCCCAGCTCATTCGCGCGCGTGTTCACGTCGCACCGGGTGGTGTTGAACAGCTCTTCGGCGATCAGGCGATCGTGCTCGACCGACGAGGCGAGCCACTTCGTCGGAAACATCCGCGCGCCGTCCTCCGAGTAAGACCCGGCCTGATGGTGAAACGCCTCGAGCAGAGGCCGCACGTTGTCGCGCTCCTGCAGTTCGGCGAGCCAGGGCGGCGCGGGCAGGGGCATCTTCCAGGCGACGGAGTTGATCATGCGCGCCATCGTCAACGCGGCCGTCTGCGCCATCACCAGCGGAAGTCCGTCCAGCGTTCGGGCCAGTTTCCACACGGCGTGCAGGTCCTCCCACGCCGCGGGGTCGTTGGCGCGCGCGTTCGCCAGCGCGCTGGCGACGAGCGCCCTGGCCACGGTCATCTGCCTCACGCGCATGGCCATCGCGTCGGCGTCGCCAATCTCTACATGACGCTCCCAGACGATCGGCTCGCGCAGCAGCAGCTCGCGGATCGCGGAGACGTCGGGGAGCGCCGGCGGGTCACCGATGGTGAGCTCGCCCCGCACGATCTCTCGCGCCACGAAGTCGTCGACGGCCTCGGTCCTCGGCAACGCGTCAGCGAGCGCCGTCAGCTTCACGGACGCGTCATTCGCCTGCCGCGGCGGCAGCCGATCGGCGACGGAGTCGAGCGTCCCCATCCCTCCCGGCCAGGGCCGAGCGGCCGCGGTGGCAACGGCGTCGGGGACCCGGAACCATGAGATGACCCAGACGACGAGCACGATTGCGGCGACGACGACCAGAAGTCTCTTCATGGGTTCCTCGGATATCTGCCGCGTCACGTTTGGAAAGCGGGATGATCGCGAGCGCGCACAGCCGACGCGAAATCCTCATTCGATCGTGGCCGCGACCGGTCGCGAGCGACGTCGGGTGGAGGCGGAGAGTTGTCCAGCCGCGCTGTTTTTCTGACCGGCATCCGGCTTTTCGTGCAGTGAGCATCACGGCACTAGTCTATGGGTTCCAGTTCGCTGATGGACATATTGATGTTTCCGGCGCACCGGAAGTACTCCCGAAGATCCTGATTGCGGAGATTGGGGGCGTCGTCGCGGAACAGCCACGCGTCGATCGCCAGGCGGTGTGGCTGCCGTCGCTCGCCAGCTCAGTTCTGGTACTCGTTCCAGTACCTGAACCCTGTGGCGCTCATCTCGTCAGCACGAACGCCCCCGCCCGGTGCACCGTGTCCGCAACGCTTCGTTCGTCCGCTCTCCAGCGGCGCAGTTCTGCCACCTGCGTCTCGTGAAACGCGCTCGCGAGGTCGCCGGTCCGGAAGAGACGTTGGTAGAACGCGGTCATGAACTGCGACGTGGCGGCATCGTCGACAGACCAGAGCGAGAACAGCAGGTTCTCCGTTCCCGCGAGCATGAATCCGCGCCGCAGCCCTAGGACGCCTTCTCCGGTCATCGCGTCGCCGGCACCGGTGCGACACGCGGAGAGAACGGTCAGCCACGTGTCGCGGAGATCGAGGCCGCCGGCCTCCTCGGCGGTGAGGATGCCGTCCTCGGCGGCAGGCGCGAACACGCGGCGCTCCCATGCCTCTCGCGTCTGTTTGCCGCCTCCCAGAATGAGGTAGGCCCGATACATCGGATTTCTGCTGAGCCGCCGCTCGACTGCTTGCTCGAAGTCCGCGCTGAGCTCTCCGCCATGGGTGGCGAAATGGAGGATCCTCGGACGTGGATGCTGGAAGAGGGCAAGCTCCGAGGCCTGCTCGTCCATGAGGATGGTGGTCCGCCAGTCGTGCTTTTTGGCCTCTTCCGCAAGCCGGTCGACCTCCAGCCGGCTGTAGGGAAGATCGTCCGCGCCGTCGGCGAGCGCGACCACGGTCTTCTTCGTCGAAGACGCGGCAATACGGAGCAGATCGCGGCCGGATCCGACCTGCGTGAGCTCGCACCGCTCCGCGAGAAACCGATCGTTCTCATCGAGCAGCGCCGCCCACGGAATGAAGGACGTCGCACCATCGGGACTGAGGAGCACCCGGAGCGTCCCGGCCGGCATTGCGCCCGCGAGCGGCTGCCAGAGCATCTCGTCGAGCGAGCGCAGAACCGGTGCGACGTCGCCGTGCTTCGGCGGTTCCACGCCTCGGTTGCCTCTGTTCAAGCGTGCCAGCAGCGTGGACGTGGCGTCCTCCACGCCCTGCGCCTCGGCCAGCGGCACCCAGACCGGATCACCCTCCCAAGGAACGACGATACCTCCATACCAGGGCGTGCGTTTGGCGTTGCCTTCGTAGAGTTGATAGCGGATCAGCTCGACGAGAACCTGGCCCTCTTCGAGGGCCTTCTGTACGCCCTCGAGGTCGGCGCGCGGTAGCGGTTGCTCTGCCGAGCGCAGGAGCCGTTTCGCGAGTGCAGTCTCGTGCTTCTTTAGCGCGCGCTGCAGTGCTTCGGTGTCCACTGCGCCACGGCCGACCTCTTCCATCAGCTGGACTCTGAGGGCATGAATACGATCGAGCTGCTCGAGATCTTCGGGGGACCGGCTTGCGCGCACGAGAGCGCGTTCGCGCAAGAGGGACTCGAGCACGGCTCCCTTGGTCGCCAGCACGGCTTCGGCCAGCAGCGTTGCTTCGCCGAGGTTCGCCAACTGGTCGTACGGATAGGCGTTGGCGCGGTAAGCGAGGCGCTGCGCTTCCGAGCCGAAGGCGAGGATGCGCTCGAGGCTCCTGGTCCGGAGATCGAGCGCCTGCCGGCTCAGCTCGAGAGCCCGTTCACGTTGCCCACGGCGCTGCGCGATGATCGCAAGAGACTGGGCCACGCCGGCGAGCGGCTCTTCATCGCCGCGCTTGTTCGACAGCAGCCGGCGGGACCGCGCGAACAGGCTGTCCGCCTTTGCGAGATCCCCGCGGTCCAATGCGTTCATGCCGAGAGTTCCGACGATCGCGGCGGTCATACGATCATTCGGTCCATAGACCTCCTCGACGACGAGCAACGCCTTCTCGCCTTCACGTTTCCCCTGCTCGAGATCGCCCGCCTCGACATGCATCGCCGCGAGATTCCCCAGGGCCAGAGCCTGCTCTCGACTTCCTGCCGACGTCATGGCGAGTGCACTCCTGAACTGGACCTCGGCTCTTTCGAAGTCGCGCAATGCCATCAGCGTGAAGCCGAGATTGCTGACGACGGCGAAACGGAGGCCGCTGCCGAGGTCCGTTCTCTTCTCGAGATCCTCGAGGATCGTGCGCGCCGCGGCAAAGTCCTTGATCTCCTGGTACAGGCTGGCCAGGTTTGCCCGGGTCGTGTGGCTCGTTCGATCGTTCTCCTGCTGCAGCCCGCGAAGAATCTGCAGCGCCTCGAGATACGCATCCTCGGCCGGCTCGACATTGCCGAGCAACTGCTGGATCGTCGCGAGGTTTTGCAGCGCAATCGCGCGGTACGGCAGCAGGTTCTGCTGATCGGCAGCCAGCGCCTTGACGGCAGCGCGGAACGACTGCAGACCGTCGGCGTAGCGGCGCTGGTGGAGATGGACCAGTCCGCGATTGTTGTGCACCCAGCCGAGGTCGCGGCCCGTCGCGCCGTGTTTCTCGAGGATCGCCTGCGCCTCATCGAAGAGTTGCTCGGCCTTGGATGTGTTGTCGACCGACGCGTATAGCGTTGCGAGGAATCCGTACCCGCGAGCGACCACCGGGCCCTTGCCGAGGATGCTGATGCCCGCCAGGAGCGACTCGTACAGCGGAATGGCTGTCTTCACCGAACCTTCGGGAACCGGCGGCAGGTTCGCGCCCGGAATCGAGACCAGGCCACCCGCACCCGGCTTCGGCGCGAGGCTCTGGCCGGACGCCGCGAGCGTCGCGACCGCGAACAGGAGCACCGCGCTCCAACGGGCGAGCGTGATCATCAGCTCTTCTCGCGGCTGTACTGAATGGCCATGCCCGTGACGATCTGTCCGGCATCTCCGTTGACGATCGTGCAGACGGAGGTACGGTCATTGAGCTTGACGACCTTGATGCGGGCACGCTCGTTGAGCACTTCGTCGAGGACCTCGCCGGTGTCGGGGTCGCGCAGGATCTCGGATTCGCCGGCGACGAACTCGTCGCCGTTGGTGACGCCTTCCCGCGAGCCGCGGTTGATGATGATCCGGTCCTTGTCGACTCTCACGACCGTGCCCCGCCACGCGACGGAAGGCAACTGCTCGACCATCCATGGAATGACTTCTTCGATGGCCTTCTCGAGCGCTGCATGAAGATTCACATCTGCCCCCATGCTGAGATTCCCCTCCTGGCCGCCCACCGAGAAGCCGCGCTTCTGCGCCATGCCGACGAAGTTCTTCGCCGCCACCAGTGCGCCCGTCGTGGTGTCGATCATCTGCAGAGTGGCCCGGACCTCGGTCTTCGCACGGCCGGCGTTGACGCGGAACCTGCCGACCCCGACTCCACCGTCCTGATTGGCCGTGTCCTGCTGGACGTGTGTGATGACGCCCTTGACCATCAGCTGCGCCGGGATCATCTGGCCCCGCTGCGCGGTCTTGCGACCCTGCGTGGTGAAGCCGGTCAAGCTGCGAAGTTGTTCTTTGAGCACCTTGAGCTGCATGTCGTCCTGGGCGACGACGATGAAGCTTCCGCTCTCGTGGAGCGCGGAGGTGAGCAGAGTGGCCCAGTCGTAACCGACCTGGGAGTTGTTGCTGTTGTTGTCGAACTTGTCGACGACCACGCTGTAGCGAAGGCTCCCTTGGGGTGCCGCGGCGGTCGCCGTGCTCCAAAGCAGCGCGGCCGTCAGCGTGACTCCGGCGATGGTGCAGGATCTGAACTTGTCGAACATTGGACCCTTCCTTTCTCTCATTCTTCAGAGGTGAATGTCTTTGGATCGCAACACGGCGATCGTTCCGGCCAGGAGCAGCGAGACCTGCAGGGCCAGCACCGCGGCACCGGTGGTCTGAGTGGAGCGCTTCGGGCCGGGGAAGTAGGGCTCGGCGAGATCGCCTGCGCCGTTCGCCGTCGCCGGGCGCTCCTTCGCTTCGGCACCGGCGGCGAGCTCGAACGACCAGCGCGAGGGCACGAGGTGCGCGAGCGTGCGCGCCGGCTGGTCCATGGTGTGGACCGGCTGCATCATCCCGCCGAGGACGACCATCGGCAGGATGGCGAGCGGAACGAGGGAGATCGCCACTTCCGAGCTCCGCGACAATGCCGAAATGAGCAGCCCTAGCGACGTGCCGACGAGCGTGCTGAGGAACAGACACACGAAAAGCAGGGACCACGGAGCGTCGATCCGGCAGCCGAGGCGCACGATCCCGAGCAGAAAGAAGCACTGCACGATCCCGATCAGGCTGAGCAGGCCGAGCTTCGACGCGATGTACGAGGCCAGTCCGAGGCCGACCATGCGCTCGCGGCTGAAGACCGCCCACTCCGCGACGATCTCGCGTGCGGCATTCGAGCAGCCGAACCAGATCGCGGCGATGTTCATCAGAAACAGCACCGTCGCCGTTGCCGCGCCGCTTCGCTGCAGTTGCGCGACGTCGCCCTCGGCGCGGGTCGCGCCGCTGAAGATCAGGACGAGCAGCATGGCGATGATCGGGGCCTGGGCCAGCAGGATCGCGCTGTTCCAGACGTCGCGGATCTTGAGCACCAGTCCCCGGTGCATCAGGACCAGCGTCTGTCTCCACATCGCGGGAGGACGTCGCTCCCGAGGTGCGACGGTGTCACGAGCCTGCCCCTTGCCGGCTCGCTGATCGACGAAGCGCCGCTTGAGGTCGGAGCGTCGATAGAGCTCGGACCACTCGGCGGTCGGCCGCTCGGCGAGTCCGCGCAGCACTCCCTCGGGTGCCGGGTCGGCGGGAAGCTCCTTGCCGGGATTGAAGAATCGGATGGCCTCGGGATATGCAGGTCCGTAGTAGACGAGCCGTGCCGGAGCGCGACCGGTGACGTCTCGGGAGACGACGGCCAGGTTGTCCATCAGCCGGAAAACTTCGCGGCTGGGCTGATGAATCGTGAGCAGGATCGTCCGCCCGTCGCGCCCGAGCTCGCGAAGGCCCTGCATCACCACGAGAGCGTCCTCGGACGAAAGCCCGGAGGTCGGCTCGTCGAGGAACAGGACCGGCGGGTCGTGCAGCAGTTCCATCGCGACGTTGACGCGCTTGCGCTCTCCGCCGCTGACGATCTTGCGGGCCGGAGTGCCGATGACCGAATCGCGAATGTGGGCGATGCGCAGCTGTCCAAGGACGCGATCGATGCGCTGCCGGATCTCTTCGTCCCTCGTGTCCGCCGGCAGGCGCAGCCGCGCCGTGAAGTACAGCGCATCGGCGACGGTCAGTTCCCCGTGGAGGATGTCGTCCTGCGGTACGTATCCAATGCCGAGACGGAAGCGCTCGAAGGAGGCGTAGAGATCCTGGCCGTTGAAGAGAATGCGGCCGGCGCTCGGCGGCAGGTAGCCGTTCAGCGCGGTCATCAGCGTCGTCTTGCCGGCGCCGCTGGGCCCCATGAGACCGACCAGCTCCGACGGAACGAGCGTCAACGAGACCCCTTCGATGAGGCAGCGGCCGCCAGCGCTGATCGCCACGTCCTGGGCCTCGATTCGCGTGTCGCCGCGATAGTCGCGGCGCTCCAGACAGTGATCGTCGAGCAGCACCAGGCGGCTGCCGCCGAGATCGACGACGTCGCCGATGGTCAGCGGAACCGTGGAGACGACGCGGCGGCCGTTGATGTACGTGCCGTTGGTCGACCCGAGATCGGTGACCGTCCAGCGCCCGCTGGATCGCTCGAAGCGCGCGTGGTGGCGCGAGATGAGAGGGTGGTCGATGGACAGATCGTTGTCGGGCGTGCGACCGACGAGAAGCGAGCCCGCGGGCTCGATACGGATGCTGGAGATCTGTGGGCTGACGGCACTCATTGCGCGGTTTCCCCTCACGGCGCGCCGGCGCTCGCGGAGCGCAGCGCGGCCCAGTCGTTGTGGATTGCCTTGCGAAGGTCGGCGGTGGGGCCGATGAAGGCCTGCTTCGCCCTGGCCGCAGCCGAGGCTTCGGTGTACTCGACCGTTTGCGTCCAACCCGGTCCGATGGTCCGACCTGCCGGCAGGAGGTAGGCGTTGAGGTGCATCCTCGCCGCGATGGCCGAGGCTTCCAGGCCGAAGGGCGACACTGTCCGGCGGTCGCCCTCGGCCACGCGGATGAGCACGAGGACGTGGAACCCGGCTTTCAGCAACGCCGCTCCGAGCTCTTGCTGCGACGGAGGATCTCTCCTGGCGAGAAGCTCGCTGACCTGCGGATCGCCGTGCTCGTCGGCGACCTCGAATTGGCCGAGCCGGCGCTCCATCTCCTGTTCGAGCGAGCCGGCGAGCAAGGGCTCCCGTCCGATGCCGATCACGGCGACGCGCGGACGTTCCGGGAGGGGAACGGGTCTTGGCGGGGAAGGATCCGGAGGCGGTGGGACCGGCCGGACCGGCACTGGCGTCGAGTGAGAGGAGTCGGCGCGCGTGTGCGTCGGCGCATGAAGGGATTCCGCGCGCGTGTCCGTCGGCACAGCGTTGTTCTTCACGAACCCTGGGGGGACGTTCGGTCGATCGGCCGTGCTCTTCTTGGTGCCCGTCGGGTCGGGGCGTTCGGGTTCTGGCGGAGGCGCTGGATCGATGGAAGGAGGAACGCTCTCCGTGCTCGTTGCCGGCGCGGGTGTCGCGGTCACTTCATCGCTCGAAAGGTGGACCGCCACCAACGTCGCGGCGATCAGTGTCGCCGCGGCACCGGCGGCGAGCTTTCTCTGAAACGATCGCCGACGGCGGTTGCGCTCTTCGCCCGGAGAGAGCTGCGATCCGCCGCGTACCGGGACCGGCTCGAAGAGGCGCGAGGAGTGAATCGTGGCGCCGCCGGTCAACTCGTGCGAAGGTCCGGCGGGCAAGGTCGTCTGACGCGTAGCGGCGCGCTCGAGCTCGCGGGCCATCGACTCGCAGTCGGCGTAGCGCGCTCCCGGGTCCTTCGCGAGCGCCCGCAGGACGATCGCTTCGAGCTCCGGAGGGATCGTGGGATCGATGGTACGCAGCGGCGGGGGAGGCTCGTTCACCTGCGCCTGCAGCACAGCGAACTGCGACCCCGCGTCGAAAGGCTTCCTGCCCGCGAGCAACTCGTAGAGAACGATGCCGAGCGAGTAGATGTCCGAGCGGCGGTCCACCCGGTCGGGCGCGACGATCTGCTCGGGACTCATGTAATACGGCGTGCCGACGGTCGCTCCGGTCGCGGTGAGGCCCGGCGCGTCGTCGGAGCGCGCGATCCCGAAATCCATCACCACGACCTCGCCGTTGCCGCCGATCAGCAGATTCGCCGGTTTGACGTCGCGGTGGACGATTCCCTTCTGGTGCGCGTGAGAGAGTCCTGCCAGCGCCTGGCGCGCCCACGCGATGGCCTGCTCCCGCGACACCTTCCCTTCGCGCGCGAGGCGGTCGGCGATGCTGCCGCCATCGACGTACTCGAGAACCAGAAACCACCGGCCCTCGTCCTCCAGGTAGTCGAGCACGCGGGCGACGTTCGGATGGCGCAACTGCACCTGCAGCTCCGCCTCGCGACGGAAGCGCTGCCGGAACGACTCCTCCGACTCGAGGCCGGGCGACAGGACCTTCACCGCCGCGCGCGTCCGGAGCGTCGCGTGGCGTGCCTCGTAAACCGAGCCCATTCCGCCATGGCCGAGCTCGCGCTCGAGGATCCAACTGCCAATCCGCCGTCCGATCATGCCTGTTCCGATGTGAAGAAGGACACGGGCTGCGACGGTTTGTTGCGGGCGTGATGGGGAAGGCGGCTCGCGGGGCGGTGGACCGCCGGCGTTCACGCTTCTGCTAGTGCCGTGACACGACCTCTCTGGGTAGATTCTTGAACCCGAACTCTGAGGATTCGTCTCTCAGAGTGGAACGAAAAGCCGGGCTCGGGCTGGGGCTCGGGAGCGGGCGCGGAAATTCCGCGGCCGCCTGCTCTTCCGTGCCCGAGGAGCGGCGACGAAGAAGACGGTCCGCCGCCGCCGCAAATCACTCACAGAAACAAAGATTGAAGTGGCACTAGGCCTCGGCGATTTCCTTTAGCCGTGCGAAAGCCTCGTCCCACATCTTCTCGAAATTCTGCTTTTCCTTCGCATCCACATCCATCTCGACCGTGAGCTCAGTACCGTCGTTCTTCTCGGCGAACGTGTAGTTCTCGTAGGCCGGTGCCCACTTCTTCGCTTCTTCGCTTTCGGTGTCTTCGACGCCGTTGCGGACGATGCCGAGGTGCTCGATGGAGATGAAGTCGTGGGGACGGTTCTCCTTGATCCGGCTCACCATCCCGCCTTCGCCCGAACCGTCCGGGTTCGGGCCGAGGAACAGGATCTTCGATCCCTCCGACCAGTCGCCCTTGTAGTAAGAGCCCGGAGTGAATGCGGTCGTCCATTGACGATAGGTGTCGTCCGCGAGCATCACGTCCCAAACCCGCTCACGCGGCGCGCTGATGAAGATCGTTCGACGCAGTTTGTCCATGATGAGATTCTATGCCCAATCAATCGGTCCCGGTGCCGCGCAGACTCTAGTGTCGTGTCCAGGTTGAAAACGGGGGTTGTTTGCGAGCGCCGGCGGGTTGGCGATGCGGGGACATCGTCGAGGAGCGGCGACGAAGCATACGGTCCGCCGACGCCGCAAAGCACTCACAGAAACAGGATTGAAGCGACACTAGGCCATCGCGAAGTCCAGGCGCAGTGCGAACAGCGCCAGGAACCAACCGAGTCCGGCGAACAGGGTTGCCGAGATCAGGCGATCGACCAGCGCCGAACGTGCCGCTGTTGCCATCCAGAAGAACAGTGGGAATACGACGATCGCATACCGGCCCATGGACTGAAGCGATCCCGAGCTCAGCGCCAACAACACACTGAGCATTGAGTAGGCGCCGAGGGCGTATTGGCGCCTGACCAGCAGCAGGACGGCGCAGGCGAGCAAGAGGAGTGCGACGACGAAGTTGAACGCCAGCAGATTCCATGGCTCGCCGACCTCACGCCAATTGAGCACGTAGTCGGCGAGAGGTTGCCAGAACGCTCCCGGCGTGCGGCCCCATGCCGCCTGTGCATGAAGAAACGCAAAGGCCTCCCCGGTGACCGCGTGGAGATGCCACATGAATCCGGCCAGCCCCAGCGGGATCACCGCGAGCCAGAGCATCCCGGGGACGAACCGGCGGTGATGTTGCCACGCGAGAAGCAGCAGCACCGGCAAGAGCAGGATGCCGGTCACGCGAGTCGCCGCGGCCAGCGCCCCTGCCAGCCCCGCGCCCCACCAGCGACCGGAGTGTGCCGCCAGGAAAGAGATGGCCGTCAACAGCAGAAAGACCGACTCCGTCATCGGGAGACTGAAAAAGTAGCTGGTGGGAAAGAATGCGACGTAGAAGATTGCTCTCTCCGCGTCGCGTACGTCGAGGCCGGAGCGGAGGGCCAGCTGTCCGAGCGCGATGAGGGCACCGAGGAATGCAAGGTTGGAGACGATCGCTCCGTCGATCGCAAAGTCACCGGTTACGCGACACGCGCGAACGAGCAATGGATAGAGCGGAAAGAACGCGCGCTTGTTCCTTTCGTCGTCGCTGACCGCCTTGTAGCCATTCTCGGCGATGCGCTGGTACCACCATGCATCTCCGACCATGATCATCCGGGTGAGCTCCGGACGAACTCGCTCGTTTTGCAGAGTGATGCGGGTCTGCCAGGCGGAATTCGAGTAGATCCTGCCAAGGAACGCGATCTGCGAGACGACGACGAGCCCCACGAAGATCAGTGCACGACTGGCGAGAAAGGCGATGATCGCGGTGCGAATCACGGAGCGACTGCTCATGTCGGGCATTTCTTCCCCGGGGAGAGGGGCGTTGGCGGAGCTCACCGCACCGAGCGCGATTTGCCCCGAGGCCGGACCGTGCCGGGGCGTCGATGCGGGCAGCGGTCGAGGTGTGGCTCCGCTCCCGCTTCCAGCCAGGTCCAGCCCGAGGCGCCGCACTTGTCGCAGTTCCACTGCGTGCGGTGAAACAGGCGCGGCGCGGGGGCTTCGTCGAAATGACCTTCAGCGCGCGTCATTCGTCCGGCGCCGGTGTGCCGCGGGACTTCGGTCGAATCGGCAGCTCCTTCGCCCTTCGCGCAATCGGGCCATGGGCAGGGCAGCTGCCGGTGCTCGTGACGATGCTCCTCGCAGGTCTTCATCTCCATGCTGCGTGCCATCCCTCCGGCGCCACGCATGATCTCACGACGCCCGGCCGGAAACTTCAGCATTGCGTCGTGGAGTGGGGCCTCCTAAACTCGCGCGACGCGAAAGGATCTCCCGATGAGCAATGAAGGTGGCGACACGCCTGAGCCCCGACCACGCCGATTCGTCGACCGCGCTCTCGACACCATCGAGAAGATCGGGAACCGTCTTCCCGATCCGGCCGCGCTCTTTCTCATTTTTCTGATCCTGGTCTGGATCACCTCGGCCCTGCTGGCGAGCGTTCAGTTCGCGGAGATCGACCCGCGCACCGACCAGCCGATCGCGGTGAAGAACATGCTCGCCGGACCGAACATGGCCAGCTTTCTCTCGCGCATGGTGACCATCTTCACGGGCTTCCACCCTCTCGGCGTGGTGCTCGTGGCGCTCCTCGGCGTCGGCGTCGCGGAGCACACCGGATTCATCAACGCCGGGTTGAAGGCGATGCTCAACGTGACGTCGCGCGCACTGCTGACACCGATGCTCATCCTGGTGGCGATCGTCAGCCACACCGCGGCGGATGCGGGATACGTGCTGGTGATTCCGCTCGGAGCGGTCATCTTCTACGCCGCGGGACGGCATCCGCTGGCGGGAATCGCGGCCGCCTTCGCCGGAGTCTCGGGCGGATTCAGCGCGAACTTCGTCCCGTCGAGCCTCGACCCGCTGCTCGCGGGTCTCACCCAGGCCGCGGCGAACATCATCGATCCCGCGCGCACCGTGAACCCGCTCTCGAACTGGATGTTCACGGCACTGTCGAGCGTGCTGATCATCTTGGTCGGGTGGTATCTCACCGATCGGGTCATCGAGCCTCGCCTGAAATCGGTCGCCGTCGACGGCGACACGAGCGAGTTCACCACGATGGAGGATCTTGGCCGGCCGGAGAAGCGTGGGCTGTTGTTTGCGCTCCTGGCCACGCTGATCGGACTGACTCTCCTGGCCCTTGCCGCTGCACCCACCGGCTCGCCGCTGCGTTCCCCAGAAGGCTCGCTCACCGCCAGCACCGCACCGCTGATGCAGTCGATCGTGCCGTTGATCTTCCTCTTCTTCCTCATTCCGGGCGTCGTCTACGGCTATGCGGCGAAGACGATCGAGTCGCATCGCGACATCATCAAGGGGATGACCAAGGCCATGGGGACGATGGCGTACTACATCGTCATGGCCTTCTTCGCATCGCTCTTCATCGCCGCCTTCGGCGAGTCGAACCTCGGCGCCCTGATCGCGCTGAAGGGAGCGAGCGCGCTGAAAACGATGGGGCTGCCGGGCCAGGTGACGATCGTCGGGATCATTCTCCTCACGGCCGCGGTCAACCTCCTGATCGGGTCCGCCTCCGCGAAGTGGGCGTTGCTCGCTCCGATCTTCGTCCCGATGCTCATGCAGCTCGGGCTCTCGCCGGAACTGACCCAGGCGGCGTATCGCGTCGGCGACTCGTCGACGAACATCATCACGCCGCTGATGCCCTATTTCCCGCTCGTGGTCGTGTTCTGTCAGCGCTATGTGAGATCGGCGGGCATCGGTACGGTGGTCTCGATGATGTTGCCGTACTCGATCGTGTTCCTCATCACCTGGAGCATTTTCCTCACGGCCCTGTGGGCCCTCGGGGTTCCCCTCGGTCTGCAGGCGCCGTACACGTATCCATGATCCGTCGCGGGAACAGGTAAGATCCCGCCCGGCTCTCATGACCGAATACCAGCTGAAACAGGCCATCGTGCGTGTTGCCCGTCGTCTCGACGAGAAGGGGATTCTCACGTCCACGGACGGCAACCTCTCCGCGCGTCTCGACGACGGCGGCACGCTCATCACGCCGAGCGGCTCGTGCAAGGGACAGCTCGAGCCGGAGAAGATCGTCCGCCTGTTTCGCGATGGCTCCGTGCGCGCGGGCCGGCCGTCCTCGGAGATCGCGCTACACAGGATGATCTACGAGCGTCGTCCCGACGTCCGCGCGATCGTGCACGCGCATCCGCCCTATGCCACCGCGTATGCGGTAGCAGGGATGGCGCTGGACCAGCCGATCCTCTCCGAGGCCATTCTGACGCTGGGCAGGGTGCCGGTTGCGTCTTACGCGATGCCGACGGCCGAGGAGCTCGCGCGAAGCGTCGAGCCGCTGGTGGCGATGCACGACGCCGTGCTGCTGCGCTTCCACGGCGCGATCTGCTTCGCCCGGGACATCGAACAGGCCGGATTCCTCATGGAGACGCTCGAGCACGTCGCGAGGATCGATTTCATCCGTCGGACCCTCGGCTCGAATGAGCTGATCCCCCCTCACGAGGTGAGTCGGCTGGAAGAGTTGCGCACCAACATGCGCGCGTCGTCGCGGTAAGGAGCCGGAAGGCATTCTGCGTGTGGTGATGGTGCCATGAGCTTGCTGAACGAATTTCGCGACGACCCGGTTGCATTCGCGCTGAAGTATCCGCTCACCGTTCCCGGGCCCGGCATACGGATGCACTTCAAGGAGAAGTCCTTTCTGCATGACGAGGAGCAGGTCACCGGCTATCAGGTCGCGGGAGCGGAGCGCATCTACTGGTTCGACGTCGGCCGCATGAAGGGTGAGCCGTCGATGACCGAGGTTCAGCTCCAGAGCGGAGTGGACGAGGAGCTCGAGCCCGCGTACTGGCTGCCATGGGCCGAGGATCAGATCATCCGCACCGTCCTCCGCCCCAGCGGGAAAGCGACCGGTTCGCTCGAGGGCGTCGACCCGGATTACTTCTTCACCGCGCCGCTCACCGGCTGCAGCGTGTTCGTCGAAGGCCCGCCCGACCAGCCAATCGTGTACCACGCGAACGCGAAGCGCCACTCGGGAACGTTCGCGACTCAGCTCACCAGACAACAGTTCCTCCGGCTCCAGCAGGCGAAGGTGGAGGAGATGCAGAAACGATTCGGCGCGTTCAGCACGCAGCAGGAGAAACAGAGCCGCGGCGAGGTGCGGCTGGGCCCCGGTGAGAGCGGCCGCCAGACGTCGATGCTGGACTACATGTCGCGCGCGCATTCGTCCGAGTTTTCGAACGAGCTCGAGGAAGTCGTTTCGGCAGCGACCAAGGGGGAGTACACGAGGATCGAGATCGCCGGACAGAAGATCGTGGTCACCCACGCCGAAGGGACCGTGTTCGGCGTCCGCCGCAAAGGTGACTGGACGTTCTACTTTCAGAAACGCGTGCGGATCCAGCATCTCGTGAACGACTACCAGTCCAGCGTCGCGAAGCAGGGCTTCCTTCGCTACGGCGTGAGCTGGCTCAACCCGTTCGACTACTGGAACTGGGCCCAGCAGTGCTGGAGGGTGCAGGCCGCAATGTGGCTGCCACTCACCTGCAAGGAATTCTGGCCGGAGGGGGATGGCCAGGTCGTCCTGCGCAACGGCTGATTCAACAGGGAATCAGCGCCAGCTCTCCTCCGGGAACTTCAGCACCTCCGACGCTGCAAGAAGCATCGCGCCCGGGCCGTAGTTCAGGTTGATCGTCGGGTGGTCCGAGCTCGCCTTCCCGCAGTTCGGGCCCACGTCGGGCGGCTGGATGCCGAACACGGCTCCGTCGGCGTGGACCCTCCGCAGGAGCAGTCCCATGGCGCGCATCACGATGGGAGCGTAGACCTCGCGATCGAGCCATCCCTCGTTCACGCCGCGCGCGAGGAAGAACGTGAGCAGGGCCGTTCCGGACGTTTCGGCGACGGGGCATTCTTCCGGCTTCGACAGATACGATCCCCATCCGCCGTCGGCCGTGCGGCGTGCGAGCAGCGACTCCGCTGCGACGCGCAGCATCGCCCGGATCTCCTCGCTCGCGAGCACCTGGTCGTAGCGCGCGCCGGTGTACGGCGCGTCGAGCGCTTCGGCCGCGCGCGCCAGGGCCACGAGCGCCCAGCCGTTGCCTCGCGCCCAGAAGTACTCCGTCGTGCCGATCGACTCGGGTGCATGCTGAAACAGCCCGTGCGTTTCGTCCCACAGCAGAATCCCGCGACGCGACTTCGCCGACGGCACGGCCGCTTCCCGCGGATCGCCGGACACGGGCCGGTGCTCGTGGACGTATGCCTCGATCCATTCATACGCGAGATTCCGCGCGAGCTCGTTGCCCGGGAGTCCATCCTGCATCGACCCGTAGAGCGCAAGCCACGGCACGACCATGTAGAGATCGTCCTGCCAGAAACGCGCGCCGTAGCCGCCGTCGATCCACCACGGATCGCGCGCCGCGCCATCCGCCGGTGAAACACGGACGGCGTGCTCGGCGAATCGCAGGGGACCCGCCAGCGTGGCGAGCAGTGGCTCACGGCGCGGATCGCTGGGCGGCAGGACGCGATGGAGATCCAGCGCCGCCTGCGCGAACGCCGTCCCGTCGCCCCAGTAGACGGTCTCGATCGGATCGTCGCTCTCGAGGATCACCGCGGCCGCGCGGTCGATGAATCGGCTGCCCGAACCGGGTGAGCGGAGCTCCATTTGCTCCCCCAGAAGAACCAGCCCGTCGAAGTAGACGGCGTTCTCCCAATGGAGACGCGGGTGGTAGGAGAGCGTGACGCGATCCGCGACCTTCGACGCCGTGGCGATGATTCCGTCTGGAGTGAGAGCGTGAGGATGCTGGACGGCTCGCCGCTTCGAGACGGCCTGCGCGGGCAGGGAGAGAAATAGAAGCAGGATCAGAACGACAGGGAACCGGGGCACACGCGGCGCAACAGGGCACGCGTCGCGGGCTATTTCTCGGAGCCGGGCAGCGCGGACGGCTCACGTCGCCGCGCGGCTCTCCAGAACTGATCGTCGAATGTCCGCGCGAAGGGGACCACGTCATGTTTGTCGCGCCACGGCTCGGTCTCGAGCATGACGTTGAAACCGGCAGCCGAGATGATGCGTGCCGCTGCGGGGAAAAGGTGCTCGACAGGATACGCGTCGAGGGCCTCGAACCCCGCCGGCAGCGCAACCGTGCAGCGCGTAGCAACGAGGACGCGATCCGGCGGAGTCGCGGCCACGCGACGCAGCTCCTCCGCGTACGCGACGAGCTCGCGCACTTCATCCTCCGGTCCGGAGTGCACGATCAGCCAGCAGTTGTGGAGTGCGGCAACGGCGCGGCCCGTCTCAGAAAGAGCGGACCGCCGCCGTCCCGGCGGTCCGAAAGCGGCGGCCAGCGCCACCGCACTCCGGATCTCGCATTGCTCGTCGATCGCTGTCTGCTGCTCCTGCTCGAGCTCCTCCACACACCACACCGTCTCGAACCGCGGCAGCGGCGCCGGAACGGTGCGCCGGTACGCTTCCCAACGCAGCCGGCGCGCGACGAGGTCCATCGGAATGTCGAGTCCGGAGAGCTCCCCTTGAATGCCGCACGGGAATGTGTCGACGAGCAGACGATCGCAGGCGAGGTTTCGGAGCCACGATCGGTGTGCATTGACGTCGCGTTCGAGATCCGCTGGAACCTGGATCACAGGAATGGCGCCCGTGACACGAGGATCCGACGCGTACGATGACGCCGTCACGAAGGATGCGTCGAGTCCCAGCGTCTCCAGCACGCGGCGGCCCCGGGTGAGGTGCCCGAGGCCGCCGCCGAGGGCGTAGTAGAGGATCATCGACCGCGCGAGAGGATCTCGGCGACGAGAATGTAGCGCTCGCGCTCGGGAATGCCGTCGATCAGCAGCACACCGTATGCGCCCGACGCCTTCGGCGCGTCGGTCGTGAAGATGACGCGCCCGCTCTTGCTCTCCACCTCGATCTGATTCGGCGCATAGCGAACGTTTCCGAGCTCCTGATCGCCGGGCGCGAAGACCTTGACCCGGTTCGGCTCGCGCAGCTTCAGCTCGAAGGGGTTGTCGTTCTGCTCGTTGTCGCTGATGCGGATCTTGTCCGGCGCGATCTTCACCTTCCAGCGCAGCGATCCGTCGGGATTGCGCAGCTTGAAGCCGCCGTCGTCGCCCGGTTTGATCTCGTAGAGCACCGGACCGTCGCCGACGGTGTATTTGCGTTTGCCGGTCTCGCGGGGATCGCCGTACAGCTCCCGCACCTCGCCGTTCTCCATGAAGGAGATGGTGACGGCACCCTCCTCCTCGGAGATGCTTCCGAGCTGGGAAGCCGAGGGAGCGGACTGCGTCGCGGCGGTGGTCGTCGTGGCCGGGGCAGAGGGCCCGGGAGAAGCGGCGGGAACTTCAGCGCGCTCGCCACCACAACTCGCGAGCAGCAGGACCAGAGTTGCCGCGGGAATCATTCTTTGCATCGAAAGCCTCCTGTGCGTGATGCAGAACTTCGAGATAGCGGCGCGCCTCGTTCCGCGCGTCGCAGCGCCGTCTGGCGACCGCTTCCGCGGCGGCGCCCATGCGTCGGAGCTCGTCGTCGCTCGCGTCCGCGGCACGCATGATCGCATTCCGGCACCCGTGCGCGTCGCCGGGAGCGAAGAGAAACGCCTCGTCGCCTTCGGCAAGAACGTCGCGCATGCCGCCCGCGGTCGACGCGATCAGTGGCCGCGCGAGAGCCATCGCCTCGATGAGCACATTGGGAAAACCGTCATAGTGCGACGGCAGCACGATGAGGTCGGATGCGAGATAGAACGGGATCAGCTCGTAACGATCCATGACCGGGAGCAGCGTGTGGGCGACGCCTTCGACGGCAGACTCGAGCTCGCCGGCGAGCAGAAGATGAAAGCGCTCGGCGAGTCCCGAGCGCACGAGGGCGTCGACGAAGAACGGCAGACCTTTCTTGTTCTTGAGGTGTCCGAACAATCCGAGAATGCGCTTGCCGCCCGCGACCTCGCGGATCGAATTCGCGCGCGCGGCGTCGGCCGGCGTCGCCTGCCAGAGGTCGAAATCGATGCCGTTCGCGACGACGTGCGGCTCGATGCCTTCATACAAGGCCGCGATCTTCTCCGCGTGCGCCGTGGTCACCGTGCACACCGCCGACGCGCGTCGCAGCGCGTCCTCGAGCATCGGTCGCCGCCTTGGGTCGAAGAGACCGGCATCGAGCTCGTTGCCGCGGATCATCGTCACGAGCGGGCGCCGTAGCCAGGCCGCAAACAGCGGCGCGCCCAGGATCGGGAGGTTCCCTCCGAACGCGACGACGTGCGTTGCCTTCCCGTCCTCGATCCGGTTCCACACGAGGTTCATCAGATGCGCCGCGTCCGCCTCCGGTGGCACGCGCAGGATCGATCCGTTCGACGTCGTGCGCCGCTCGCAACGCGAGGCCCGGCGATCGAAGTGCACGACGTCGAGCTGCACGCCTTCGCGCGCGAGCCCGCGCAGAATCCGATCGCACGACTCGCTCATCCCGCCGCGGTCGGGAGGATGGGTCTCGGTGAGGACGAGCAGACGCATCGTCAGCTCGCGTCGAAGCCCGCGCCGCGCTCTTCGTCCTCGAGCTCCGCGCCGCCGCGCTCGTCGAACCCGCGCGCGTCCGAGCGGTCATACGTGGTGCCGTACGGGCGATAACCGGTCGAGGTGTAGTACGACGCGCGGTAGCCGTGGGCCCAGGTCTCGTCGTACTCGGTCTCCTGCTGTTCGCCCTCCTCTTTCCCCGGCTGCTGCGTTGCGGCGCAGTCGTAGCACATCGAGAAGCCGGTCGCCGGCGAGAGGTGCGCGGTGCACATCCACCGCGCGCAGTGCGAGCACGCCGAGGCGGCGGGAGCGCCGCAGTCGGCCTGGGTGAGGAATCCTTTCGCGGCCGCGCAGATCATGCGTGGGTCTCCTTCTTCGCCGGACGCGCGGCGCGATAGACCTCGGCGATCGCGTCGATGAGCAGGCGCGGATCGATCGGATCGAGCGATTCGGTGCGGATGCTCCGCTGGACTTCCACCTTGCTCCTCTTCCCGTCGCCGGACACTTCGGCGCCGCCCAGGGCGTAGGTTTTCGTCCGCAGCGCGAGTTGCACGTCGAGATCGATCTTCTTCGTGTACTTCGTCTTCGATTTGTATTTGCCCCGCGCGTTGCGTTTGGTCTTCTTGCGCTCACGGATGCGGTCCGTGACGGACCACGAGAGCTTCGTCCCGTCCACGAGCACGGCCTCGGCGGACATCCACGGGTCGAGGTACATCGTGTCGATGACCTTGTGATACTGACCCTGGTTGAACGGCGCGCTCTGGCCCGTCTTCTTCGATGGCGCGGTCGGGCCGGCGAGGTCGAGCCGAAGATGGACGCGCGACCTCGGATCGATGTCCTCCCGGAAGAGCGCGAGCACGGGGACGACGAACTGGCGGAGGTTGTTCGAGACGTCGATGCGCCGCAGCCAGAGCCAGAACCATCCCGAGGCGACCGTCACCCCGAGGAAGAGCAGGAGGACGCCCGACGTCAGCGGGCCCCAGCCGAGGTTCGAGAACAGAATGACGGCGACGATGGTCATCACGAGCATGATCCCGAACGTGCAGCCGAATCGCGTCTGCGACTTGTTCGCGATCTTGTCGCACGCCGCGAGAGGCTTGAGGAGCGCGAGCAGGTCGTCGACCGGGCGGTTCACGTTGAGCTGCTTTCGCGACAGGATCTGCTTCTGCTCATGATTGAGCGAGCGATAGGTCTTCCATGCGTCCATCGGCGAAGACTCCTTTCCCCATCAGGCGGGCGTACGCTCCACGGAGCGCGGCGGTGGAACGTTCCCAGGTGTAGCTCTCTGCGATCGTGCGCCGAGCATTCGCGCCGAGCCGTCGCGCGAGCTCGGGATGATCGAGGAGGATGCGCAGCGCCCGCGCGAGCTCGGCGGGGCGTTCCGGATGCACGAGCCAGCCGTTCTCGCGGTCGCGGATCAGCTCCCGCACCGGCGGGACGTCGGATGCGACGACCGCCGTACCGGAGGCCATCGACTCGAGGATCTTCAGCGGCGCGCAGCCCTGCACGACGTTGCGTGGCGAATCGGTGAGCGGGGCGATGGACACCGCGGCGTGCTGGCGCCACCGCGCGAGATCGGGTTCGCCGAGCGCGTAGCGCCAGACGATGCGCTCGGTGACCCCGAGTTTTTCGGCGAGCCGCGCGTACAGGCGCCACGCCCTGGAATCGTTCGAGGCGCAGATTACGAGGCGAAGAGCCGGGTAGTCCGTGAGGCGCGCGAATGCGCGCAACAGCGTGTCGATCCCCTGCCACGACTGCGCGGCGCCGAAGTAGAGGAGGTAGGTCTCGGGTGCGTCGTCGGGACGCGGCACGTCATCTCTGACGTCGGCGCCGTTCGGAATGACTTCGATTCTCGCGGGAGCGACGCCGAGGCTTTCGAGGAAGCTCGCCGTGGTGTGCGAGGGCGTGACGATCAGATCCGCGGCGTCACAGCAGGCGAGCTCCGTCGCCCGAATCTTTTGGAGCGTGCGTGGCCCGACGCCGGGGAAGAGCGATGGCAGCTCGATCGACGGCAGCGCGTTGACTTCGTAGACGACCGCGTAGCTCCGCCGCGGCCGCAACGCGATCGCCGCGCCGCTCCAGGGATCGCGAAAGTGACACACCTCGAGCGAGCTCTCGAGGGCGTCGACGTGCTTGCCGAGCCAATGACTGAAGGCCAGCGCACGCTCGAGGAAGTTCGCCACGTCGAACGGGAAGCGCACGATCTCGCATGCGTCGTCGACCTGATGCGCGGAGAGTCCGGGCGCACCGAGGACCGCGAGGACGCCGCTGCCGAAAGTGTCGAAGAGAGTGCGGGCGAAGCGGTCGATGTGAATCGCCGCACCCTTGCGCGAGGGAAACCGATCGAACGCTGCATACAGCGCGCGGTGGGGTCGCTGGAACATTCGGTGAGAACCGGTGAAAGGATGGTAGCACCGCGCCCGGGTCGGCATGGTCAGGAACTGAGCGTCGGACAGGAGTCTGCGCGGCAGAGAGTCTCTTCACTAGTCGGTGCTCGCCCGAGAATGCGGTTGACAACCGCGCTCGGGTGCGTGTATTTAACCAGTCTGTTAATTAGCTACGTGGTTAAGCACGATGGATCACCTCAGCACGACCTTTGCCGCCCTCGCCGATCCCACCCGGCGCGCGATCCTGGCCCGTCTCGCCTCGGGTCAGTGCTCCGTGACGGAGCTCGCCGAGCCGTTCGACATGAGCATGCCGGCGGTCTCGAAGCACCTGAAAGTTCTCGAGAAGGCCGGCCTCATTGCCCGCGGACGAGAGGCGCAGTGGCGGCCCTGCCGCCTCGACGCCGGTCCTCTCAAGGACGTCGCCGACTGGGTCGAGCATTACCGCCGCTTCTGGGAAGAGAGTCTCGATCGTCTCGACGCGTATCTGCGCGAACTGCAAAGCAAGGAGAAGAAGCATGCCCGTAAACACAAATGACCAGGATGAGGCACGGATGATCGTCGGCACGCGCGTATTCGACGCGCCGCGCGAGCTGGTGTTCGATGCCTGGACGGACGCGGACCACATCAGCAACTGGTGGGGCCCGCGCGGCTTCACCACCACGACGCGGAAGATGGATGTCCGTCCAGGGGGCGAGTGGCTCTTCGTGATGCACGGACCGGACGGAACGGACTATCCGAATGAGATCGTCTATCTCGAGGTCGTCCGTCCGGAGCGCCTCGTGTATACGCATGGCCCGGCGCCGGTGTTCGACGTCACCGTCACGTTCGAGGAAGAGGGCGGAAAGACGAAGATGACGATGCGCTCGGTGTTCGCGTCGGCGGAGATCCGCAAGCAGGTCGACGAGGAGCTCGGCGCCGTCGAAGGGATGCATCAGATGCTCGAACGCCTCGAAGAAGAGCTGACGAAGAAAGGCGAGTTCGCCATCAGCCGCGCGTTCGCCGCGCCGCGTGATCTCGTCTTCGAGGTCTGGACGAACTGCGAGCACCTCAGCCACTGGTGGGGCCCGAAAGGCTTTACGGTCTCGTCGTGTACGAACGACCTCTGGCCGGGCGGGACGATGCACTACGCGATGCGCTCGCCGGAAGGTGAGGAGATCTGGGGACGCTGGATCTACCGCGAGATCGCGGCGCCGGAGCGGCTCGTCTTCCTCAGCTCGTTCTCCGATCCAGAAGGCGGACTCACCCGCCATCCAGGCGCGCCGGAGTGGCCTCTGCAGATGATCTCGACGATCACCTTCGACGAGCGAGACGGCGGGACCCTGGTCACCGTCCGCTGGGCGCCGTACGATGCGACCGAGCTCGAGCGCGCGACGTTCGACGCGGGTCACGAATCGATGCGGGGTGGTTGGACCGGCACCTTCGATCAGCTTGCGGACTACCTCGTCGGAAAGGGATGAGCACCATGACGATCATCGATCGATTCCAGTCCTGGTCGCCGCAGATCCTCAGCATCCTGAGAATTCTTGCGGGAGCGATGTTCGCGTCACACGGCGCGCAGAAAGTGATCGGTGCGTTCGGCGGGATGCCCGCGGGCATGCCCATCCCGTGGACCATTACCGCGATCGCCGGCCCCCTCGAGCTCTTCGGCGGCATCCTCATCGCCATCGGACTTTTCACCCGTCCCGTCGCATTCCTCTGCAGTGGACTGATGGCCGTCGCCTACTTTCAGGGTCACGCGTTCGGGACAGGCTCGTTTTCGTTCTGGCCCAAAGTGAACCAGGGCGAGCTCGCGGTGCTCTACTGCTGGATCTTCCTGTACATCGCGGCGGCGGGACCGGGAGCGTGGGCGATCGACAACCTGTGGGGACAGCGCAAGGGCTGAGTCGGACTCGACTTCCTGCGTGCTCCATGCACATCATGTTGTACATGAGGTGAAATCACGATGGGCGAGCAACATTCGATCGCGGAGGCGCGTAGCAAACTGCCCCAGCTCGTCCGCGAGGCGGAGGCTGGAAAGGCAGTCGAGCTGACGCGCCGCGGAGAGGGCGAGGCCGTCTTGTCGGTCGCAGGCAGCACGAGCGACTGGTTGCCCGGTCGCGTCGATTTTCCGAGGCTTGGGAAGACTTTGCGTCCGAGGTGGATCTCGCCGAGCTCGACATCGACCCGGAGGAAGTGTTCGCACACCGCCGTTCGCGGATGGTCAGATCGCCGCCATCGCTCGTGTGAATGAGCTGACGCTCGTCACCTTCAACGACGTCGACTTCCGCCGCTTCCAGGGCCTTCGCGTCGTGACCTAGCGGTGACGCGAGGGCGGGCCCTTACACCACCTCGCTTCCCACCGGCAGGAAGTCCTCACCGGGGTTCACGAACTGATCGGTCTCGAAGTTGTATTGCCGATCGTAGAGCTGCCGGTAGCGCCCGTTCGCCGCGAGCAGTTCCCCATGCGTGCCGCGCTCGACGATCTCGCCTCCTTCGAGCACGAGGATCTGGTCGGCGCCGCGAATGGTCGAGAGGCGGTGCGCGATGACGAACGTCGTCCGTCCCCGACGCAGCGCGCGCAGGCCATCCTGGATCTTCGCCTCGCTCTCGCTGTCGAGGCTCGACGTGGCCTCGTCGAGGATCAGGATCGAGGGATTCGCGAGGATGGCGCGGGCGATGGCGATGCGCTGCCGCTGCCCCCCGGAGAGCTTGATCCCCCGTTCGCCGATGATCGTGTCGTACTTCTTCTCCAGCGGCTCGACGAACTCGTCGACGTGCGCGAGCCGAGCGACAGCGAGCATCTCCTCCTCGGTCGCGTCGGGCTTCCCGTAGCGGATGTTCTCCGCAACCGTGCCGTCGAAGAGGAAGTTGTCCTGCAGGACGATCCCGAGATGGGAGCGGAAGTCGTGCAGCCGGAGCGTTTCGAGATCACGGCCGTCGATGAGCACGCGGCCGCTCTTCGGCCGGTTGAAGGTCATCACCAGACTGATCAGCGTGCTCTTCCCGGAGCCGCTCGAGCCGACCAGGGCCGTCGTCGTCTGCGCCGGCGCAACGAACGACACGTTCTTCAGCACGGGCACGCCGGGGTTGTACTCGAACGTCACGTCCTCGAACGCGACGTCGCCGCGCAGGCGCTCCACCGGCTCCCGCGTTGCGTCCTGCTCGAGCTCCGTCTGCTGCCGCATCACCTCGCGGATGCGGTCGAGGCCCGCGAATGCGTCCGTGATCTGCGTACCGATCGACGCGATGCTTGCCACCGGCGCGGCGAGCATGCCGGTGAAGAAGATGTACATGAAGAAGTCGCCGAGGGTCATCGCGCCGGAGAGGATCGCCCGCCCGCCGATGAGCATCATGATCACGCCGACGCTCCCGAAGATGATCGTCGCCAGCGAGGTCACCGCCGAGGTCGCGGTGATGGTCTTCGCGACGTTGCGGTAGAGTCGGTGAACGCCCTTGGCGAAGACGATGTCTTCGCGCTTCTCGGTCGTGTACGCCTTGACCACGCGGATGCCGCCGAGGCTTTCGCCGAGTCGGCCGGTGACCTGGGCATTGATCTCACCCCGCTCGCGGAACAGCGGGCGCACCCGCTTGAACGTGAAGGCCAGGATTCCGCCGAAGATCGCCAGCGTGACGAGCGTGATCAGCGTCAGCGACCAGTTCAGATAGAACAGGACGAACAAGGCGAGCACCGCGGTCACGACGCTGCCGATGAGCTGCACGAGTCCTGTCCCGACGATGTTCCGGATCCCTTCCGCGTCGGTCATGATCCGCGAGATGAGGATGCCGGACTTCGTCGAGTCGAAGTAGGAGATCGGCAGGCGCAGGACGTGCTCTTCCACGCGCTTGCGTATCTCCGTGATCGCCCACTGTGCCGCCACCCCGAGAATCTGCGAGAGCGCGAAAGACGTCCCGGCCTGGATCAGCGTCGCCGCGATGGCGGCCATCGCCAGAAGCGGCAGCAGCTCATGGTTTCCCTTCCCGATGACATCGTCGATGAGGTACTTCGACGACGCCGGCAGAACGAGTCCTGCGAGACGGCTGACGAGCATCAGCGCGAGCCCGGCCCCGAGCCGCCCGCGGCGCGCCCAGATGAGATCGCGGGCCTCGCGCCAGACGACGCGCGCATCGAGGCGCTTCTTCTCCTCCTCGGATTTCATGGCACCATCATAAGAGGACGGCGGCAGCGCCGCCGCTTTTCATACGGACCACTCCGTCAGCGTCAGACGGCGATCCGTGGCTTCGGCGCGCGTTTGAGCAATTCCGGCACGCGGGTCGAGCAGCAGGCGCGCGCGAGGGCCACGCGGTCGCGATCCATCTCCGGATCCGCGCGCAGCGCCGCGATCACGTTCTCGAACAGAGGCGCGAGCTCCTCGGCGAACGTGGCCCGGTAGTGCATCCACTTGCCGTCGCGGCGGGCGGCGACGAGACCGGCGGCGCGGAGGACGCCGAGGTGGCGGGAGATCTTCGGCTGCGGCTCTCCGAGGACTTCCACGAAAAAGCAGACGCAGACCTCGCCGTCGGCGAGAAGGTTGAGCAGGCGAAGGCGGGTCCGGTCTCCGAGGGCCTGGAAGAGCGAGTCGAGTTGGGCAGTGATTCGTTTCATATCCGTTTGCGCGGATCTATTCTCGCACGTGGATCGCCGGCATGGTACGAAACGTCAGGTGCGCGCCTCCCGAAGCCCCGACGATTGAGTCTATCCGTCACGATCCGAAAGGCGGGAGCAACCAGCGCTGCCAGCCGTGCCGGCCGCGAAATGTGCATTTCATGACACGCCCGTGCAGTTCGTGTTTTGCACGAAACAGAAGGCGGGCTCAGAATGTCTAAAGGGGCACCAAGGAGACAAAGCAGATGAAAACGACGAAATGGATGACGATGGCAGCAGTGGTGACGCTCTCCGCGTCGCTGGCGTTCGCGGCTCCGAACCCCGGCGGAAAGGGCGGGAAGCGCGGCATGCACGGGATGCACGGCCGTGACGGGCAGATGATGGGCCAGCGCATGGCCGCCAAGCTCAACCTGACCGAGGCGCAGCAGCAGCAGATCCGCGATCTCCAGACCAGCTTCCGGGAGAACAACAAGGCCTTCTTCCAGAACGCCCGGGAGACGCGCAAGCAGCTCCGCGAGGCGAAGAAGGCCGGCGACACCGCGAAGGTCGAGTCGCTCGAGCCGACGATGGATGCGCAGCGCGAGCAGATGAAGCAGCTCCGCACCGCGCAGCAGCAGCAGATCGTCGCACTTCTCACCCCCGAGCAGCGCACCCAGTGGGAAGCGATGAAGGCCGAGCGCGAGCAGCGACGCGCAAAGCGCGGGGAGCATCGCCGTCACCGCAACTGATCCACGTCACATTGGATGGACCGGGGCGGGCTCACACCCGCCCCATTTTTTTGGAGAGAGAGACCATGAGGAAGAAGACGATCATCGCAGCGGCACTGGTGGTCGTGCTGGGCGTCGTGGCGGTGCTCGTGCACCGTCAGGCCTTCGCGAAAGAGACCACGGAGTACCGCTTCACCACCGTCGAGCGCGGCAGTATCGAATCCACGGTCTCCGCGACCGGCACGCTGAGCGCCGTCACGACCGTGCAGATCGGCACGCAGGTCTCGGGACAGATCTCCGAGCTCCTGGTGGACTTCAACGACACGGTGAAGAAGGGACAGCTCCTGGCGCGCATCGATCCGACGCTGCAGGAGCAGTCCGTGGCCGACGCCGCGGCATCGCTCGAGCGCGCCCGCGCGCAGTACCTGCAGGCTCAGCGCGAGGCGAACCGCTCCGGCGAGCTGCTGTCCGCCGGCCTCGTGGCGCGCAGTGAGTATGAGTCCGCGGACTCGTCGCTGGACGTGGCGCGCGCGAACGTGACCTCCGCGCAGGTGGCGCTCGACCGCGCCAAGCGCAACCTCGAATACACGAACATCCATGCGCCCATCGACGGCGTTGTCGTCGAGCGCAACGTCGATCATGGGCAGACCGTGGCCGCGAGCCTCTCGGCCCCGCAGCTCTTCCTGATCGCGAACGACCTCACCAACATGCAGATCCTCGCCAGCGTCGGCGAGAGCGACATCGCCAAGATCCGCGAGGGACAGAAGGTGAAATTCACCGTCCAGGCCCTCGCGCGCCAGACCTTCGAAGGAACGGTCCAGCAGGTCCGTCTGCAGTCCGTGACCAACGAGAACGTCGTGAACTACACCGTCGTCGTGTCCGTCGAGAATCCGGAGAAGAAGCTCCTTCCCGGCATGACCGCGCGGGTCGACTTCCTGACCGAGTCCGCGGAGAACGTCCTCAAGGTCGCCAATGCAGCGCTGCGCTTCAAGCCCGCTGAGGGAGCGCCGGCGGCCTCGCCGGGAGATGCGCCGGCGTCCCGCGCCGGCGCCCGGGGGGAGGCCGGCGAGACGCCGGCCCGTCAGCCGGCGGGACGCCGGCGGTCCGGAGGCTCGGGCACGCTGTACGTCGCCAATCCGGACGGCACGCTGCAAGCCCTCCGCGTCCGCACCGGCATCACCGACGGCAAAGTCACGGAGGTCCGCGGCAGTGAGCTCGCCGAAGGGATGAAGATCATCGCCGGCACCGCGCAGCCGCAGAGCGCGGAGAGCGAGTCCGCGAATCCGTTCCAGCAGAACAGCCAGCAGGGCGGGCGCCGTCGTCCGGGAGGCTTCTGATGAGCGTCATCCGCACGCACGCGCTGACGAAGACCTACGTCACCGGCACGAACGAAGTCCACGCCCTGCGCGGCATCGATCTCACGATCGGGAAGGGCGAGCTCTTGGCCATCATGGGAACGTCGGGCTCCGGGAAGTCGACGCTCATGAACCTCCTCGGCTGCCTCGACTCGCCCACGTCTGGTGCATACGAACTGGACGGCGTCCGCGTCGAGAGCCTCGGCCGCAACGAGCTCGCGGCGATCCGCAATCAGAAGATCGGCTTCGTCTT
>CAZLGP010000271.1:0-28119 GCA_964558905.1 uncultured Thermoanaerobaculia bacterium | reverse complement strand
GCGAGCTCCCGCCAACCGCCAACCGCCAACCGTCAACCGCCCACTCATGCCGCGCTGAGAAAGTTCACCACGGTGCTCTGCAGATACGCGCCCCACGTCCGCCAGTCGAAGACCAGGGAGCTCGACATGAAGCACGAGTGCGTACAGTGACACTCTTTGGCGCGGATCGACCGGCGTTGCTCGTCCGCGGCCTCGGAGAACCAGAGCTTGTCCCAGTCGTAGCCTGTGTCGCGGACGTTGCCGACGGGCTCGCGCAGCTCGCACATCCGTACCTCCCCGCGGGCGTCGAGCACCCCCGAGACACGGCCGGCGTGGCATGGACGCACCTGCGTCTCCTGCTCGAGCACGGCGAGCTCCATCTGTCGGGAGTAGATCTTCACGAACTTCAGGAAGCCGTCGTAGTTCCGGTAGCCGTTCCAATACTCCTCGAGCCTCGGCAACAGGGCCCGGTACTTCTCCGTCGTGATCGGCTGGATGTTCTTGTCCGGCTGATCGCCGCGCAGCATCTCGAACGAGTGGAAGGAGACCTTCGGAAAATCGCGGCGGATTCCCTCGAACAGGATGTCGAGGTCGTCCGCGTTGTACGTGCACAGGCAGGTGTGCACGTTCACGGTCAGATTCTCGTAGCGGTCCTTCAGCGGCATCAGCTGCGCGTAGGTCTTCTTCGCCTTCTCGTAGTTGTTCGGAACGCCGCGGATCCAGTCGTGCTTCTCGGCGATGTGATCGATCGAGAGATTCACGACGATCTGCGTTCTCGGGCAGCGCTGCAGCGTCGTTTCCACCTGCCGCGCGATGAGATCGCTGGTAATTGCGCCCGTGGGGATGGTGATCTGCTTGACGTTGTTGTTGGTCGCTAGATACTCGCAGATCTCCGGCAGATCGCGGCGGAGGAACGGCTCGCCGCCGCTCATGACGATGAAGAGCAGGTCGCCCATCGACGAGAGCGTCTTCTGAATCTCCTCGAGCGACAGCTCGTGCTCCTTGTTCTTCCGGAGCTGCTCCCAGTTGAAGCAGGTGCGGCAGAAGGAGTTGCAGTCGTAGGTCAGACCGAGGATCAGGTAGACCGGGCGCATGCCGCGCTTGTCGACCAGGTACTTGAGGTACTGCAGCTTATCGGTGAACTTCATGCGATCGCGGTTGGTCTCAACCTCCCGCAAGTGTAAGCAATTTCAGGAGGGAGGATGGGACGAATGGGACCCATGGGACGAATGGGACGAATGGGGGACTCCGGTCCCATTCGTCCCATGGGTCCCATTCGTCCCATTCGTCCCATCATTTCCTCATCCCACTCACGATCCCCACCCAGTACGTCACATGATGCATGGCAAACGCGACCGGAATCACCGGCCACCACCGCACCGGCAAGCGTGTCACGCGCACTCCCAGGACGAGCGTGAACAGCGCATACGGCAGGGCGAGGACCGGCGCGAACAGCAATCCGAGCGCGCCGGCCGCGACGAATGCGGATACCCGGGGATCGCGGCGCGTGCGCTGGAGCTGCCCGGTCTTCACCCGATAGCGCCAGCGCTGCCGCAGATAGGGGCCCGGGAAGGCGCGTCGCCGGTGAAACACGCGCACTCCGTCGTGATAGACGACGCGCCCGCGTTTCATCAGATCCGCGAGGAGCGCCGTGTCCTCCCCGATGTAGCCGATGGCCTCGTCGAAGCCGGTGAACGCGTCCCGCCGCACGAGGAGATTCACGAGTGCAATGTCGCTCGCCCGCTTCACGTCGAAGACGCCGCGGCGGTCCTCGTGGGCGGCCACGCCGCTGCCGATCCACGGCGTTGCGAGCAGAGTGTCCGAGATGAGCTCGCTCACCGGCGAGTCCGGCGGCGCGGGATCGGGACCGCCTACGGCGAGGACGTCCGGATGCGCATCGAGGTATGTGCACGCGCTCGCCAGCCAGCGCGGATCGGCGGTCGCATCATCGTCCAGAAACGCCAGGATCTCCCCCGTGGCCACGGAAGCCGCTCGATTTCTTCGAGTTGCGGGATTACGATTCACCTCGATGACGTTCCGTACGCGGGCTTCCGCCGGCTCCAACGGCTCGGCGGAAACGAGGATCAGCTCGAATGGAAACGTCGCTTCCTGATTCAGGACCGAGGCGACCGCGCGATCCGCGTCGCCGCCGATCCGCTCCACGGGCATGATCACACTGACTTTCGGGCGTTCGAGTCTTCGAGTCTTCGAGTCTTCGAGGCTCATAGGCTCAGAGTCTCATAGTCTCAGGCTGACTCGACGACCCGGCGATTCGGAGACTTCAAGACTTTGAAACTCATCATCCAGATCCCCGCCTTCAACGAGGAGGCAACCATCGCGCAGGTTTTGCGCGATCTTCCGAAGAAGCTCGACGGGTTCACATCCATCGAGACGCTGGTCATCGACGACGGGTCGAGCGACAAGACCGTCGAGGCCGCGCGCAAGGGCGGCGCGAATCACGTCCTCCAGCTCAAGACCCACCGCGGCCTCTCCGCGGCGTTCGTCGCCGGCATCGACGCCGCTCTCCGCCTCGGCGCGGACGTCATCGTCAACACCGACGCCGACAACCAGTACGCGGCCGCGGACATCGCCCGCCTCGTCTCCCCCATCGCCCGCGGCGCCGCGGACGTCGTCATCGGCGACCGCGAGGTGGCGAGGTCGCCGCACATGTCGCCGGTCAAGCGCATCCTCCAGCGCGTCGGCAGCTGGACCGTCGGCAAGGCCTCTGGGCTCAGCGTCAACGACGTGACCAGCGGCTTCCGCGCGTTCTCGCGCGAGGCGGCGATGCAGATCAACGTCTTCAATCCCTTCACCTACACGCTGGAGACGGTCATCCAGGCCGGCAATCGCAACCTCGGCGTGCAGAGCGTGCCCGTGCGCACGAACGCGCCGACGCGTCCCTCGCGGCTCTATCGCGGCATGGGCACGTACCTGCGCAAGTCGATGGCCACGATCTTCAGGATCTACACGCTCTATCGGCCGCTGAAGACCTTCTTCGCCATCGGCACGGTGCTGATGTTCCTCGGCGTCGCCCTCGGCGCACGCTTCCTCTGGCTCTTCGCACAGGGCGATCGCAACGGGCACGTGCAGTCGCTCATCCTCGCGGCGGTCTTCCTCATCACCGGCTTTCACACGTGGCTCATCGCGCTGCTCGCGGACCTCATCGCCGTCAATCGCCGCCTGAGCGAGGACGTGCTCGTGCGCGTCAAGCGCCTCGAGTCGCCCGAGAGCGTCCGAGGCCGCCGTCGCATCACCGCCGTGACCCAGCCTTCGGAGATGCCGAAGCGCGAAGACGCGCGCCAGCAGCTGCCGCCGAAGCCCCGTCGCGAAGCACCCGCCGCCGCCGCGGGAGCGAAACCGGAGACGCAGTGGGTGTGGCTGCTCGACGAGGACAAGCTCGAGGGCCGCGGCGCCAAGCCCGCGGCCGAGGCGAAAGCGGCGCCGCGCGAGGAAGAAGAGGAAGAGGAAGAGAGCTTTGCGACGCCGACGCCGAACGGCCCGCGCCGCCGCCGCCGCCGCCGGGGCGGTGCCCGGCAGCACACCGAGCTGCTGGGCAACCGCGGGAAACATCTCGCCGGCGGCGACGACCGCGGCGAGTAAAGCGACTACGGACGCGGAGGACCGTTGTCGATCTCGGGATCGATCTCGATCGTGGTCTCGTCGTTCTCGATCGTGACAGCGTAAGCCCACGAGCCGACGAACCCGTTGTCATACGTGAGCGTCAGAGTCAGGCCATCGCTGCTCCTCTCGGGGAGTCTCCCGTCGAGCGGCGGGGGCTCGGTCTTCCAGGTGAAATAGTCGTTGGCGGGGAACCTCGATCCGGGGCCGACGGCAATCCACGTGGTCGTCTGCTGCCCGTCCGGGACCGCCACCTTCCAGGGCACGACCGCGGTGTTGTACTGACCGCCGTTCTCGACCAGGACTACGATGACTTCTGGCATATTCGACCTCCTTCTCTCTGCACTCAGCAGCCTCGCTCACGGCAAAGCTGCTCGAGATCGGACGACTCGTAGCCGGTGCGCCGGATCTTCCCGAGAGTCTCCCGGGCCTCAGGAAGCCGGTTGCGAAGCAGGAGCACCTTGAACCACGCGGCAAGCTCGTTCGGCGCCCCGGTGCCCGCATCCATCAGGGGCTGCAGTGCGCTCTCGGCGCGCTGCCACTGCGCCTCGCGGGACCGCGCATCGAGGTCCGCCAGGAGGAGTGACGCGGAGGCCAGATTCACGCGTGCCGAACGCTCGCTGGCCATCAGCGTTTCCAGCCGGCGGCTCACGTCGCGCAGGAGCTCGATCGCCGCGCGCGAGTTGCCGGTACGGGAGAGGAAACGCGCATACTCGAGATCGATGAACGCCGCGTCGACGGCGAAAGACGTGCGCGTCGGAGCTCTGCGCACGACGTCGTCGATCTGCTCGCGCGACTCGCGGTAGTAGTCGCGTGCGGTCTGGAGATCGCCCCGTAGCGCGAACGCCGCCGCCAGATGGCGCGAGGTGATGGCAACGGCCCGCTGCCAGGTCACGTTCGAGGGATCGTGCGCGGCGAGTTGCCGCTCGATGGCCAGCTCCTCCTGCCACAGGACGAAGGCGCCGTCGGCATCGCCGGTCTCGACGAGCGCCCGGCCAAGATAGCCCATGCTCGAGGCCAGCCGCTGGCGCCACTGGTTCTGCTTCGGCTCCCGCCGCAGCAGTTGCCTGTAGATGGCCACCTCGCGCCGGCAATGATCGAGCGCTCCGGGGAGATCGCCCATCAGGTAGGAGACGGTGCCGATCTTGTTGTAGGCCCGGGCCACATCCGCCTGCGCGCTGGCGTCGTCGGGATCGCGTGCGGCCAAGTCCTGCTTCACCTCGAGACTGACACGGTAATGGCGCAGTGCGTTGGCGAAGTCGCCCTTCGTCTCCAACATCGTCGCCACGCCGCTATGTCCGTAGGCCCGCTCCAGAACGTACTCGCGATTCCTCGGATCGAGCTTTGCCAGCCGTTCGCCGATGTCCATGTAGCGGCGCATGTGCTGCAGAGCCTCGTCGTTGCGGCCCTGGGTCCAGAGCGCATGCCCGATCCAGAACTCCGTCGCGCCGTGCACCACCAGCGCGGCGCCGTTGTTCGGCTCGCGCTTCACGGCCTCGCTGGTGAACGCGTCCGCGCGGCGGAACATCCGCAGGGCCTCGGGAGTGTCGCCCTGCGACAGACGCACCTCTCCCAGCTGATTGAGCGCCTTCGCGCTGCGGGTCAGCTCGGGTGCATTCATGTGCGTGGGATCGAGCGAGTCGACGTAGGCGACCATGCGCTTCCCCACGTCGTCCAGAATGTCGAGGCGTCCCACGGGCTCGAGCTTCTTGCGCATGTCGCCGAGCATGAACTCGAGAAACTCCTCGAGCTGCGCACGGCGCGTCTCCGCTTCCTTCTGCGCCACGATCGCTCTCGCCCGCTCGTGCTGCAGGTCGACCGTGTAGCGCCAGCCGCCGATCGCCAGCACCGTAGCGACCGCCGCGGCCATTGCCCGGCGCATGAAACGCTGCGGGCGCTCGGCCATGAACTTCAGCCGCTCGAGCGCTTCGACGGCCGTCGGCCGGTCCGCGCGAGCGAACTGTTTGAGCCGCGCGATCAGGCCGGCGACGTCGTGCGCTACGCCGCTCACGGGGTTCGTCTCGCCGCGCGCAACGCGCAGGATCACCTCGCGGCCCGTGAGTCCGGCCGGATGCGGGTCGTTGCCGGTGAAGAGCGCCTGCAGCAGGAGCCCGAACGAGAACATGTCACTCGCGGGGGTGAGCGCGTCCCCGCGGGCCTGCTCGGGACTCATGTACAGCGGCGTGCCGAGGGTCACGCCGACGGCCGTGCCGTTGGGGGCGGCGGTGTCGTACTCGCTGGTGAGCTCGGCCGTGTCGTTGCCGCGCGCCTGCTTGATCGGAACGACTCGGGCGTGTCGATCGGATGCCCGTCCGGCACCGCGCGCGCGCTGCAGCCATCGGGCGAGGCCAAAGTCGAGCACCTTCACCTCGCCCGTGCTGGTGAGCATCACGTTCTCCGGCTTGAGGTCGCGGTGCACGATGCCCGCGCGATGCGCGGCGACCAGCACGCCGGCAACGGCGGTGGCGATCCTCAGCTTCTCGCTGCGTGAGAGACTCTCCGTCACATCGGCGAGGGTCGTGCCGTCGATGTACTCGAGCACGAGCAGGTCGACGTCGTGACTCTCGAAGTAGTCGAAGATGCGGCAGATGTTCGGATGATCGAGGCGGGATAGCGCGCGGGCTTCGCGCAACAGGCGCTCGCGCGCCTCCATGTCCAGCCGCTGGTCGGCATTGAGGACCTTGACGGCGACCTTGCGCTCGAGCTTCTCGTCGTAGCCGGCGTAGACGTCGCCCATCCCGCCCTGGCCGACAACCTCCGTCACACGAATGTGGCCGAATCGCTGTCCGATCAGTTCCATGGGAACCTCGCTTTTTGGCTGATGGACCGGCAGCATTCTATCCATTCAGACGGACACGGGAGTGAGTTTTCCCGGCCGCAATTGAGCAGATCAGACCCGGAACGTCGCAAGTCGCTGAGTCTCAAAGTCTCAAAGTCGCAAAGTCTCAAAGAGGACCGTCGCGGGCGGGCGGGTCTTTGAGACTTTGAGACTTTGAGACCTTGAGACTTTGAGACTCTGCGACGTTCCGGGTCCAACTCCTGCTCAACTCGGCTCGGCGATGAAGCGGTAGCCGATCCAGGGCTCGGTCACGATGTAGCGCGGCCGCGCGGGATCGGGCTCGATCTTGCGACGCAGGGCGCTCATGTGCACGCGGACGGTGTCGTGCGTCGTCCCAGGGGCGGAGCCCCAGACGCGGGCGATGATCTGTTCGATGAACACCGGTTTGCCGGCGTGCGTCGCGAGAAGCTCGAGCAGGGCGAGCTCCGTCCGCGTCAACTTGATCTCGCGCCCGCCGTGCGTGACGCGACGTCGTTCGAGATCGATCGCCAGCTCGTCAAACGTCAGGATCGACGACGACGACGCGCTGCCTCGGCGCAGTTGCGCGCGGATACGCGCGAGCAGCTCGGGGATCGAGAACGGCTTGGTCACGAAATCATCCGCGCCAAGGTCGAGGGCGCGGATTTTGTCGGCATCCGCGCCGCGCACGGAGATGACTACGATGGGGATGCGCGAGAACAGGCGGATCGCGGAGATGAGCGCGAACCCGTCCTTGCCGGGCATGGCCAGGTCGGTGATCACCATGTCGGGCAGATTCACGCGGCAGGCGGCCAGTCCGGCCCGGCCGTCGGCGGCCGTGATGGCGTCGTAACCCGCGGCGCGGAGCTCCCCACACAGCGAGTCGCGAATGCCGGGATCGTCGTCGACGATCAGCACCACCGGTTCGGTCGTCACTCGGTCCCCTCGGCGGCATCGAGCACCGCGGCGGGCAGCTCGATGCGCGCCACCGCGCCGCCGCCCTCGCGATTTTCCAATGCAAACGTGCCCGCGCTGGCGGCGGTGAGACCGCGCGCGATCTCCAGTCCGAGGCCGCGCTGGACGACGTCGGAGTCGGGAGCGAGGCCGCGGCCGCGATCGCGCACCTCGAGAAGCACGCGCGCACCCGAGGTACGCGCGGAGAGCTCGATCGGCTCGTGCGGAGGCGACGCG
Source organism: uncultured Thermoanaerobaculia bacterium (assembly GCA_964558905.1). Lineage (GTDB taxonomy): Bacteria > Acidobacteriota > Thermoanaerobaculia > Gp7-AA8 > Gp7-AA8 > QHVT01. The sequence goes on along the minus strand of CAZLGP010000271.1, from coordinate 20,534 downwards.
CGATGGGCGTTCTCGACGACGTTGACGAGGATCTCCAGCGCGAGCGACGGATCGACGTAGACGTCCGGACAGTCCGGGTCGACGGAGATCGACACCCTCCTCGCGTGAAACACGCCGGGGAGGCTCTCCTGCACGCCGCGGAACAGATCCGCGGGCGGGGCCGGCTCGGGGTGCGGCGTGAACCGGCCCGACTCCAGGCGTGCGATGGTCAACAGGTTGTCGATCCGGCGATGGAGGCGACCGGTCTCGACGGCGATCGCGTCGACGGTCGATGCCAGCTCGGGCCACGCGGCGGCGTGACGCTCGAGCGACGCCGTGTGAATGCGGATCGCCGTCAGCGGCGTCGTCAAGTCGTGCGAGACGACTCGCAGGAGCGAGGTCTTGAATGCATCGCTCTGCTGCAGCAGCTCGATGTGCGCGTTCGCCTCCCCTTCCAGCCGCAGCCTCTCCGCCTCCGCCGCCTGTGCGCGGGCACTGACGATGATCCGCGTCACGACCAGAGCGGCGACGAGGAACGCGCCCAGCGCCGTCCAGTTGCGGAAGTCGTCGATGTGGAACGTATGGAGCGGCGGAAGGAAGAAATAGTTGTAGCACGCGGTGGCCAGCAGCGACGCGGCGATGCCGACTTTCAGGCCGCCCCACATCGAGAGGAAGACGACCGCGAAGAGGTAGAGGAACGCCACCGTCGTCGGCCCACTGCGCGCAAACGCGGCAGCCGCGGTGATGGCGACGATCGCCGCGAGCATGGTGAGCCAGTGAGCCAGAGCGCGCATGGGACGAATGGGACTTATAGGACAAATGGGACGAATGGGTAGCGACTCATTCGTCCCATGGGTCTCATGGGTCCCATTTGTCCCATTGATCCCTCCTAAAGACTTTCTAAAGATCCGCGGCCGCTCCCACTTCTGTTGCTACCTTCGCGCCGTGGAACGCCGCTACCTCCTCACCCTCTCCCTCGGCGCTCTCGGCGTGGTCTATGGCGACATCGGCACGAGCCCGCTGTATGCGCTCAAAGAATGCTTCATGGTTCACCACGGCCACCAGATCCCGCCGACGCACGACAATGTCCTGGGCGTGCTTTCGCTGATCACCTGGTCGCTCGTTCTGGTGATCTCGGTCAAGTACCTCATCTTCGTTCTGCGCGCCGACAATCGCGGCGAGGGCGGAATCCTCGCGCTGATGTCGCTCGTGAAGCCGCACGAGGCCGGCCGTCGCGGAGTGCGCCGCTCCGTTCTGATCGCGCTCGGACTGTTCGGATCGGCGCTGCTCTACGGCGACGGCATGATCACGCCCGCCATCACGATGCTCAGCGCCTTCGAAGGCGTTCGGGTCGTCACGCCGCTGCTCGATCCATGGGTCGTGCCGCTGACCGTGGGCGCGCTGATCGCCCTCTTCTCCGTGCAGAGGTTCGGCACCGCGCGCGTGGGAACGCTCTTCGGTCCACTGATGCTGGTCTGGTTCGTCGTCCTGGCCTCGCTCGGCCTGTACAACATCGTGCAGATGCCGCACGTGCTCGCGGCGGTGAATCCCCTCTGGGCGGCCCGCTTCATGCTCGAGCATCACGTGGCCGGATACCTCGTCCTCGGCGCCGTGTTCCTCGTCGTCACCGGCGGCGAGGCGCTGTATGCAGACATGGGCCATTTCGGCGCGAAGCCGATCCGCCTCGCGTGGTTCACGGCCGTGTTCCCCGCGCTGCTGCTCAACTACTACGGCCAGGGCGCGCTGCTGCTGCGGGATGCGTCCGCCGCCAGCGATCCGTTCTTCCTCATGGCACCGCGCTGGGCGCTCTGGCCGCTGGTGATCCTGGCGACGCTGGCCGCGGCGGTTGCGTCGCAGGCCGTGATCTCCGGCTCGTTCTCGCTCACCCGGCAGGCGGTGCAGCTCGCGTATCTCCCGCGCGTGCGCATCCAGCACACGTCGGCGCGCGAGATCGGCCAGATCTACATCCCCTCGGTGAACTGGCTGATGATGATCTGCGCGATCGGCCTGGTGATCGGCTTCGGCAAGGCGACGAATCTGGCCGGGGCGTACGGCGTGGCCGTAACGGCGACGATGGGCATCACGACCGCCCTGCTCGCGGTGGTCGCACACGAGCGATGGGGCTGGAGTCGGACCGCGGTGCTGACGTTCGCGGTGCCGTTCCTCATCGTCGACGTCGCGTTCTTCGGCGCGAACGTGGTGAAGATCGCCGACGGCGGCTGGTTCCCCATCATGGTCGGCGCGGTGATCTTCACGCTGATGACCACCTGGTTCACCGGGCGCCGCCTCCTCGCCGCCCGGCTCGCGGAGGGCGGGCTCGACACGGACATGTTCCTGGCCGAGCTCGCGGCCGGGCGGATCGTGCGCGTGCGGGGCACGGCCATCTTCCTGACGCGCCAGCAGCAGGGCATCCCCACGGCGCTGCTGCACAACATCAAGCACAACAAGATCGTGCACGAACGGGTGGTGCTCCTGAGCGTGAACGTCGAGGAGACGCCGCATCTCTCCGAGAACGAGCGTGTGGAATGGGTCGACCTCGGCCAGGGCGTCTACCGCCTCATCCTCCACTTCGGCTTCATGGAAGATCCGAATCTGCCCCGCCTTCTCGGGCGCATCGCCGGCCCCGTGTCGTTCGATCCGATGACCACGAGCTACTTCCTGGGCCGCGAGACGCTCGTGGCCGACGACGCGAAAGGCATGGTCGCGTGGCGCCAGCAGCTCTTCGCCTGGATGAACCGCAACGCCACGAGCGCGTCGAACTTCTTCTCCCTGCAGCCGAACCAGGTGATCGAGCTGGGAGCGCAGGTGCGGATGTAGACGGCGGAGACGGACCGCCGGCTCGCGGAGCGCCGCCACCGGACCGGCGTTGGTCGTTCGATCATCCGCCCCGGTAGGGGGCGGCAGACGGTTCTCTTTCGCCCCTGCCGGGGCGGCTTCATGGGCGTGCGCTCCATTCCGGTGGCGGCGCGCTTTCGCGCTTGCCACCGGCTACCCTCTGGATGTCCCTCCGGGACGGCGGCGCTCCGCGTTCCGGCGCTTGACATGTCGCCCCTGCGGGCCTTACCATCCAACCAGTTGGTTAAACCAACTGGTTGGACGCTTCCGGAGGAGCCATGCCCCAGACCAAGCCCACCGCCGATCCGAAACAGCGCATTCTCGACGTGAGCACCGAGGTCTTCGCCCGGGAGGGCTACGCGGGGGCACGGGTCGACGACATCGCACGGCGCGCCGGGATCAACAAGGCCATGCTGTACTACCACGTCGGCGACAAGGACGCCCTCTACGCCGCGGTCTTCACCGAGACCATGGCCGAGGGGCGGAAGCGTCTCGAAGCCGCGGCGGCATCGGCCGAAGGGCCGGAGGAGCGCTTCCGATCCGTCGTGCGGGCCATGGCCCGGATGGCCACCGAGCATCCGCATTTCGCGCCGCTCATGCTCCGCGAGATCGCCTCGGGCGGAGCGTCCCTCCCCGACCGCGTGGTCACGCAGATGCGGGACGTGTTTCAGGTCCTGGCGGACGTCCTCGGCGAAGGCGTGAAGAAGAAGACGTTCCGGAACATCGACCCCTACATGACCCACATGTTCATCGGCGGCAGCCTCATGGTCCTCGTCAGCGGCGCGCCGCTCCGCCGGCGCGTCCGCGGCACCAACGCCATCGCCGATCGCGCTCCCGACGACATCGCCGCCTACGTCGCCGATCTCCTCCTGGGCGGCCTGTGCCGCTCGGCGCCGCCGCCCCGCGCAAAGAACGCCGCCCCCAGGCGCGGCGCCGCATCCACGAAGCGAGGCCGTTCATGAAGAAGAAGATCCTCATCCCCCTCATCGTCGTCGTCGCGCTCATCGTCGCGGCCACGCTCTTCGCCATCAACCGCCGCGAGCGCGGCGACGACGGCACCCTGCGCCTGTCCGGAAACATCGAGTTCAACGACGTCGAGGTCAGCTTCCGGATGCCCGGCCGCGTCGCAACGCGTCCGGCCGAAGAAGGAATGCCGATCGCCGCCGGCGCGGTCGTCGCCACCCTGGACACCGACGAGCTGAATCATGAGATCGCGATCCGGGAAGCGGACGTCCTCGCCGCCCGCGCGCAGCTCGCCGACCTGGAGTCGGGATCGCGGCGCCAGGAGATCGCGCAGGCCCAGGCGGCCGTGCGCGCCGCGGCGTCCGACGCGGAGCGCTGGACGTTGGAGCACGCGCGCCAGCGTGAGCTCTACGGAAAGAACGTCATCTCCCAGCGCGAGCTCGAAGCCGCGGAAGCGGCGGCCGAGACCGCGCGCGAGCGCGTCGTGCAGGCGCGGCAGACGGTCGCCTTGCTCGAAGAAGGTCCGCGTCGCGAGACCATCGCCGCGGCCCGCGCCCGCGTCCAGCAAGCCTCAGAAGGAGTCGCCGCGCTGCGCACGCGACTCGTCGACGCCACGCTGCTCGCACCGCTCAGCGGTGTCGTGATCGCCGAGCACATCGAGGCAGGCGAGCACGTCACCCCCGGGACTCCCGTGATCACCATCGGCGAGCTCGATCGCGTCTGGATGCGCGGCTATGTCGACGAGACCGACCTTGGGCGCGTGAAGCTCGGCCAGCGGGTCGACGTCAGCACCGACACGTTCCCCGGCAAGACCTATCCCGGCGTGATCACGCACATCGCCGATCAGGCCGAGTTCACCCCCAAGAGCGTACAGACCGAAAAGGAGCGGGTGAAGCTCGTCTATCGGCTGAAGATCGACGTCCCCAACCCCTCGCGCGAGCTCAAGCCCGGGATGCCGGCCGATGCGGCGATTGCGGTTCCTCCGCGGAAGCAGTAGCGATGGATGCGATCACCACACGCGGCCTGACCAAGGTCTTCGGTGCGACCCGCGCCGTCGACGGGCTGAATCTCACCGTCGCGGAAGGAGAGATTTTCGGCATCGTGGGACCGGATGGTGCGGGGAAGACCACGACGCTGCGCCTCCTCGCCTCGATCATGGATCCGACCGAAGGCGCCGCCTTCATCCTCGGCAAGCACACGGTTCGCGACGCCGACGCGGTCAAGGACGACATCGCATACATGAGCCAGCGGTTCGGTCTCTATCCCGACCTCACCGTCATGGAGAACCTGCTCTTCTACGCCGACCTGTACGGAGTGACCCGCGGGGAACGACCGCAGCGGATCGAGCGGCTGCTCGCATTCAGCAACATGGCGCCCTTCAAACAACGCCGCGCGGGGAACCTCTCCGGCGGCATGAAGCAGAAGCTCGGCCTGGCCTGTGCGCTCGTCCACGCGCCGAAGGTGCTCCTCCTCGACGAGCCGACGAACGGCGTCGATCCCGTGTCGCGGCGCGACTTCTGGAAGATCCTCGCCGACCTTCGCGCGGACGGCGTGACGATCGTCGTCTCGACCGCCTATCTCGACGAGGCCGAGCGCTGCGATCGCGTCGGTCTGCTCCACAACGGGAAGCTCATGGCGGTCGACACGCCGGCAGGGATCCGCAAGCTGCTCCCCGGCGCGACGCTGGAGATCCGCGCCGATGCCACCCGGCGCGCCGCCGCGCTCCTTCGCGAGCACGTCCACTCCGAGTCGATCGTCCTCTTCGGCGATCGCATCAACCTCACGACGCGCACGCCGGAGGCGACGGAGGCGGAGGTGCGCCAGCTGCTCGCGCACAACGGGATTTCGGTGCAGTCACTCATCGCCGTCGAGCCGTCCCTAGAGAACGTCTTCGTCTCCTTACTCAGCGGAGGTGCGTCGTGACGACGGGAGCGTCGGCCGGCGGCCGGCGCTCCGAGCCCACCGTCATCCTCCGCGACCTCGAGAAGCGCTTCGGTGACTTCGTGGCCGTCAATCGCATCTCGCTGACCGTCGGCCGCGGCGAGATCTTCGGATTTCTCGGACCCAACGGCGCCGGCAAGTCGACGACCATCCGCATGCTCTGCGGAATCATCACCCCCACGTCGGGGGAGGGCACGGTGGCCGGCTTCGACGTCCGGACCGAGGCGGAGACGATCAAGCAGAACATCGGCTACATGAGCCAGAAGTTCTCGCTCTACGACGATCTCACCGCCGAGGAGAACCTCGATTTCTACGCGGGCATCTACGGCATCGACCGTGCCCGGCGCGAGGAAAGAAAACAGTGGGTGCTGGACATGGCCCATCTGACCGAGCACCGCAACACCCGCACCGGGCTCCTCCCGATCGGCTGGAAGCAGCGCCTCGCCCTCGGGAGCGCCGTGCTGCACGAGCCGCCGATCCTCTTTCTCGACGAGCCGACGTCGGGCGTCGACCCGATCGCCCGCCGCCAGTTCTGGGAGCTCATCTACCAGCTCTCCGACAAGGGCGTGACGGTGTTCGTCACCACGCACTACATGGAAGAAGCCGAATACTGCGAGCGCCTCGGCATGATCTATCGGGGCACGCTGGTGGCGCTCGGCACGCCGACGGAGTTGAAGCAGCAGCTCGGAAAATCGACGCTCGAAGACGCCTTCGTCTCCCTCGTCGAGCAGCACGACGCACAGAACCAGCCCCTGGCGGCGGTGCGCGCATGAACGTCCGTCGCGTCCGCGCCGTCGCGCGCAAGGAGCTCCTGCACATCCTGCGCGATCCGCGCAGTCTCGGCATCGGCATCGCGATGCCCATCCTGCTCCTCCTGCTCTTCGGCTACGCGCTGACCCTCGACGTCGACAACGTGCCGCTCGCGGTCTGGGACCAGAGCCGCACGCCGGCGTCGCGCGAGCTGATCAGCCGCTTCGAGGCCTCGCGCTACTTCTCGCTCGTGTCGTACCCGACGAGTTATCGCGAGATCGAGAGCGCGATCGACCGTCGGGACATTCTCGTGGCGCTCGTCATCCCGTTGGATCATGGCCGCCGGCAGCACGTGCGTGTCCAGCTCATCGTCGACGGCAGCGACGCCAACACCGCCGCCATCGCCATCAACTACGCCGAGGCGATCCTCGGCAACACGGCGAACGCGGTCATGCACCCGGCCGAGCTCCGTCCCCGGATCTGGTTCAACCCGGAGATGGAGTCGCGGAACTACATCGTGCCGGGGCTCATCGCCGTGATCATGATGGTCATCGCCGCGCTGATGACCTCTCTGACGATCGCCCGCGAGTGGGAGACCGGCACGATGGAGCAGCTCATCTCCACGCCGCTCCGCGGTCACGAGCTGATCATCGGAAAGCTGCTCCCCTATTTCGGCATCGGCGCGCTCGACGTGGTCCTCGCCGTCGGCATGGGCGTGCTGCTGTTCGACGTGCCGCTGCGCGGGAGTCCCGTGTTGCTCACCGTGAGCGCGGGCATCTTCCTCATCGGCGCGCTGTCGATGGGCATGCTCATCAGCATCGTGACGAAGGCACAGCTCTTGGCCAGCCAGCTTGCGATGGTCATGACCTTCCTCCCGGCGTTTCTGCTCTCGGGGTTCATGTACGACATCGGCAACATGCCCGTGCCCGTGCAAGTGATCACGCACATCGTGCCGGCGCGCTACTTCGTCGCTCTGCTGAAGGGGATCTTCCTCAAGGGCGTCGGGCTCGAGGTGCTCGCCGGACAGCTCGCATTTCTGGCCGCGTTCACGACGATCGTGTTTCTCGTGGCCAATCGGAAGTTCGTGAAGAAGCTGAGGTGAAGGACGTGCGCGAACGCATCCGGCAAATGCTCGTGAAGGAGATCAAGCAGATCCGCCGCGATCCGCGGATGCGCGCGGTGATCCTGGTCGTGCCGATCCTCCAGTCGCTGGTCTTCGGCTATGCCGTGACCACGGACGTCCGCAACGTGCGCACCGCGATCTACGACACCGACCGCACGCCGGAGAGCCGCGAGCTGATCTCGCGCTTCATCGGGTCGGGATACTTCCGCGAGGTCGCACGCGTCAGCGACGACGCGGCCGCGCGCGACGCAATCGATCGCGGCACCGCGCGCGTCGTCCTGCACATGCGTCCCGGTTTCGGCGAGGCCGTGCGCGCCGCGAAGCCGGCCCAGGTCCAGCTCATCATCGACGGCACGGACTCGAACACCGCCGGGCTGGTCCTGAACTATGCCGCGAAGATCACCGCGGGATTCAACCGCGCGGTGATGGTCACGCGCACGGGACGCGAGATCCCCGAGCCCGGCGCCGACGTGCGGGCCTGGTTCAACGCAAACCTCGAGAGCCGCAACTTCTACGTGCCCGGCGTGATCGCGCTGCTCGTCACGCTGACGACGCTCCTGCTCACGAGCATGTCGATCGTGCGCGAGAAGGAGATCGGCACGATCGAGCAGATCATCGTCAGCCCGATCCGGAAGTCGGAATTCATCATCGGCAAGAGCCTGCCGTTCGCGATCATCGCCTTCGTCAACGTCATCACCGTGACGCTCATCGCCACGCTCTGGTTCCGCGTGCCCATCCGGGGGAACATCCTCCTGCTCCTCGCCTGCACGGCGCTCTTTCTCATGACCGCGATCGGCATGGGCCTGCTCATTTCGACGATCGCGGGCACACAACAGCAGGCGATGCTCACGTCGTTCTTCTACTTCATGCCGGCGGTTCTGCTCTCCGGCTTCATCTTCCCGATCGCCAACATGCCCCTGCCGGTGCAGTGGCTGACGTACGTCAATCCGCTGCGGTACTTCCTCGTCATCATCCGCGGCATCTTCCTGAAAGGGGTCGGAGTGGCGGTCCTCTGGCCGCAGATGGCCGCCCTGGCGCTCCTCGGCGCGGCCACGCTGTTCCTGGCGACGCGCGCATTCCGAAAGACACTGACATGAAGCTCCAGACTCTGCTTCTCGCCCTCATCGCCCTGCCAGTCGTCGCCGAGCCGCTCACGCTCGACGAATGCGTGCGCGCCGCTCTCGAACAGCACCCGTCGTACGCGGCCGCAAACGCCGCGGCCGATGCGGCGCGCGAGTCCGTCGGCGTCGCGCGCGCGGCGTTCTATCCGACGCTGGCCGCGGACGCCGCGTATCGCAGGTTCGAAACGCACGTGTTCCTCCCCAAGGGACTTCCACTCGCCTTCGATCCGATCGTCGGGCCGATCGACGACTGGTCGGCCGGGGTCGACGTGCGATACACGTTGTACGACCACGGTGCGCGGCGTTCGGAGCTCGCCGGTGCCCAAGCCGCGCACGCGAGCGCAGGAGCCGGTACCGAGGCGACAAGGGAGCAGATCGTGTTCGCCGTTCACGATGCGTTCTACCGCCTGGCGGCGTGGATGTCGTCGGGCGACGCGGCGGCGGAGCGACTGAAACGCGCCGAAGCGCACGTCGCCCTCGCGCAGGCGCGGCTCGATGCCGGCGCCGTTCCTCCCGTCGACGTCATTCGCGCCCGGACAGTGGCGGCGAACGCGCGGCTCGTCATCGCGAACACGCGCGCGGCCACCGACGTCGCACGCGGCGCGCTCAACGCGGCAATGGGCCGTCCCGCCCAGTCGCCGCTGGAGATCGCGCCGTCCTCCGAAAACATCCCGCCGGTGGACGTGGAGGGGGCGATCCAGCGCGCGCTGGAGCAACGACCGGAGGCGCGCGCCGCGAGAGAGAAAGAAGCGGTTCAGCGCGCGCGTGTCGGCGTCGCCCGGTCCGCGTTCGGACCGAAAGCGCGGGTAGCGGCCGGCTACGGCCTCCGCGACAGTCGATTCCTTCCGCAGGATCCCGACTGGTATGCCGCGATCAACCTCGACGTCCCGCTGTTCGATGGCAACGCCACCCGTCACCGCGTCGCCTCCGCCAACGCCGAGGTGCGCAGGCAGGAAGCGGAGACCGCCGCGGTGCTCAATGCAATCCGCCAGGAAGTGTGGTCCACCGGCACGACGCTGGAGCAGCGCCGCGAAGCCGTCGTCGCGGCCGAGGCCGCGCGCCAGGAAGCCGGAGAGGCCGTCCGCCTCGCAACGGCGCGCTACGACGCGGGCGCGGGAACGATCAACGATCTCCTCGACGCCGAGACGGCGCTCCTCGAGGCAGACACGCAGATCGTCCGCGCACGCTTCGAAGAGCAGATCGCGTACGCAGCGTTCCGCAAGGCCGCGGGAGTTCAGTAGAGTCAAGGTCTCAAGGTCTCAAAGTCTCAAAGTCTCAAAGTCTCAAAGAGCATGATCGCGCCCTCTTTGAGACTTTGCGACTTTGAGACTTTGAGACTAAGACTCGAACTGATCTACGCGTACGCGCTCACGAAATGCGAGCTCACTTCGGCGGCCGCCAGCAGCTCGAACGGCACGTGTACGAGCGGGTGAATCGCGTTGAACGTATGGCTCGCGCGGTGGAGGATGACCAGGCTCGCCTCCACCGCACGAGATGCGATGAGGCTTCCCTCGGCCACCGGCACGCTCTCGTCCCGGCCGCCGTGAAGGACGAGCAGGGGTACGCGCAGGCGCGACGTCGCGGCGAGGATGTCGAGGCGCTCCGCGTTCGCCTCGTAGTCGTCCAGGACGACCGGCGACATCCGCATGATCTGCTTCGTGCGCGCGTTCTCCACCTCCAGCACCCCGCGCTTGCGCCACTCCCGTTGCGTCGCCGGGTCCCAGCGGTCGACGCGCGAGATCGGCGCCCAGGTGATCACGCCGTAGAGGTTCGGCACGTCCTGCGCGCCGAGGAGGGCCACGCCGCCGCCGCGCGAGTGTCCGAGGAGGAAGGTCGGGAGGTGCGGGAACTGGCGCTGCGCGTGGCGCACCACCGTCGCGAGATCGCGAAGCTGCGTCGAATACGTGTCGTGCTCGAACAGGTCGAGGCGATCGAACGTCTCCGGATTCTCACCGATCCCGCTGCGGGACATGTTGAACCGGCAGATCGCGAGCCGATGCTGCATCAGTCGCTGCGCCGTCCACGGAAAGAAGCCCCAGTCCTTGAAACCTTTGAACCCGTGCACGATCACCACGAGCGCGCGGGGATTGTCCGCGGCATCGAAGTCTCCGCGGATCAACAGACCTTCGTCGGATTTGATCGTGAACTGCATGACGTGGTGTGGTGCTGGGTGCTGGGTGCTGCGTGCTGGGTGAACCGGGGGCGGGTGTGACTCAGCACTCAGCACCCAGCACCCCCGCCGGCTCACACGTTGAATCGAAACAGAATGACGTCCCCGTCCCGAACCTCGTATTCCTTCCCTTCGCTGCGCATCTTCCCTGCCGCTTTCGCGCCTTGCTCGCCGCGGTGCACGACGTAGTCGTCGAACGCGATCGTCTCCGCCCGGATGAACCCGCGCTCGAAATCGCTGTGGATCGTCCCCGCGGCCTGCGGTGCCCTCGATCCGCGGTGGATCGTCCAGGCCCGCGCCTCCTTCGGTCCGGCGGTGAAGAACGTTTCCAGGTCGACGACCTTCAGGTCGGTGAAGATGACCTGCCTGCTGTCCGCCAGGCCGGCGACGCTGACCAGCCGCGGATCGACGACCGGAACGATGCCGACATTCGGCTCGATCGTGCAGAAAGGATAGTTCGCGCTCGGTGCTCCGGCCGCGGTCAACGCGTTGAAGATGGTGGACTTCCCGACATTCGGCAATCCGACGATGCCGACACTGAGACCCATGGTTTCAAGACTCCCTGCGAGGTTTCGCGCGAGCCTCAACGGTGGAGGCCGCAAGGCGATTCCAACCGTGTTGTGGTGCTGAGTGCTGGGTGCTGGGTGCGGAGGTCAGTCCTGAGTCCCGTCGACCGGGTGGGTGGGACTCAGCACTCAGCACTCAGCACTCAGCACCCAGCACTCAGCACTCAGCACTCAGCACTTGCCGCAGTCCCTCGGGCGCGCCGGAGCGCCCCGATCAGCCCTACCTGCTCGTTCACAACCAGGTCCACCGGCATCGTCTCCATCACGTCGCGGAAGCGGCCTTTTCGCAGGAAGGCTTCGAGGAACCGTCCGTCCGTGAACCAGTCGCGGTTCTTCGCGGCGATGCCGCCGGCGAGAAAAACCCCGCCGCGCGCGAGGACCCGGAGGGCCATGTTCCCGGCCTCGGCGCCGTAGATGTCGACGAAGATCTCGAACGCGTGGCGCGCCCTCGGATCGCCGGCGTCCGCCCGCTCGGCGATCATCGCCGGCGGCAGCGCTTCGCCGCCGAGGAACGTGTGGATGTTCGTGAGGCCCGGTCCGGAGAGGACGCGTTCCCAGCTCACGTGCCCGTAGCGGCGGTGCAGCTCGAGAAAGAGCCGGGCCTGTTCCTCGTCCTGTGGCGCGAAGTCCTGATGCCCTCCCTCGGTGGGGATGACGTCGCCGCGAACGAGAATGGCCTGTCCCAGGCCCGTGCCCGCGCCGAGGATGCCGATGGGCGCGCTCGGGTCGCGCGGCGCGCGCTGCAGCGGGACCAGATCCTCGGCACCGAGCAGCGGCACGCCGAGCGCGACCGCATGGAAGTCATTGATGAGGGCCACGTGCGGAATCGAGAAGGCGAGAGAGAGCTCGCGTTCGTCCATCGTCCAGCCGAGGTTCGTCACCTCCGCGCGGCCGTGAAAGACCGGGCCGGCGACCGCAAAACATGCGGCCTGGACGGGGCCGGCATCGAACTCGCGCAGGAGATCGTCAAACGTCGCGTAGTGGGCACTGTCGAAGCGAGCCTCGGCCGCGACGGCCCCGTTCGCGTCCACGCACCGGAGCAGAGTCTTCGTGCCGCCGACGTCGCCCGCGAGCAGGCGCATGGCATTGATGATCGGCATCGGCGCACTATACGATGCGCGGCTCTATGGCAATCCAGACGGATGACGAAGGAAAGCGCATTCTCAACGCGATCCGCCAGCTCGTGCGCGCCCTGCGGCTGTTCGATCGCGAGGCACAATCGAAGTACGGCATCAGCGCCGCGCAGATGTTCGTGCTGCACGCGCTCGATCAGGACGACGTCCTCTCTCTGAACGGCCTCGCCGAGCGCACGGCCACGGATCAGAGCTCGGCATCGGTCGTCGTGCAGCGGCTCGTCGACGCCGGCTACGTCTCGCGGACGGCGAAGAAGGAAGACCGCAGGCACATCGAGCTCCGTCTCACACCGAAAGGCCGCACCGTGATCCGCAAGTCGCCACCGCCGGCGCAGCAGAAAATCCTCGCCGCCGTCGAGAGCATGTCGGCGCGCGACCGCAAACAGTTCGCGGCCTTGCTCGAGGCCTTCGTCGAAGAGTTCGGCGTGCACGGCCGCAAGGCACCGATGCTCTTCGAAGACGAGCCTCCGCAGCGCCCGGCGGCGCCGCGGCGGGGGATGACCGATAGGACGGATAGGACCCATAGGACGAACAGGACGGATAGGTAGCGACGCTACCCATTCGTCCCATCGGTCCCATTCGTCCCCATCCGTCCTATCGCAGGCCGACATCCCGTTCGTCACCCGCAGCATCCCATCGCTACCTATCCGTCCTATTCGTCCTATCGGTCCTATCCGTCCTATCGTCCACCCTCAGAACGAGAGCCGGTACGACAGGCCGATGTCCCGGCCCGGCAGCGGCGCGAGATCCTTCAACGCCGAGACGTGCGAGCGCGCCAGCCGGTCGGTGAGGTTCGTGGCCCGCAGCATCACGTCGTGGATCGTGTCGTTCAGAAAGAACCGATAGCCCACATGCGCGTTCACGAACGTGTAGCCTCCGGTCGCGGTCTCGTACGAAGCGATGTCGTTCTGCTCGAACGTGTGACGGACCTCGATCAGCGCACGAACCGGACTGCCGTGCAACTGAAGTCCCGCACTGGCGCGCATGGGTGGAATGCGGGGGAGGTTCTCGCCGCCGCTCAGCGTCGCCCGGACGTAGTCGGCTTCGACGTCGAGCTCGAGGTGCGATTCGCGATAGCTGATCAGGTGCGTGTGCGTGGCCAGCTCCAGGCCCCGGAAACGCGCGTCCCGCTGCACGAACGCGAACACCGGAAAGTCGTCCTCGACGTCGTCCGTCGGCGATTCGTAGATGTATCCGTCGAACGAGTTGTTGAAGAGATTTAGCTCGCCGCGGAAGCGCCCGACCGTGCGCCGGAACGATAGATCGACGCCCAGGCTGGTCTCTTCACTGAGCAGCGGATTGCCGATCTCGAACTGCCTCGTCGCCGCGTGCGGCCCGTTCGCGTACAGCTCCGTCGCCGTCGGCAGTCGCACCGCCCGCGCGAGCGACAGCGCCACGACGTAGCCGCCGGCCGGCTTCCAGATCGTGCCGATCGAGCCCGAGATGCCACCGAAGTCGCGGTCGGGAAGCCCGTCCGCGTCGACGCTCACGTCCTGATGCTCGTAGCGGGCCCCGAACTGGAAATCGAAGCGCTCGCCCGGCAGTTCCTCGAACGCGAAGATCGCGCTTGCCGTCGATGCGTTCGGCGGGATGTAGGCCTCCTCGCCCATGGCCTCGAAATCGGTCGAGGTGAACTGCACACCCCAGGTGCCGCGGACGCGCCCGAACGGGCGGTGATGGCCCTGGAGGCGCGCTTCCAGCCCGTCGTTGAGGAAACGGGTGCCGACCTCCGCGCCTTCGAGCTCGAGGTGCTCGTAGTCCGTCACGCCGAGGCGAAGGCGGACGTTCTCGAAGATCGCAACCTGTGCGAGCTCGCCGCGGATGTCGAAGCGGCGCTGCTCGAGGTCGATGCGCACAGCCGCATCCTCTTCCTCCTCTTCTTCATCCTCGCCCTCGTCATGGTGCGCGTGACCGGGCACGCCGTAGTTCGTCGAGAAATTCGTGAAGGCGACGCCGAAGAAGCCGCGGTCGCCCACCCAGGAGGCGCCGAGCGTGCCGGTGCGGGACTGGAGCGCGCTGTTCTCGAGCACCCCCTCGAAGTGATCGGGATCGTCGAACGGATCGGCCGGACCGGGGATCGCGTAATCGTTGGTGTCGCGCAGCGTGAAGTCCGCGTGCCATGCGAACGATCCACGGCCGCCGTCGACCGTCAGCGCCGTCGTCTTCTCCTCGGCCGCGCTGCCGTAGCGGAGATCGAGCCAGCCGGTCAGCGGAGTGGTCATCGCCCGCGACGGCACGCGCGCGCTGATGACGTTCACGACGCCGCCCACCGCGTTGCTGCCATAGAGCAGCGTCGCCGGGCCGCGGACGATCTCGATCCGCTCCGCACCCGCGGGCTCGACGCTCACGGCGTGATCGGGACTGACGTTGGACACGTCTCCCGTGCCGACGCCTTCTTCGAGGACGCGAATGCGGTCGGCACCGAGGCCGCGGATCACGGGACGGCTCGCGCCCGCGCCGAAGGACGTCGATGTCACTCCCGGTTCCTGCGCGAGCGTCTCGCCGAGGGACGGCTGGAGGCGGGCCTGCAGCTCTTCCTCGCCGAGGACGTTCACGGGCTGGTAGACCTCCGACTGGCGACGGGAGTCGGCGCTGGCGGTGACGACGATCTCGTCCGCGTGCACGAGCGGGTCGATCACCACCTCGACGGTGCGCGTCTCGCCCGCGGATACGCTGGCCTCGCCGACCGTGAATCCGAGCCGCGGGCTCTCGGCACGGATGTGATAGTGCCGCGGCGGTACGGCATCGAAACGGAACGACCCGTCCGCGGCGGTGCGCGTCTGGCGGCGGATCTCCACCAGCGTCACCGTCGCGTCGCTCACCGGCTGGGCCTGGGGATCGTAGACCCGGCCGACGATGGTGGCGGTCTGCGCGGCAAGAGTGGTCGTCAGTAAGAAAAAGAGAAAGGCAAAACAGGCGCGGACGAACCGCGCGAACGTGACGTTCATGGGCAATGCTCCTATCGGCGTCTCAGGATGCGTGACCGGAGAGGAGAGTCACGCGGCCGGAGGAGCGCGCGCGGGCAGTTCGGTGGCCGCCGCGACGGGGATGAAGGTTGGGGGAGCGATGGCGTGCGCGCTGGACCCGACGCGCGGTCCGGCGATCGCGTGCGGTGCGCCCTCGACGACCGCTCCGTGAGCGCACGCGCAGACGAGCGGATCGTCGACGTGCGCGATCGGGTGCACGATCGCCGCGACCAACAGCAGGAGGGCAAACAATTGCCGCACCACGTGACGATACGTCTTGCCGCGCACCTGTCAAGGGACGTCTCCTGAAATTTACACCCTGCCCGCACGATCCTCCGCCTAGTGCCCCTTCAATCTCGTTTCTGTGGGTGATTTGCGAGCGCCGGTCGGCCGGATGCAAGTCGCCGCGAGGAGGCGATGCTGGGACATCGTCGAGGAGCGGCGACGAAGCAGACGGTCCGCCGCCGCAAAGCACCCACAGAAACAAGATTGAAGGGGCACTAGGAGTCTGCGCGGCAGAAAAGAGGTGTCATCCTGAGCTGCGTAGACAGCGAAGAACCTTCCAGCACGCAACGGAGAAGGTCCTTCGCCGCGCTCCGCCTCTCAGAATGACAACGGTCTGCCGCGCAGGCCGCGGGAAGAAACGCCATATGGAACAAAGAGTGCTATGCTTTTTTGCACACCGCGAAAACAATGTCCCATGCCGGTGATGTTCTCGTCGTCGATGGGGATGCTTCCATCCGGAATCTCCTGGAAGTCGTCGTGCGGATGCTGCCCAGGCGTGCCGTGACGGCCGCCGACGGCCGGAGCGCGGTGGCCCTGCTCTCCTCTCAGACGTTCGATGCTCTCGTGCTCGACCTCCTTCTCCCCGATATGAGCGGAAGCGAGGTGTTGCGGTTCGTCGCCTTGCATGCACCCGATCTGCTCCCGCGCACGGTCGTCGTGACGACCCTGCCGGAGAACGGCTGGTCGCGGATCGACGAGATTCGCGTGTGCGCTGCCGTCCTTCGGAAACCGTTCTCGCTCGAGGAGTTGCAGACCGCGCTGCGCTCATGCTGCCCCGATATCGCGGCCGACACCTGACGCCCGTTCTCGACGTCTGCCGGAAGACACGGACGCAACCGCATGCACATGCAATTGCCCCCAGCGCGTCTTCCCACAGTCCCCACGGACGTGCCGAGCTCACCCATGACGTGGTCACGTGACTTGCAACAGAACCTGTGCATGCTCAAACGCAAGAATGGGAAAGACGGCTCGGTGGATGGCGGAGAAGGACGTGGCGTTCCGCTCGGCGGGCGTGACGAGCATCCCCCCACCGGATATCGCAGAGTCGACGACGATCTCCAGGAGCTCACGGATCGCGACTTCGGCTGGGAGGAAGGAGATCCCGCGGATCGGAGAAAGGATCCGTTGCGGAAACCGGGGTGAAAGCGAATTGCATGTGACGCAAATCTTTCGCAACATCGGCGAACGAGTGGTCACGCCGGGAGTCGCGCGTCCCAAACCTCGTTGGATCTTCACGGAAGACCACGTACCATGGCCTCCATGATCGGAGCGCGAATTCGAGAGTTCAGACAGGCCCAAGGCCGGCCGCTCGCGGACGTCGCCGGCAAGGCGAAGATCAGCGTGGCGACGTTGTCCCGCATCGAAAACGACAAGCAGTCGGTCGACCTCGGCCTCTTTATGATTCTGGCCAAGGTGCTTCAGGTGACGGCAACCGAGCTTCTCGGCGGTGAGGAGAACGGACGTGACGACGGCGTCGATCCCCTGGCCCGCCGCATCGCCAGGCTGGAGACGAAGAAGCGCACCGAGCTCTGGCGCGAAATGGCGGCGGAGCGCCGCACCCAGCGCGTCCGCGGCCGCAACGCTCAGGCCGAGCGCGCGCAGCAGGTCGAGGAGATGCTCGCGCAGCTCGACTTCATCCGCGGAGAGCTCGAGACCGTTCGCCGGGGACTGAAGAAGCGCTGATCGCCCGGGCAGGCATGCGAGAATCACAGCGGCTTGTTCGATCAACACCACCACCGCACCCTCGATCCGATTGTCCGTCGTCTTGTACGGACGCACGCGCGTAGCCGGATGAGGATGTCGGCGCAGAGCCGCTCGAGCTCCCTCCGGTCCTGGCGCAGCATCGTGACGTAGTCGGCGACGTCGTCGACCTTGTGGCGGCGTTTCTTCTTTCGGGCCTCGTTTTGGCATCGGAGCGTCCGGAGTGAACCGGATTCTGGCAGATCGACGGGTCGTCGTCATCGGCGCATCTGCCGGAGGCGTCGAGGCGTTGATGCAACTCGCGCGCGATCTGCCCGCGGATTTCGGCGCCCCGATCGCCGTCGTCCTCCACCTGCCGCCCGATTCGCCGAGCATGCTCGCCGGGATTCTGCACCGTCAGGGCCAGCTCCAGGCGAAAACGGCCGTGGATGGCGAGCGGTTCGCGACAGGGACGATCTACGTCGCCCCTCCGGACCATCACCTGCTCATTCGCGACCAGAGCGGCGAACTGACGCTCGCCGTCTCGGGCGGACCGCGCGAGAACCGCCACCGCCCTTCGATCGATCCTCTGTTCCGCAGCGCGGCGATCGCGGCGCGCGAGAACGCGATCGGCGTGATCCTCAGCGGAGTGCTCGACGACGGCACGGCTGGCCTGATCGCCATCAAACATTGCGGGGGCATCGCCGTGGTGCAGGACCCGGCGGACGCGCTCTATTCCGGAATGCCGAAGAGCGCGATCGAAAATGCGGAGGTCGATCACGTCGTGCCGCTCGCGGACCTCGGCTCACTATTGACGCGCCTCGTGCGCGGCACCGCACCACAAGCGATCGACGACGTCGTCGGGTGACCTTCGACTGGAGGCCGGAATGGCCGCGGAAATCCTTCGCCGTACTCCTGCCCGGATTGCGGCGTATTGAGGGAGATCGAAGACGGCGAGTACGCGTAAATGAAAACGGCCACCAGCGGCTTCGCCGTTCCGCTGGTGGCCGGACCAACATGGGGAAAGCGTCGGCGTCATAGCTTAGCGGCCCGGTGGTGGATCAACGCCGACGGTTTCCTGTCACTGCAAGCCGCGTGCACACTCTTTTCGCCGGACGCAAGAGCGGCGTTCAGCTCGAGATCTAAAACCGGCCCGACGCCCGTTCCTTCGGCGGCAACACTTCCAGGCACGTCGTCCACCACCCTCTGACGATCGTCTCCACGAACGCCTCGGGCAATTGCTCGGCGCGCATCTCCGCGGCGAGCGCGACGTGGTCGTACGCGATCGGCACAAAGTCGACCTGGAACGGGTCGTCGTCGACGACCGCGATCCACACGTGCGAGCCGCCGTCGTTCGCGGGACGTCCGATCACCCCTGCGTTGATCACATGACGCCCGCTGCCGAGGGTCTTGTGCCAGTGCAGTCCCGTGTGCGTGCACACGATGACGTCCGCGTCGTGATCGCGACAGAGCTTCTCGAGAAAAGGCTCGGGAGACGTCGAGCGCCACAGAAACTCGTTGATCTTCCGCGGCGACCCGTGCACGAGCAGGAAGCGCCGTCCGCCGGCGACGAAGCGGATCTCGCGCGGCAGGGTCCCCATCCAGTCCTTGTACGCGTCGCTCGTCTTCGCGAACGTGTAGTCGTACGAGATCTGTGCGTAATGATTGTCGCGGGGATCGGTATAGCCGCAATGACAGTCGCCAGCGCGCGTGGAAAGCGACTCCTCGTAATTGCCCTGGATCCCCCGAATGCCGCGCGCGATCAGGAGCTCCGGGATCCGATCCGGATGCGGCCCGAAGGCGCCGAGATCGCCGAGAAAGTACGTTGCGTCGCAGTGGCGGCGCTCGATCTCGTCGAGCGCCGCCGTCAAAGCATGGAAGTTCGAGTAGATGCCGCCGATGAACGCGAAGCGCACGCGGCAAGTCTACTGCGCGGAGCGCCGGCATCCTGCCGGCAGCTCTCGCGAGGAGCCGGCCGGCTGGAAGCCGGCGTAGCGGCCGGCAGGGATGCCGGCGCTCCGCGGGCCCTCAGTGCGCGGCCATGACCCGCAGCGCGGCTGCCACGATCGCGTCCGCCTGCGGCGCAAATGCCGCCTCCAGCGGGAACGACGCAGCCGCCGGAGCATCCGGACCGGTCAGGCGCACCACCGGCGCCTTCAGCGCGCCGAACGCCTTCTCCGCGAGAATCGCCGCGACCTCCGCGCCGACACCGCACGGCCCCGCGGCCTCGTGCACCACAATCGCGCGTCCGGTCTTCTTCACCGACGCGAGGATGGCGTCCTCGTCCAGAGGCTTGAGCGAGCGGAGATCGATCACCTCGGCGGAAACACCCTCTTCGCCGAGCGCCTCCGCGGCCGCGAGGCAGGTATTCACGGTCTTCGCGTACGAGATCAACGTCACATCGCTCCCCTCGCGACGGATCGAGGCTTTGCCGATCGGCACCACGTGATCGCCATCCGGCACCTCACCCGGCTGATGGATCAGACCGATGTCGGTGAAGAACAGCACGGGGTTGTCGTCGCGGATGGCGCTCTTGAGCAGTCCCTTGAAATCCGCGGCGGTCGACGGCATCACCACCTTCACGCCCGGCGCGTTGACGAACCACGACTCGACGTTGTGATTGTGATGCGCGCCGACGCCCCAGCCGGAGCCCGTGCGGGCGATGGTCACCATCGGGAACGAGAACTGGCCCCCGGAGATGAAGCGCAGCTTTCCCGCGCTATTCACCAGTTCCTCCATTGCGAACGTGAGAAAGGGGGCGAAGAGGAGGTCGATCACGGGACGCAGCCCCGTCGCCGCCGCTCCCGCCGCCGTACCGGCGATGATCCCCTCGGCCAATGGCGTATTGCGGATGCGCTTCGGCCCGAATTCTTCCACGAGCTCGCGCGCGTTCGTGGCCACGCCTTCGCCGAACGCGATGACGCGCCGGTCGCGCCGCATTTCCTCGGCGAGTGCTGCATTGAGAGCCTGATCAACAGTCATGGTGGTCATGGGGGGGTTCCTTTATCGGTTGGCGGTTGGC